>JAKFYF010000242.1 GCA_021731005.1 Hyphomonadaceae bacterium
CGGCACACAGGCGCCTGATTGTCGGCCCGCCCCTCACCCCGCCGCTTCGCGGCGACCCTCTCCGCAAGGGAGAGGGTTCCGCTCTAGCGCTTCCCCGCGCTAAGCTCTTCCCATGTTCCAACGCTTCTTCACCGAACTCCGCGCGGCGCGTGTGCCCGTCAGCCTCAAGGAATACCTTGTGCTGGTGGAGGCGCTGGAGAAAGAGGCCATCGATACCAACGTCGAGGATTTCTATTACCTCTCGCGCGCGGCGTTGGTGAAGGACGAGAAGAACCTCGACAAATTCGACCGGGTGTTCGGCCATGTGTTCAAGGGGCTTGAGAACACCGCCGAGGCGATCAACGCCGAAATCCCGGCCGAGTGGCTGAAGCTGCTTACCGAGAAATTCCTCAGCGACGAGGAGAAGGCGCAGATAGAATCGCTCGGCGGCTGGGACAAATTGATGGAGACGCTGAAGCAGCGGCTTGAGGAACAGAAAGGCCGCCACGAGGGCGGCTCGAAATGGATCGGCACGGGCGGCACGAGCCCGTATGGCAATGGCGGCTACAATCCCGAAGGTGTGCGCATCGGCGGCAAGGGCGGCCAGGGCAAGGCCGTCAAAGTCTGGGACAAGCGCGAGTATAAGAACCTCGACGACAGCGTCGAACTCGGCGTGCGCAACATCAAGGTGGCGCTGCGCCGCCTGCGCAAATTCGCGCGCTCCGGCGCGCCTGACGAACTCGATCTCGACGGCACCATCAAGAAGAGCGCGCGCGAAGGCTATCTCGACATCGTGCTGCGGCCGGAGCGGCGCAACACGATCAAGGTGTTGCTCTTCTTCGACATCGGCGGCTCGATGGATTCACACATCAAGCTGTGCGAGGAATTATTCTCCGCCGCGCGCGCGGAGTTCAAGCACATGGAGTTTTTCTACTTCCACAATTGCCTCTATGAGAGCGTGTGGAAAGACAATCGCCGCCGCCACGACGAAAAAACCATGACCTGGGACGTGCTGCACAAATTTCCCCACGATTATCGCGTGGTGTTCGTCGGCGACGCCACCATGAGCCCATACGAAGTGACCTATCCCGGCGGCTCCGTGGAACATTGGAACGAGGAGCCCGGCGCGCTTTGGCTGCAGCGCGTGGCGCAAATCTACGAACGTTGCGTCTGGCTCAACCCCACCCCGCGCGCCCACTGGGACCACACCCCGAGCATCCAATTGGTGCGCGAGATCATCGGCGAGAAGCGGATGTTTCCGTTGACCATCGAGGGGCTGGATGGAGCGATGCGGGAGTTGAGCAGATGACGGCCGCAAAGCTGACGAAAGCCGAGCGATCAAGGCTAATCCCAGCGGCCATGCTCTTTGCGATGCTGCTTGGCGGTTCCGCCATGTTATTCTTGTTTCTCGTGGTGGCGCCGCTTTTTCAGGATTGGGCGAACAGCACCGTCACACGAGCCGTTGGCGCCACATTTTCAACGATGCCGGGAGAGACCCGGTGGCTCCTGTACCTTATCGCTGCAGCAGGCATCGCAGTTCTCAGCCATGCCGTGCGCAGGCTGGGCAAGGCCCACGAAGCCTATCATGGGCCATTTCGGTGGCTGGGTTCGCTTGCAATAATTCCCGGCGTGTTCCTTTTGGTCGGCTACGCGTCGGCAACGTTTGCGATCATGTACGCCCATGGCGATGCGAGCTTGGCCGGCATCGAGCACCCCAGCGCAAGATCGTTCTTGCAGGTTACGTGGTACAATCTCTTGTCGCCACTCCTCGGCGATCTGCAGAGCGCCTTCGCCGTCGATCTCAATCCACTGGTGATGGCCGATCAAAACCTGGTTACCAAGGCCTACGTCTACCTCTTGCGCCTTGTTTCGGCCTTGGCGATCGTCGTGGCTTTGGTGTCGATTTTCCGAGACAAACCGCGCAACTAGCCTTGCAGCCGGAGGGCGACATGCCAATGCTGGTCGTGTCGCACGCGGAAGCCTCAATTCCAAATGAGTTTGCTCACATCATACCCCAGCGCCCGCAACCGCGCCTCGAACATCGCCCGCTCCTCCGGCGTGATGCGCTCGGCGCGGGTAAGCACCCAGAGGTAGCGCCCGCTCGGCTCGCCGACGATGCTCCAGGAATAATCCTCAGCGCGCCCGAGCACCCAGTAATTGCCCCAGAACGGACCGAAGAAACTCACCTTGAGCTTGCCCTCCTCGCCCACCCCGACCCGGCGGGCCCGGCCCATGGCGTCGCGTGTAGAGCCATCGGCGCGCATGCAGACATTGTGCACGGAAATGAGCCCGTCTGGGCGCATCCCGTATTCGGCGGTTACCGCCACGCAGTCGCGCTCAAACCGGTTGGGCAGTCGCGCCGCCTCATGCCAGGCGCCGAGGTAGCGCTGGGTTTCGATTGAGGCGACGGAAAGCGGACTGACCGCCGCTCGATTGACCGGTTGCGACGCGCAGGCGGCGAGGAGCACGAGTGCCGAGAGCAGAAAGATGTGGCGCATGAGGGTAGTACGCCTAACAGGGCAACTTGGTTCACTGGTGTGGCAATGTAGGCCAGACGACTGAATCGGAGGAAAGGTATGGGCGGAGTGACAAGAACAGCGCTGGCCTGGTGCTCGTGCGCCTCGCTTTCTGCAAGCAACGCGATGTGCTCGAAGCAGCGTTGCGCCGCCTCGCGCGTAGATTTGCAGGCTAAACAGGGCTGACAACGCGGTCAGGGGAGTCAAAGTTCGGTCGGCCATTGCTGCGATGAATGCAGCAGCGCCGCAATCTCGACTGCGCCTTCCCTCACTCGATACGCAATGATGAATCGGGTCTTATAAGCGCTCAGTTCGCGTGTTCCGGCGATGCGACCAGACGGCCCATGTGGGGCAACCGGCCAAGCCGTCGCAGCGCCACACGCACGCGCGCTTCGGCGGCTCTTGCGGCGGGCCGATTGCGTTGGTTGATCCATCCGATCTGGTGTTTCATTTCCGCGAGAAAACGCGGCGAGAGGACAACCTGCGGCCTCGGACGCTTAGCCACGCGCCGCGCCGAGCGTCGCTATGAAAGCGTCCATTTCGCGCTCGTACTGATCCAGCGACATGCCCTGCCCGGCATCGAGTTCCGCCAAGCCTGCCACGATTTCGGCGCGGTCGGCGGCATCCGCATCCAAATGGGCCTTCACGGCGGCGATTGTAGCCTGCTCCACCGAAACGCCTTCGCGCGCGGCAACCGCCGCGAGGCGATCAGCATCGGTCTTCGGAAGTGTGAGCGAAAGCGTGGACATGACGACAGGGTAGCAGAACGGCCCGCCCCCGCCTAGACCGCCTAGGCGCCGGTTTGACATCGAAGAGCTTGGCAACGGAAGGGAGGCGCCGGCTTGCGGCGCCGCACATTATTGGCTGGCGAAAAACGATGACAATTGCCTTCCAGTTGTTTGATGATGCGCGTGGTCACGATTGTTACCCCTCCGCGAACGGCGATGAGAGCGGCGGGACCGGTGGCAGGCAAGGAGTGGGGAATGTTTCGACTGACAAGGACTGTCATCGCCGGCGCACTGGCGCTCATTCTAAGCTTCGCCCTCGGCGCCGCGCACGCCGAAACCGTACTGCTCCGCGCTGGCCGCGTGATCGACGTGGTGGAAGGCCGCGTGCTCTCCGATCAGCTCATCCGCATCGAGGACGGACGCTTCGCCTCGGTCGCGCCGTTCCCCGCAGGCCCGCCCAACGGTCCGCCCATCACCGACTGGTCGGCCTACACGGTGCTGCCCGGCCTCATGGACATGCACTCCCATCTGGTGGGCGACATCACGTCCTCCAACGTCGCAGCACCGCTCTTGAGTTCAGCCGCGCGCGACGCACTGATCGGCGCCGCCAATGCGCGCGCCACGCTCCATGCGGGCTTCACCACCGTACGCGATGTCGGCGCCTATCGCGCTTTCACTGATGTTGCACTTCGCGACGCCATTGCCGCCGGCCAGATCGAAGGCCCGCGCATGTTCGTAGCGGGCGCCTACGTTACGATCACCGGCGGCGGCGGCGAGGTCACTGGAACCGCGCCCGATGTTGTCGTTCCCGCCGAAATGCGCCGCGGTGTTGCTGACAACGAAGCACAAGTGCGCCAGCGCGTGCGCGAATTGCTCGCGGGCGGCGCCGACTTTATCAAGATCATCGCCACCGGCGCGGTGCTCACAGCAGGCACCACGCCGGCGGCTTCGGAATACACCGAGACGGAAATTCGCGCCGCCGTTGAAGAAGCCGCCGCGCGCGGAAGCTTTGTTGCCGCGCATGCGCATGGCGCGGAAGGCATTCGCCGCGCCGTGCGCGCGGGGGTGCGTTCGATCGAGCATGGCTCCTATCTCGGCGACGAAGGCATCGCCCTGATGCGCCGGCACGGAACCTGGCTGGTGGCCGACGTCTACAATGGCGACTACATCGACGAAATCGGCCGCCGCGACGGCTGGCCAGCGGAGATCTTGCGCAAGAACCTGGAGACCACCGACATCCAACGCCAAGCGTTCCGGCGCGCGGTGCGCGCGGGCGTCAATATCGCCTTCGGCACGGATTCAGGCGTTTATCCCCACGGCGAGAACGCGCGCCAATTCGCCTACATGGTCCGCCACGGCATGACGCCGATGCAGGCGATCCAGTCCGCCACCATCAATGCCGCGCGGCTGCTAGGGCGGGAGGCCGAAATCGGCTCGCTCCAGTCCGGCCGCCGCGCCGATCTGATCGCGGTGGCGGGCGATCCGCTGGCGGATATCGATCTGCTGCGTACGGGCATTGTGGCGGTGATGAAGGACGGCGTGTTGGTTCGGGGACCGTGAATCCTGCCTGAAGAGGCGCTTCCCCGCCGCTTCAGGAATAGGAGCGTATCCCTCTCCCACAGACAAGGGAGACCGCCATGCTGCACGCCGCCGAACACACCCAAGCCTCTTCCCGGGACGAGCGCCTGGGCGTCCTGTCTAACCTGCTGGGCGCCGTGGCTGTGTTGCATGCCCCTACTTTCGAGGAAGGTCGCCAGCGCGCCCGGGCCGCCCTCACCCGCATGCTGCGCACCGATCCCGGCCTCGACCATTTCCGTGAGGTCGTTGCGGCGCTGCAAAACGAACTGGCGCTGGGCGAAGTGCGCGTCGCCCGCGTCATTGCCGAGCCGATCAAGCATTGACGGGCGTTTTAATCCTCCTCCCTGCGAGGGGCTGCGAGGGGTGAAACACAAGCGTCAAAGAGTTGGAGCGCGCGCCTCCTGGCGCGCATTTTTTGCGGACAAGGTGCGGTGTCTCCATGCGCGGCGGGAGCCGCGCGCTCCTACCTGGAAAGATCAGAGTATCACCCACCCCCTACCCCCTCCGAAATTGTTCTAAGCTCTCGCGGATGTCCGATTCCGCCCTGATCGAAGCGTTCCTGGAAATGCTCTCCGCCGA
>JAKFYF010000128.1 GCA_021731005.1 Hyphomonadaceae bacterium
GACAGGCGTAATAGATGTCCATCCGCGAGGAGAGCGCACCAGGATAGGTCTCCCGGCAAGACACCCGAAGCGTGATCAGGTCGTCTTCTCCGTGCGCGATGGCGCGCGCGCCGTCGAACTTCTGGGTCCAGATCGTGCCGCGGCAGGCAAGCGCCTCCATCGGCTGAGCCGATTGAGGATCGACGCCCAGCGCATAGCCGTTGTCGAAGAGGTCGTCGATGAAAAGCTCGGCCTGACGATAGAGCCGACGCGTCGCCTGCACAGGCGTGAACCAGGCGACCGTGCCGGTGATGATACGTCGTTCGGTGCTAGGGGAGAGGCTTTGCGGCGGCGCGAATTGGTAGACGATGCCCTGGTTCTTGCGGACAACGCCGACATCCAGGAGTGTGATGCGCTCGTCGGTCGAGGAAAGCGCGCGCTCCGCGTCGACGAACCCGTAGCCGAAAAGATCGGACACGGCGCGTCGTTCTTGGTGCGCGTTGCGGGGCGTTTGCGCCACGAGCTGTAACGCAAATTGGCCGGCCGGGCCCCACGCCGCGGCGTGCCCGATCAGGCATTTCGCCAGAAGCGCGGATTGACGGCGATCCAAACCCTCGGGAAATGCGCCGTCCTCGACCATGAGATTGTCGACGGCGCGCACACTTAAACGTGTCGCGAGCGCTGCGGCGTTGCTGGAGCCGTGCGAGCGGCCGACCGGAAACGGCTGTGTCGCGGCGTCCGGCGCGCCCGCAGATTGCTGGCCAGACAAGATCTCCGCCGGTGTCCACTTCAACGCAGGCCCTGATGCGGTGGCGCGCACGACGCCCAACGTCCGCCCGCCAGGCATCAGCACGTCAGGCTTCATGGCGTTGGCGATGCCTGGTCCGCCACGCGTGATCAAAGACGGCGCGCCCGTGAATGTCAGCGGATCCTTGACGCTGGAGGGCAGCGTAGGCGGCGCGCCAGCTTCGCTATGTGCGGCGCCGACCGTAAACACGTTGATGCCTTCGGCGGGTGAGAGCACGGGGCGCATGGCGCGGCTTGCGATGAGCGCGCGCATTGCGGCGCTGTTCATCGTTTCCGGAGCCGCGTCGTCGGCTTGGTTGTAGTTGGCGAAATCCTGCAGCGCGAGATCGCTCGTGTCGTTGCCGGTCGACACGATGAAGAGCACGCCTGCCGTGGCGGACCACCAATCAAGCAAACGCGCCCATCCGGAGACGGGTCCCGCGCCCGCGGGGCGATTGCGGTCGCCGAGCGAAACATTGACGACGAAGACGTCAGCGGCGTTCGGGTTGGGGTTTTCGCCGAAAAATTGATTGAGGGCGTCGTTGACGATCTCGACGGTGAGCTTGTCGGCGTCGAATTGCTCGAGAACCTTGCCGTCGAGATCGGGCGTCGAGACGTGTGTAAGGACCGGCCGCACGAGAACGCGGGAGTCGAGCGGCGGCTCATTGGCCGGAAGCTCGCCAAGTGCGATCAAGGATGAAATCGCTGTGCCGTGACGCCGGTTGGCAACGATGACGCGATCAGCTGCGCCATCAGGATCAACGACGATCAGGCGCTCCCGCAGGAGCGGATGTTCGGTGATCGGCATGCCGTCGAGCACAGCTGCGCGCGGCGCGCGCGTCGGCAGCGGCCGCTCGACATTAGGCGCCGTTGCGGTGTCCGGCGCGCCGAGCAAGGGTTCTGCCTGGACCACCGAGTGCGGCTCGATCAGGAAGATGTCGTCGCTCTCGCTCGGGCCGCCAGCGACGCGTTCGGCGATAGACAACGCCGTGTCGGGCGAGATTTCGACGAGGCAGCCATGCTAGCGGATATCGGGCAGATTGGCTTCGCGTAGGATGAGCGCGTCTTCGCCCAGCGCATCGAGCACGCGCTGACGTGCGCCGACGCTGCCTGGATATATTTCGATCTCAAGGCGCACGCGCGCGTCCGGCGCTTGACGCAAGCGCTCTACGATGGCGGCGGCGGTCGCGTCCGAGACGCGCTCGCGCATGCTCCAAGGGCGGATGTCGATCAAGAGTTCGAAGAGGTGGCGCAGTGGCGTCAGACCACGCTCGAACTCTTCCTGGTTGGCGAAGCGGTCATAGAGGCTGATGAGCGTGCGGAACGCGTCCTCGTTCGGCATCGTGACGTAGAGCCGCCCGTCGAGCTGGCGGCCAACGCCTTCGTCGTAGAAGAAAATGTTGTCCGGCTCGAAGCGCTCAGCCGCTTCGATGACGAAGTTGAGACCTGCTTTCTCGATCGCTTCGTGAATGCGTTGAATAGGCTCCGCCGTCACGAAGACAAGGCCGCGATTTGGCGCGAGACCGGTTGGATCAGAGCGAAGCGCGGCGATATCCGCGTCAGAACTGAGCGCATTGCGCAAGCGCTCGAACATAGCGTCGAAGCGTTCGCGTTGCGTTGCAACTCCCGGGCGGGAGACGCGAGGAAGTTTCAGTTGACTACTCTTCCAGCGATCGTCCGCGACGGGCTCCGGAAGGCGTTGGTGGGGTCTCTGCGACATTTGCGGTCAAAATCCGAGAAGGGCCTGACCGAAGCAGCCATTCGTTGTGGGCCTCATCTGCGATGGCGGTGAGGGTTTTTGATTTTCCCTCAAGCACCACGCGGCGGCGCACGGACAACGCAAGCTCTTCGGCGTCCGAATATGATGCCTGCCCAAGCGCTTGAAGCAGCAGCTTGATGCCGGCAGCGGGCACTCGCCCAGCCGGCGCTACCGCTTCTTTAAAATAGGCCTGAATATCTGCATCGCTTGGTGTCGGCAGTTCTAGCCGGATTTGAAACCGGCGCCAAACAGCTTCGTCCAACATTTGGGGATGGTTGGTGGCGGCGATCAAGAGACAGGTCGCCGGCAATTCGTCGATCTGGGTCAGCAACGACGTCAGCACGCGCTTGATTTCGCCGGTTTCGTTGGCGTCGCCACGCTCCTTGGCGATGGCGTCCATTTCGTCAAAGAAAAGAACACAAGGCATGGATTGAGCGATCTCGAACACGCGCCGGAGCCGCGCGGCGGTCTCGCCCAAATAGCTCGCGATCAGGCCGTCATAGCGCACGACCAGGAAGAGGCGGCCGAGCTCGGCCGCGATTGCTTCGGCCAAACTCGTCTTACCGTTGCCCGGTGGGCCAACGAGCAGCAGGCGGTTGCGCGGTTCAAGGCCGTTGGCCCGCAATTCATTGGCGCGCGACTGTTCGTCCAGCAGAGACCGCACAAGCGGCTTTACGTCTTCGGGCAGACGTACCGTTTCAAGACGCCGACGCGCCGTGCGCTCAGCCACTGCCGGCAGATTTGGGATCGCTTCGCCGCCGCGTGGCGAAGGTGAAAACGCCGTCGCGCGCGGCATTGAGCGCGGCGCTTGAAAAGGCATTGAGGTCGGCGCCGCACTTGATGGGGGCGCTGCGGCGCCAGCGTCGAGCGCCTTCAATAATTTCGCCGCCACACCGCCCCGCTTCTTTGCTTTTTCTTCCGCGATCATGCGCTCGGCCGTGCTCTTCACGCGCGGCGTGTCGCCGGCAGCGCCGGCGCGAAGAAGTTCAAGAACAAGATCGGTGCGAGGCATGGTTCACTCAAATCGCGATCGCGCCGATGTCGCGGTAGGGCGCAGTCTAGGTCGATTCTGCACGACTTCCCGTGGTGAACGCATCCAAAATGAAGACTGCGCCGCGCCGCCGCCATCATGCGCTCCCGTTTCGACTACTACGAAGAAACAAACAAAATGTCAAGAACAAAGCACGAACAGGCTACGCGATCGATCTCATCCGCGGGCGTCTAATAGGCAGGGTCTTCTAAGTGACGCCATCTTCCGTAGGGCGCGTGCCGGAGCCGGCTGGACCACTGTTGGTCACTCTCCTTGGCCGGTCGACTGCCGTCGGCGCTTCTCCACCCAGGAGTCCAGATCTTTGGGGTCGTAGCGGACGGCGCGGTCGGTGGATTTGACAAATTTTGGCCCGACGCCGCGGCAGCGCATTTTGTCGAGGGTCGACTTGGAGAGCCCAAGGCGTGCGGCTGCTTGACGAACGTCCAAGAGAGCGCCGATGGGCGGCGCAAGGGTAGTTGGAGGCATTCGAAATTTGGAGGTCTTCGGTGGCGAAGTGGACGGTCGTGTGGCGGCAGGTTTAGAGGGCGACAAGCTCTCGCCGAACAGCTCCATCTGGTTGATGGGCGGACTTTGCCGCGCGCGAATATGTTTCTTTGTGCGTTTCACGGCCCGGCCTCCACGGCGTCAAGCAAGCGCGCCTGCTGCGTGGAGGTCGCCACCCGCCCGTTGATGAAAGCGACGACGTCACGGTATCGATATTTGATCGCCTTAGCGCCGAGCTTGACGAAAGGGAGCTCGACGCGTCCGGTTTCACGCCATTTCTCAAGCGTCGTCGTCTTCACGTCGAGCAGGGCGGCGACGTCTGATGGCGAGAGCAGCCTGTTTTCATCGGCAAACACGGGCGGCTCCATCATGGCGTGCGCGCGATGAGAATAGGACTGTGTTCGGCGGGCGGCAGCGCATCATTGCGGCATTCGCGAACGCTGCGGATGGCGCGGCCGGCAGTGAGGTCGAGGAAGCATTCGACAACATCGCGCACATAATCTTCGGTTTCGGGAATGGCCGGCACGCGCCCCAGGCGATCGACGCGGCCGGGTCCCGCGTTGTAGGCGGCGAGCGCTAGGCGCACGTCGCGATAACGCTCAAGCATGCCGGCGATGTAGGCGCCGCCGCCCGCGACGTTCTGTTCGGGATCGAACGGGTCGTCCACGCCAAGGTCGTGCGCAGTGCCGGGCATGAGTTGGGTGAGGCCTTGCGCGCCTGCCCTCGAAACGGCGTCCGGCCGATACGCGCTCTCCACGATCAGGATCGCGTGCAGAAGATTCGGATCAAGATCGTGCTCGGTTGCGATGCGGCGCACGATCGCGTCGAAGGGCTGCGACGAGGGTGGCGAGTCGGGAGGCGGCGCCGGCGCTTGGAGTTCTTCCGCTGCGCCGACAAACAGGCCGCCGCCGGCGCTGCGCCAGTCGGTGGATTGCGCGAAGGCTGGCGACGTGGCGACGCCTGCCGCAAGAAGCAAGGCGAGCGTTCTCACCATGCCACGATGCTCCGATAGATTCCGAGCATGTCGGCTTCATGCACAGGTCCGAAATAGCGGCTGTCGAAGCTCGATGCGCCGTGACCGCCAAGGGCGAAGACTTCGTCGCTGGCGAGCGCGCGGCATTCGCGCCATTGCGGCAGCGGCGCGCCGCGTGGATCGACATCCATCACAGGACGAAGCGCCCCGCCCACGCGTACGCCCGCGTCTTCCCGGCAAGCGCGATCGCCGGGCATGGCCGCGACCAGCTTGAGCAAGGGCGCCTCTGCCG
>JAKFYF010000344.1 GCA_021731005.1 Hyphomonadaceae bacterium
GAAGATGAACGGCGCCGAACTGGCGGCGTGGGATTTCAGCGTGCCAGGCGTGTCGTCGATCTCGGGCGATCTGCACAAATACGGTTACGCCTCGAAGGGCGCCTCGAGCGTGTTCTTCCGCACTGACGCGCTGAAGGAATTCATGCCGTTTGACGCCGGCCCTTGGCCGCTCGGCCGCATGATCACGCCGACACTCGCTGGCACCCGTCCGGGCGGCGCTATTGCAGCCGCGTGGGCGGTGATCAATTTCCTCGGCGTCGACGGCTATTGCCAGAAGCAGAAGATGGTCACCGACGCGCGTGAGAAGATCGAGGCGGGGGTGAAGCGGCTCGGCTTCGAAGTGTTCGGCAAACCGCAGCTCGGCATCATCTCGTTCCGCCACCCGGAGGCGGACACGTTCGCGCTGCTCGGCAAGCTCCACAACAAAGGCTGGATCACCGGCGCGCTGGTCGATCCGCCGGCGCTGCACCTGATGCTCACACCGGTGCACCTCGTCGCGGGCGAACAGTATCTGGCCGATCTGGAGGAAGCGCTCGGCGAAGTGGGCGCAAGCGCCGGAACAGCGCGTTCGACCTACGCGAGCTAGCCGAACGGGTCTTCGTTGCCGCGCGCCAATCGCCGCACCGACCATGCGACGAGTGTGATGCCGCCGATAGTGCAAAACCCGAGCATCGGTACCGAGAGCGCGATGTGCGCGAAGGGCGCCAGGATGGTGATGTAGGGTCCGCCGAGCTGCACGTAGATGAACACCAGCAGCGGCATCAGCAGCAGCCAGCCGGTCATCAGCCCCAGCACCCCAAGCATCATCGGCTTTCCCCCGCTTGCCAGCCCCGGCAGGCGCCTCTATATGGCCGCTTCCCGCGTTTCCAAGCGGTTCCGTGGGCCCTTCGTCTATCGGTTAGGACGTCAGGTTTTCAACCTGAAAAGAGGGGTTCGACTCCCCTAGGGCCTGCCACTTTCCCGCCTTATCCCGCGTTCAGTCGGCGTGCTAGAAGCACGCTAAACTGAAGGATTGGGACATGCTGAAAACCACGCTGCGTGCGCTTGCCTGCGCCGCGCTTCTCGCCGGGAGCGCTTGTGCGCAACAAGTCACCGAGGGTCCCAGCGGCGCGAGCATCGGCCCAGAAGCGGCGACTGAGGTGCTCACCGTCGAGACCGACAGCGGCCCGGTTCGCCTCAACGTAGAAATCGCCGATGACGAGCAGGAGCGCGATCACGGCCTCATGTTCCGCGAAACCCTGCCCGACGATCGCGGCATGCTGTTCGATTTTCCTCAACCGCGCAGCGTGACGTTTTGGATGCACAACACGCCGCTTTCGCTCGACATCATCTTCATCGGGACCGACGGCCGTATTCTCAACATCGCCGACAACGCGCCGCCATATTCCGACGAAACCATTCCCTCTGCTGGCGTGGTGCGCGGCGTTCTAGAGCTCCGTGCGGGACGTGCGGAGGCGATGGGTATTCGCCGTGGCCAGCGCGTGCGGCATCGCATCTTCCCAAGCTAGCCCTTGTTGCAGGCAACGCCCGCGCATGGCAAAGCGGCGCGATCAGTCGGGGTATAGCTCAGCCTGGTAGAGCGCCAGCTTTGGGAGCTGGATGTCGAGAGTTCGAATCCCTCTGCCCCGACCATTCTTCGCTCGCGTGAGCCGAGCGTAGGGCGTCCTCCGTAGCCTTGGCGAAGGAGGACCGTGCCTGACCCGCGCGAGCTTCGGTTGGCAGGCCCTCCCAGTCCTGCAATGAGAAACGCCGCGCTCCAATGGAGCGCGGCGTTCTGTTATTCGCGAAACGCGACGACCGCTACGGGTAGGGGTCGCCGTTTTCATAGAACCAGCGGCCCGATTGCTGGTCCTGGAAGTAGTAGCGGCCACTGCGCGCATCGTAGGATTGGCGGCGGTTGACGTTGCCGCCGCTGGCGCCGCAGCCACCGTCGCGTACGCAACCAGCATACGCACCGCCAGCTGCACCGATCGCGGCACCGATCGCAGCACCTTGCGCCGCATCGCCGTCGCCGGTGTTGTTGCCGATCACTGCGCCGGCCACGCCGCCAAGCACTGCGCCTGTCGCTGCGCCTCGCTCAACATTGCCGGATTGTGTACAGGCGGCGGCGAGCAAAGCCGACGACGCCATCATTGCCATGAGCGTAAGACGCATAGAGCTACTCCTTGAAGAAGGTCAGTCGCCTTAAACGTTGCGTCGCGCCGGGTGTTCCGCACCTTGCTGCAAAAGCAATGGACTAAATTACGCCTTGTTCCCGCAAGCGGCGAAGTTCCGTCTCGTTCGCGCCGAGCATGGATGTGAGGACATCGTCGGTGTCTTGGCCGAGCAGTGGCGGCGCGATGCGGGCTTCCGGCGACGTTTTCGACATACGGATCGGACTGGTTGTGAGCTTCGCAGTGACGCCGTTTGCGCGCGTGATGGTTTCGACCGCGCCCCGCGCCTGCACGTGTGGATCGGCGAACACTTGCGGCAGCGTGTTGATCGGCCCGCACGGCACGCCCGCTCGCTCCATCGCCTCCACCCAATAGGCCGTTGTGCGTTCGATCATCGCCACGCTGATCGCGTCTGACAGATCAATGCGGTTGATGATGCGCGCCGCGTTGGTGGCAAAGCGCGGATCGCTGGCGAGCTTCAGATTGGCGGAGTCGCAGAAGGCGCGGAATTGGCCGTCATTGCCGACGGCTAGAACGACGTGGCCGTCAGAGGTCGGAAAGACCTGGTACGGCGCTATTGATGGATGCGCATTGCCGAACCGTCGCGGCTGTTCACCAGTCGCGTGGAAGGCGGACGCATAATTGTGCAGCACCGCGATTTGGCTGTCGATGAGCGAGACATCGATGTGCTGGCCTTCACCTGTGCGCTCAGCGTGGCGGAGCGCCGCGAGAATGGAGGTCACCGCGTACATGCCGGTGAAGAGATCGGAAGTCGGGATGCCGGACTTCATGGGCTCGCCGGCGGGATCGCCCGTCAGACTCATCGCGCCGCCCATCGCTTGGATCATGAAGTCATAACCGGGACGGCTTGCGTACGGGCCGGTTTGGCCGAAGCCGGTGATGGAACAATAAACGATTGCTGGATTGATTGCGGTGACGCTCTCGTAGTCGAGGCCATACTTCTTCAACCCACCCGTCTTGAAGTTTTCGACGAGCACCTGGCAGTGCGGGACGAGTTTGCGCACGAGGTTCGCGCCTTCGGGTTTCGCAAAGTCGATGGTGACCGAACGCTTGTTGCGGTTGGCGGCGAGGAAATAGGTCGAGTCTCCTTGAGCGCCGTCCGGGTTTGTCGTGAAGGGCGGACCCCAGCCGCGCGTGTCGTCACCTTCGCCCGGCTTCTCCACCTTGATCACGTCGGCGCCGAGGTCGCCCAGGATTTGCGTCGCCCAAGGCCCCGCGAGCACGCGGGAAAGATCGAGCACGCGCACGCCGGCGAGGGCAGAAGGTTGCTGGTCCATGATGCGCGCACGTTGCCTCGCCCCCGCGAACGGAGCTAGAGCGACATCATGACCGAAACTCGGACGCCCGTTGCCGAAGGCGGCTGCCAATGTGGCGCGGTGCGCTACGCCTTCTATGTACCGCTCGAAAACAGCCACGCCTGCCACTGCCGCATGTGCCAGCGCGCGACCGGTGGCGCGTTCGCGCTGCTGGTTGGGTCAAAAACGAAGGACTTCGCCTGGACCATGGGCGAGCCGGCTGTCTTCGCCAGCTCCAACCTCGCGTCGCGCGCCTATTGCCGCGACTGCGGCACGCCGCTTTCGTTCAGTTACAACATGCCTGAAGCGCGCTTCTACGTCACAACCGGCACGCTTGATCATCCAGAAACAGCGCCGATCATTATCCAATACGGCGTGGAGAGCCGCATTCCCTGGGTGAAGTTCTGCGAAGAGATTCCGAGCGAGGCGACGGGCGAAGACCCCAAGGCCGCGGAATTCTTCAAGACGATGGCGAGCAACCAAGGGTGATCCGCCGCAATCGTCTGCGCTCGCGCGTCAGAATCGATGATCGCGGGGGTCAGTCTTTTCTTCTCGATCGCACAGAAGGCGTTCGCGCCGGAAAAAGATTGTCCGCTGCACCGAGTGCGCGACGGATCGCCACGATATGGACGCCCGGCACTGCGAGGTTTGCGGAACTGCGCTGACAGCGCCCTTGCGCGGGATCGCGCGGACCGCCAGAGGGAAGGGCCATTAGGCTTGGGGCGGTTAGCTCAGCGGTAGAGCGTCTCGTTTACACCGAGAGGGTCGGGGGTTCGATCCCCTCATCGCCCACCAGCCTTCGCTGCGCGAAGCCGAACGAAGGCTGTCTCGCCGAAGCCCACGGGGCGAAGGCGGACTTTGGGCCCGCCGCGCAGCTTCGGCTGGGCAAGCCATCCCCTCCATCCGTCGAATGCGCTGGGGAGGGCGCTTCCTCCTGGGCTAGCGGGGGAGCTAAACTCCCCTCCATGAGCTGGATTCTTCCACGCAGCCTGATCATGACCGCCGCCCTGGGCGCGGCGGCCTGCGACCGGCTCGCGTCCGAGCGCGCTGCCCCAGTTCCCGCGTCGGCGGCAGCGTCCGAGGAGGTCCCCGACCTTCGGCCCCATGCGGGGGAAACCTATGCCGACTTCGTGGCTGCCGCGGGCGTCCGCTACACCCCGGACTCTATGGGCATCCCAGCCGCCGACCGGGCCCGGCTCTGGCGCGGCATGGCGACTGCGACGCCAGGCGAACTGCTCACCGGCGGCGGGGCCGAAGCGCTCGTCTTCAAAGGCTGTTCAGATCAGGGCTGCGCGGACGGCTTCGCCATTGTCGCGATAGATGTGGCCACCGGTGCGGCTTTCGCGGGAGTACGCGACGTCGGCGGCGCCGACGTTTTGGCGCCTAACGAGCGCATTGAAGCGCTGCTTCGGCTCAATTCGCCGACGCGTTCCTGGGAAGACCCAGAGACCGCCCAGCCCTAACTTTTCTGCGCCACATCGCGCGCCGTGACGCGCTTGACCGGGCGAACGGCTTGTCCTAACCCCCTCGCTCTCGCGAAATATGCGGGTGTAGCTCAGTTGGTTAGAGCGCCGGCCTGTCACGCCGGAGGTCGCGGGTTCGAGCCCCGTCACTCGCGCCATCGCGGTTGTCCTCGCTCGCGCTGACCCCGTAGATGTGGCTCTATAGGGCGAGACCACAGTGCGTGCCGCCCGGCGGATGCAATCCAATGGATAAGGAAGAGCACCTCGCCCGGCTAAAAGAGGCGGATGAGTGGCTGCGCGGATCGATTGAACGCCCAGCTGATCCCGTCGAGGCGGTCGTCCGTCTCGAGGACTTG
>JAKFYF010000099.1 GCA_021731005.1 Hyphomonadaceae bacterium
CGCCGATGGCCTCGAGCGCCATCAGGCAATCGCGCTTCACATCAAAAACATCCGGCAGATGCGCGGCGCGCCAATGTCGCGGCGGACGCGCACGCCACACCGCTGCGATGGTGCGCTGCTGACCCGTGTCGCTGTCGTCGACATAGATCGGCCCGGCTTCGAACAGCCGCGCATCGTCGAAGCCGCGATCGGCGTTTTTCTGCGCCGCGACCAGCAGGTTTGGCAGCGCCGAAGGCCGCATGCAATCGAGGTCGGCGGAGATCGGGTTAGCGAGCATGAGCCGCTCAGCCCCGCCGCCAAACGCGGCCGCATGCGCGCGCGCGCAGAAACTCCAAGTGATCGCCTCGTTGTAACCGAGCGAAGCGCAGCCGCGGCGGCCCAGTCGCAGGCGACTCTCGCCAACGCTCGCGGGCGGGGCGCGATAGCCGGACGCGCGCGGGGGCGCGGTCTCGGGCATTTTGTCGAAGCCCTCGATGCGCGCGATCTCCTCAACCAGATCGGCTGGCCCCTCGATGTCGCGCCGCCAGGACGGGGGTTGCACCACAAACTCGTTGCCCTCGGATTTCGCAACAAAGCCGAGCGCTGCGAGAATTTCCTTGGTGCGCGCCGCGCTCACCTCTATGCCGGCGAGCGCCTTCACGCGCGCGGGCTCGAAAACCAGCGATTTCGGCGGCGCTGGCGAGGCGCCGGCGATCATGACCTCCGAAGGCTCGCCGCCGCAGAATTCGAGCACCAGCTTGGTCGCCAGTTCAATGCCCCCCGCGCAGCTCTCCGGATCGATTCCGCGCGCGAAGCGATATTGCGCGTCGGAAACGATGCCGGTGGCGCGCCCGGTTTGGTGGGTGAGCGCCGGATCGAAATACGCGCTCTCGATCAGCACATCGACGGTGGATTCCGAGCAGCCGGAATATTCCCCGCCCATCACCCCGCCGAAGCCAAGGACACGCACGTCATCGGCGATCACGCACTGCTCGGGCGTGACCGCATATTCATTGCCGTCGAGCGCCTTGAAGCTCTCGCCGGCGCGGCCCATGCGCGCGCGCACCACCCCATCGAGCTTCGTCGCGTCATAGACGTGCAGCGGACGGGCGCGGTCGAGCGAGATGAGGTTGGTGATGTCCACCAGCGCGTTGCGCGGGCGCAAGCCCACCGCGCGCAGGCGCTGCTGCAGCCAGGCCGGCGAAGGTCCGTTCTTGACGCCGCGGATGAGCCGGCCCGCGAAAACAGGGCATGCATCTTGCGCTTCGGTTCCGACCTTTTGCGGCGAGACGAACCCACCCTTGATCGGCTCAACCGCTTTGGTGACGAATGCGCCAAGTCCGGCCGCCGCCAAGTCGCGCGCGATGCCGACCACGCCGAGCCAGTCGGGGCGATTGGGCGTGACTTCGATATCGATCACTGCATCGTTGAGCCCGAGCGCCGCGGCCAGCGGGGTTCCGACCTGCAGCGAAGCATCGAGTTCAAGAATGCCCTCCGCATCGGCATCGAGTTCGAGTTCCGCGCCCGAACACAGCATGCCATTCGAAATGACACCGCGCACGGGCTTGGCCTCCAGCGTAATGCCCGAGCCCGGGATAAAAGTTCCGAGCGGCGCGAACGCTGTGACCAGCCCCGCGCGCGCATTCGGCGCACCGCAGACGATTTCCTTCGCGCCGTCTTTGGTTTCGACCTGGCATACGCGTAGCTTGTCGGCGTTCGGGTGCTTCTCGGCGCTGACGATGCGCGCAACCGAAAACGCCGCAAGCCTGGCGCCGGCATCGTCGACCGATTCCACTTCAAGCCCGGCCATAGTCATGCGCTCGACGATCTCGCCAACCGCAGCGTCGGTTTGAAGATGTTCCTTGAGCCAGGAGAGCGTGAACTTCATGGGATTGGCCACTGGAGCAGAAATGTACAACAAACGCGGTCCAACCCTCTCCCCTTGAGGGGAGAGGGTGTCGCGAAGCGACGGGTGAGGGGAACGCGGTCCCTTCGCATAGCGCGTAAACCCCTCAACCGGCCCTTCGGGCCACCTTCTCCCCTCAAGGGGAGAAGGTTCTTTGTGGTGACCATCATCGCCGCGACCCCGCGCGCCGCTCGCGCTTCAGCCGAGCGAACAACCAGTCAATGTCGGCAAGCGTCGCGCCCCATTCCGCATCCGCCAGCGCCTCGCGCTTGTCGCACAGCAACTCGCCCCACCAGCGCGCGTATTGCGCGAAGAAACGGCGCAAGAGGCGCTCATTGACCGCGCGGATACGCAAGAGCTGCGCGACCTTTTCCCAGAAATGCACGATGGAAGAAATCGCTTCGCGCGCCTCACCTTGCGCGGTTGCGTAAGCGGCAGGCATCGTCTTGCCCTGCATCGCGGCGTGCGCGGCGATGCGCACATGATTGAACTGAGGCGAGTGAAACTCGGCGTAGAGATCGAGCGTCGTGCGCAGGCGCTGGTTGCGCCCGGCCGCGGTCCAATACACCGCACCCCCCGCGAACGCGCCCATCAGCGCGCCCGCGAGCGCGAGCAGGAGCTGGGAAGTGAGTTGGGGGTCGATCATTAATTGCTCGGTCCACAATTAGCGTCCGTCATTCCGGACGCGAGCAGCGCGATCCGGAACCCAGGGGCAACTAGCACGGCTGTTGCCCCTGGGTTCCGGGTTCCGCCTCCGGCGGCCCCGGAATGACGGGATGGGTGCTGTGTTCTGTACAACATCACCCCACCCCCGCAGCCAAACCCGGCAGCAGATACGGACTGAATCCGTAATGCTTCAGCCAGCGCACATCCGCGTCGAAGAAGGCGCGCAGATCGTTCATGCCGTATTTGAGCATGGCGAGGCGGTCGATGCCCATGCCAAAGGCGTAACCTTGGTATTTCTCCGGGTCGATGCCGCAGTTTCTGAGCACGTTCGGATGCACCATGCCGGAGCCCAGGATTTCCAGCCAATCCGCCCCGGCGCCGATTCTGATCTGCCCGCCGCTGCGGTCGCAGCCGACATCGACCTCGGCGCTCGGTTCGGTGAATGGAAAATGGTGCGGGCGGAAACGCAGGCGCACGTCGTCCACTTCGAAATAGGCCTTGATCGCGGCGATCAGCACGCTTTTGAGATCGGCCATGCTTGAGGTTTCGTCGATCACCAGACCCTCGATCTGGTGGAACATCGGCGTGTGCGTGGAATCGCTGTCGCAGCGATAGGTGCGGCCCATGCAGATCATGCGGATCGGCGGCTTCTGCTTCAGCATGGTGCGCACCTGCACCGGCGAAGTGTGGGTGCGCAGCACTTTGCGCGCGCCGGCCTCGTCGGTTGCGTTCATGAAAAACGTGTCGTGCATTTCGCGCGCGGGATGCTTGGAGGGAAAATTCAGCGCGGTGAAATTGTTGAAGTCGGTTTCGATGTCGGGCCCCTCCTCGACCGTAAACCCCATCTCACCGAAAATGCGCGCGAGCTCTTCCATGACTTGGCTGACAGGATGGATCGTGCCTACACGAGGACGCACCGGCGGCAGCGTCACGTCCAATGCTTCGCTCTTGAGCTGCGCTTCAAGCGCTGCTTCCGCGAACGCGGCCTTCTTGGCCAGGATCGCTTCGCTGACGGATTCTTTCAGCGCGTTAAGCTTGGGCCCAAATTGCTTGCGCTCGTCGGGGCTCATCGACCCCAGCGTTTTCATCAGCGCCGATACCGAGCCCTGCTTGCCCAGCGCCTCGACGCGGATGGCTTCGAGCGATGCGTCGTCGCTGGCGGCGGCGATGCGGGCCGAGAGATCGCGTTCGAGGGATTGGAGATCAGCTGCTTTGGCGGTCATCACTAGCTCCCAACCCTCTCCCCTTGACGGGAGAGGGTGTCGCGAAGCGACGGGTGAGGGGAATGGGCTTTCACCGGAGAGGTCGCGACCCCCCTCATCCGGCCCTTCGGGCCACCTTCTCCCCTCGATGGGAGAAGGGCTACTACCCCAGCGCGCCCTTGGCTTGCGCGATCAAGCCCTTGAACGCATCCGGCTGGTTCATCGCGATATCGGCCATTACCTTGCGGTCAAGCTCGATGCCCGCTTTCACCAGCCCGCTGATAAAGCGCGAATAGGTCAGCCCCTCTTCGCGCACGGCGGCGTTGATGCGCACGATCCAGAGCGAGCGGAAATTGCGCTTCTTCACCTTGCGGTCGCGATAGGAATAGAGCGCGGCCTTCTCGACCGCGGCGTTGGCGGTGCGGAAGGTGTTGGAGCGGCGGCCGTAATAGCCTTTCGCTTTTTTCAGAACTTTCTTGTGGCGGGCGTGCGCGGTGACGCCCCCTTTGACGCGTGCCATAATTTTTCTCCGTCAGATTTGGTTAGTCGAGGCCGTAGGGGATCCAGAGCTTGACGCGCTTTGCGTCCGGCTCGGCGAGCACCGACATGCCCCGATTTTGACGGATGTATTTGGCCTTGTGGCTGATCAGGCGGTGGCGCTTGCCAGCGGGGCCGGCCTTCACTTTGCCCGAGGCCGTGAGCTTGAAGCGCTTCTTGACGCCGCTCTTGGTCTTCAGTTTCGGCATTTTTCCCTCCTGGGATAGCGTGCACGCACGCAAAAGGGCCGCCACGGCATGCCTTATGGGCCGGGCCACCCACGAAAGGGCGCGCGTGTAGCATGGGGAAGCGCTTTCCCGCAAGCCGTTCCGAGTGCTATCCAGGCGCCAGGGAGACGCGCCGATGACCGCACCGGAGACCTTGGAAGAAGCCCAGGCGATGCTTCGCCAGGAGAAAGCCAAATTCACCGGCGCGCTATCGGCCGTGGCTGGCTCGCGCTGGCTGACCGCCATCGCCGCCAGCCTGGCGCTGGCCTTCGGGATTACGCTGCTCTACGCGCCTGACCGGTTGCCGCATCTTTCGGGTGTTTCCCTCACCACCTTCGGCCTGCCCGACAATCTCGATTTCGGCCTGATTGGCGACCAGATCGTCGAAGCGGGGACAGCCGCAATCGAACAGGGCGGCAAGGAAGAGGCCGCGAGCTTCCTGACCGATCATGCCGATTGGGTCACCGGCCTCAATGCCGGCGGCTTCGGACTGGCGCTGACTGTTCTGCTGGGAAACCTTTGGGTTATGACCAAGCGCCGGCGCACCACGCGAGGGTGAGGCGCTCTGGCAGCTTTAACCGCCGCGGCGAAATCCGAAGCGATAGGCCGGGCGCGGAACTTCGTTTTCAGGCCAGGTGTGTCGCGGACCAGGACTTGCGATTGCCAGCACGAGGGCGCAGCTCGGCGTCGCAAGCTCTTCGCCCAAAGTAAGCTCACGCTCGACACCGGAAACATTGGCGCGCAGCACTAGGCGCCCCGCCCAAACA
>JAKFYF010000243.1 GCA_021731005.1 Hyphomonadaceae bacterium
GTCGAACCAGGCGCCGCGCTCATGCCTCGGCAATAGACTCGCGCCGACGACTACGATATCGAACCGCACCGGCGCCGATTGCAGCCGCCAGCGGCCGGCCAGCACCTGGGCAGCACGGGCGATGCGCTGTTGCGCGTACGGGGTCACCGCGAAAATGCCCGCTTCAAAGCTTCGGCGCGCCTTGACCTCGACGATGACCAGAACCCCGTTTCGCCAGGCGGCGACGTCGACCTCGCCGTAGGGCGTGCGCAAACGATGGCCCAGGATGCGATAGCCCTTGAGCGCCAGGAAAATCATGGCGACCCATTCGCCGGCGCGGCCGCGGCGCTCGGCGGCTTGCCGCTTCATTTTTTTGACTTGAGTTCGAGCGCGCGCGCGTAGGCGCGCTTGCGCGGCACGCCGAGGTCGCGCGCGGCCTCGCTCGCGGCTTCCTTCACGCCGCGGGAAAGCACCGCAATGAGGAAGGCGTCGAGCGCTTCCTCGCTCACCTCCCCCTTCGCCGCCGGCGGCGCGACGATGACGACGATCTCGCCCTTGGGCGCGCCGGCAGCAGCGTAATGGTCGGCCAATTCCACCAGGCCAGCGCGGCGCGTCTCCTCGAACAACTTGGTCAGTTCGCGCGCCACCGCCGCGGGGCGTTGGCCGAGCGCGGCGCCCATGTCAGCAAGGCTCTCGGCCAGGCGCGGACCGGATTCGAAGAAAATCAGAGTTGCATCGACGTCAGCCAACGCATCAAGCGCGGCGCGGCGTGCGCCCTGCTTGGGGGGCAGGAAACCCGCGAACAGGAAGCGGTCGCTGGGCAGACCCGAAACCACCAGCCCAGCCAACAAGGCCGAGGCGCCCGGAATAGGAAAGACCCGGTGGCCGGCCTCAATGGCGGCGCGCACCAGTTTATAACCGGGGTCTGACACCAGCGGCGTCCCGGCGTCGGACAGAAGCGCCACGCTCTGCCCTCGCCCCAGCGCCGCTAGAATCTGTTCCCGAACCTCGTCTCCGCTATGGTCATTATAGACCGCAAGCTGCGGCTTGAGCCCGTAGGCGTCGAGGAGCTTGCGCGCGACGCGGGTGTCCTCCGCGTAGGCCCGGTCGACCCCGCCGAGGACGTCGAGCGCCCTTAACGAAATGTCGCGCAAATTACCGATAGGGGTGGCGACCACATAAAGGCCCGCTTCCAGCGGTGGACTGGCCTGGCGGTCGCCGGTAGTTTCGCGGTCGCCGACTCTGGATCCTGACGAAAGTTTCACCATGACAACGCAATCATCGGCGCGCGCGCGGCTTACGCCAAGCTTGAAGACGGGAGCGGCGCTGTCCTTGGCCGCTTTGATGGCGGCGTGCGGCAGCGTTCCCAGAGAGCCGATGCCGGGACCGGGCCAGCCAACGCCGCCGCCGGAAGTCACCGTGCAGACCCGCGATGGCGTCACCCCGCCGTTCATGCGCGATCGCCAGATCGTTCGCGTCGGCCTGCTGCTGCCGTTCAGCTTGCGGCCCCAGGACGCCAATGCGCTATACAACGCCGCCGAGCTCGCCCTGTTCGATCACGGCAGCAGGAACACGTTGTTGGTCCCGCGCGACGCCGGGGCCAACGAGGCCAGCGCGACGGCGGCGGCGCAAGCACTTGTTGCCGACGGCGCGGATGTGATCATCGGCCCGGTGGCGCGCGAAGGCGTCGTCGGCGCGGCCGGCGCGGCGCGGCGCCAGAATGTCCCGGTGATCGGTTTTTCGTCCGACCGCGGCATTGGCGGCGACGGCGTCTACTTGCTGAGCTTTCAACTCGAAGACGAGGTGGCGCGGTTGATGTCGTTCGCCGCCCAGCGCGGCATTCGCTCGATCGCGCTGCTTGCGCCGTCGAACGAGTACGGCCGCCGGGTCGAGACCGCGCTCCGCGCCGAAGCCGCACGCAATGGCGTGGCGATCGTTCAAGCGCAGCTCTACAATCGCGCCGAAGCGGACGCCACCGCCGCCGCCAACGCGCTTGCCGCCTCTTTGCGAACGGCGCCGGTACAAGCCATTCTGGTCGCCGAAAGCGGCGCGCCTCTGCGCGCTATCAGCGTCGCGTTGGTTGGCGCTGGCCTTAACCGGTCACAGGTCCGCCTCCTGGGCACCAGCGCCTGGGCTGGCGAAGCGCAACGGGAGCCGACGCTGGCCGGCGGCTGGTATGTTGCCGCCGACCCAGCGGCGCGAGCGGATTTTGAGCGCCGCTACCAGGCTGCGTTCGGACGCGAAGCGACGCGGCTATCGAGCCTTGGTTATGACGCGGTTGCGCTCGCGTCGCTGCTCTCGCGTCAGAGCGGCGCGCAGGGTCTCACGCGCGGCGCGCTGGAGAATCGCGAGGGATTTGCCGGCGCCGACGGTCTTTTCCGCTTCAATGGCGCCGGCGCCATCGAGCGTGGCTTGGCGGTCATTGAAGTAGGCCAAAACACCGTAGCCGTGCTCGACGCCGCTCCACGCCGGTTTCCCGGCGTGGGAAGCTGAGCCTTACTCGGGGCCGCGATCGGCTTGCGCCTCGATCAGCGCTTTCCAGAGTTGGTCGGAGAAGTGAGCGCCGCCCGATCCGGGCCTGGTCCGCGTCTGCACTCCCGTCGTCGCAGAGACCGGCGTGATCTCCTCGTCCTCGCCCGCGCCAATGGCCGCTTCGAGCCGCCGCATCGAAGCCCGCTCAAAGCGGCCAAGGGCGCTGGAGGGAGCCCCGGCGGCGTGGGGGATCGCCGTCATGTACAAGAGCATGCCACAACGCGTTTAAGCTTTTGTTCAGAAATGCGGTAAAACGCTCCGCAACCATGTCACGCGTGGATGTCGCGATCCTTGGTTTCCGGGAGGAAGACCAAGCAAACCGTGGCCGCGATCGCGGTCACCACTACCGGAAACCAGAGTCCTGCATTGATTTGCCCGGTCGCGGTATTGATCGCGAACACGATCGCCGGCAGCAGGCCGCCGAACCAACCTGTGCCAACATGGTACGGAAGCGAGAGCGCGGTGTAGCGGATGCGCGTGGGAAAGAGCTCAACCAGGGTCGCCGCCTGTGGCCCATAAAGCGCGCAACCCGCCACCACAAACAGCGCCATGATGGCGAGCACGCCCAATTTCTCGCGAAACACACGGGCAATTTCCGACCAGCTCCAGCCTTGCATGGGGCCGGGCGCGGCGGCGGGGTAACCGGCGGCGTCAAGCACAGGGCGCAAGCGCTTCTCGAAATCTCCGCGCACGCGGCGAACCTCTGAGACGGCCATGCCCTCGGCGCTCACGCTCTCTATCTCCTGGCCGCCGACGCGAATGCGCGCAAGTGCGCCTGGCGCGCCGGCTTCGGTGGCGTAGCTGACCCCGGCGCTGGCGAGCGCGCCCTTGGCGATGTCGCACGAGGAAGAAAATTGATGCGCGCCGCCGGTGAGGTCGAGCTGGAACGTGCAATCGGCGGGATCGGCGATGACCGCGACGGGCGTGGCGCGGGTGGCCTCCGCCAATGGCGGGTTGCCGAACCGTGTGATGTAGTCGAAGCCTGGGAAATACAGCACCAGCATGAGCAGCATGCCGAACAGCAGCACAGGCTTGCGCCCCACCCTGTCCGAGAGGCGCGCGAAGAAAATGTAGAGCGGCGCAGACAGCAGCACGACAGCGATCAGCAACACATTCACGGTTTGGGAATCGATCTTGAGAACCCGCTCAAGGTAGAATTGCGTGTAGAAGAAGCCGGTGTACCAGACCACGCCTTGCGCCATCATGATGCCCAACAGCGCCAGCAGCACAATCTTCAGATTGCGCCATTGCAAGAAGCTCTCATGATAGGCTCGTTTGGAGAGCTGGCCTTCCGCTTTCAGTTTCTGAAAAGCGGGGCTTTCTTCGAGTTGCAGCCGGATCCAGACCGAGATCGCCAAAAGACCAATGGAAACCAGAAACGGTACGCGCCAGCCCCAGGCCTTAAAAGCGTCCTCGCCGATGCTGGCGCGCACCGCTAGCACCACCGCCAAAGCGCCGAGCAAACCAAAGGCCGCCGAGACCTGGATCCAGCCGGTGGCCGCGCCGCGCCGATTGTGTGGAGCGTGCTCGGCGACGTAGATGGCCGCGCCGCCATATTCGCCGCCGAGCGCGAAGCCCTGCAGCACGCGCATCGCCACGAGCAGAATCGGCGCCCAGATGCCAATGGAATCCGCCGTCGGCAACAGCCCGATTGCGAACGTGGCAAGGCCCATGATCGTAATGGTGATGAGAAAGGCGCCCTTGCGCCCCGAAGAATCGCCGACTTTGCCGAACACCAGCGCCCCAATCGGACGCACCACAAAGCCAACCGCAAAGGTCAGCAGCGTGAACACGAACGCCTGCGCATCGGGAAGGCCGGCGAAGAACAGCGGCGCGATGACCGACGCCAGCGCGCCATAGACGAAAAAATCGTACCATTCGAAGATCGTCCCGGCCGACGATGCGAGCACCACCTGGCGCAACTTTGCAGGCGATACTGCGGGGCTGCCCTGCGCGCCGACGCTCGGTTCCGTCATGTATGCTATCCCCCCGATTAGACACGGCGCTTTTGTCGCTGAGGGGCGGGGCGCGGGGCCGGTTGTCAAGCCCGAATGCGGCATGGTAAGCGGCGCGCGCGCCATGGCCCGCACGGAAGCGTTGCGGGGCCGGTTGGCGTTTGGGTTCTCCCCAACGGCGTCATCCTTGCCATCAGGCGATCCGAGCATTCGGCTTCGCTGACGGCCCATTGAGCGAGACAGAAGTGGCCGAGACCTTCGATGGCGATGCATCTGAAGCGGCGGGCCGCTACGCCCAGGCCGCGTTCGATTTAGCCAAAGAAACCAAAACGTTAGAGGTCGTGGAGCAGGACTTCCAGAAGCTGGCCACAGCCTGGAAAGAAAGCGCCGATCTGCGCGCCGCGGCGCGCTCGCCGCTGATCGGTCCCGAGGAGAAGGCCGCCGCCCTCACCGCCGTGGCGCAAAAGCTCGGCATGAGCGAACTCGGCCAAAAAATCGTGGGGGTGGCGGCGCAGAATCGCCGCGCCGCCGAACTGCCGGCCATCGCCGCCGCCTATCGCGCCCTGGTCGACCGCGAACGCGGGACCCGCCGGGCCGAGATTGTGTCTGCCCGCGCCTTGGCGAGCGCGGAAAGGACAGCCATCGTCGACGCGCTGGGCGAAAAGCTCGGCGCCAAGGTCAAGGCCGAGACTTCCGTCGACGAGAGCCTGATCGGCGGCTTCATCGTCCGCGTCGGCTCGCGCCAGTTCGACGCCTCCATCAAAGCC
>JAKFYF010000221.1 GCA_021731005.1 Hyphomonadaceae bacterium
CCCCCTGCCCCCTCCCCTCGCGGGGAGGGGGACGCAGAAGGAGGCTCCCCATGTTCCGTTTTCTGTTCCTGCTGCTCGTGCTGGCTGGCGTCGCCGGCTATTTCACCAAGCCCACCGAGGCCCAGCACCGCGAAGCCGCGCGCGCCGCGCTGGAGCAAATCCAGCATGACGCCATCTCCAACATGGACTTGGGCGGCTTGGTCGAAAGCAGCATCGCCCGCATTGGCGACGAAGGCCGCTACCAGGATTACTACCTCGCCTCGCGCTACACCGTGGAAGTGAATGAACGCCCGGTCGCCGATTGCTGGGGCGCGTTCACCCAAGTGCGCTGCACGCCGGCCGCGGCTGACGTGGCGGCGGCTGTGCAGGGGGAATAGGTCCGGTCCGTAGCACTGGACACTCCTGAAAGAGGCTGATACGACCTTATTGATTATCGATAAGGACGCATAATGGCCGAAAAGCAAAGCCGAAACTCGCTGCAGGCGTTTCCGTTGCCGCGTCCGCTCGGCTTGGCGCTGTTGTGGGCGTCGATGATGTTTCTTTACGTCTACAATGACTATTTCAGCATGTACCTGCCCGGGACCATCGAGATGATGAGCGCCGGCCGCATGGGTCCGCTCGGCCAGGCGACGGATGCGGTGCTGCTGGGCGTCGCTGTCCTCCTGACGATTCCCGCCCTCATGGTGTTCATGTCAGCAGGTTTGCCGGCTGCGTTCAGCAAGTGGCTCAATGTAGTGTTTGGCGCGGCGTACACGCTCGTCAATGCGGCGACGTTCTTTGGCTCGCCTCTTTTCTACCAATTCGTGGTCAGCGTCGAAATTGTCCTCAGCATCTCAATCGTCGTTTTGGCTTTGACCTGGCCGAGGATTCAGCCGACCGAAAAGGACGCGGTACAATGACCACCGCGCGATGGGCCGGCCTCACCTATCTGTTCCTGATCGCCACTGGAATCTTCGGCCTGGCGTTCGCGCCAGGGCAGTACATTGTGGATGGCGACGCCGCGGCGACGTTCACAAAACTCGCCGACAATACCCTGCTGTTTAGGAGCGCCATCGTCGCGGAATTGGCGTGCTACGCCAGTTTCGTGCTGCTGGCGGCGCTGCTGCACCGGGTGTTCCGCGATTGGTCGGAAACCTCGGCGCTGGTAATGGTCGGGTTCGTGCTCGTCAGCGTGGCGATCGGTTTCGTCGCAATTGGCGAAAAACTCTCGGTTCTCCCGCTTCTTGATGGCGGCGTCGGCCAAGCGGCGGCGGTCAACGCCCATTTCGATCGATATGCCGATCTCACGAGTTTGGCGGAGATTTTTTGGGGATTGTGGCTGCTTCCCTACGGACTGCTTGTGTTGAAGTCGCGCGCCATCCCATGGCTCTTCGGCGTGGCGCTTATCCTTGGATGCTGCGCCTATGTGGCGGGCGTGATCGTTCCGCTTTTCTGGGACGGGTATCGCAGCGGACCGATCGGGCAATTCGCCGGCATCCCCGGTACGGTCGGCGAGATCGGCGGCGCTTTTTGGCTCACAATATTCGGCGCGCGCTCGTTGGATCGGCGCTAGAGCATACGCACTGGCAACGGCGGCGCGGGATAGCGCCCCAGCATCAAATTCCAGTACGCCCACGAGCGCGGGTCGACGATGCCCGGCGGCGCGGAATCGATGGCGTGGCGGAACTCTTCGTCGCTCACATGAGCGCGGATCGCTTTCATATCTTCGTGTGTGGCATAGCGCATGGCGTAAGCGAGGAACCGCGCCGGATCGGCCAAAGCCTTCTCCGCCGGCTCGAACCAGATCACGCGGGAAGCGACTTGCTTGATCGCGTCGGTGAAGGGCAGAGCAATCACAATAAGGGCTCGATACTTGGCAGTGCATCTAAGTCCACCGCGCGCACGGCGTCGGTCAGACGCTTGCGCGTCGCATCGGGCAATGTGCGCAGGTCGCCATCCTCGAAATAGCTGAGCGCTTTGAGGGTCGCTTGCGGCGCAAACCCCTCGCGATAAAGCGCGCGCCCAGCCGCGAGCGCATGAGGCAGGTCCACCCCGGCGCCGAGCAGCGCATCCAGGTCGAAATAGTCCTTGGCCTCGGCGCGCACCTGCACCACCGAGGCTTTCGTTCCCGCAAGATCAAGCAGCGAGGCGACATGCACGCCGTTTGCCGTCAGCAGGGGCGGCGTAAGCCGAGGGAAACCGGGCAGTCCGAAGAACGACACTTTCACCGGCCCATCGCGGTCGACAATAGCGCTGAGGGTTTGCGGCTCTATCTGAGTCAGTCGCGCACCACGCAAGAGCGGGAACGCCGCGGCAAGCGCGCGCGGGTCGAAGCTCTCGCTGCCAAAAAAATCAAAATCCACGGAAGTCCGATGCCCCAGATGCAGCGCGATGGCGGTGCCGCCGTAGAGCGTGAAAGTCGCCGGGATCGACGACATCTCGTCCCATAATCGACGTTGAGGCGGCGGCAGGATGTCCAGGCGGGGTTGGAACGGCATTGCCATACTTTATCACATCTTGGCGATGTGCGTGAAGTAATCCCAATTCCGGCGCGCCAAGCGTTAATCGCCGCCAAGCTCCCAGCGCAACAAACGATACCCCACATCCAGCGCATCGCGCGCGAGCAGATCGGCGTTGCGCTCGCGCCAGGCGCCGGTGGCGAGGTCTTCCGCAAGCTGGTTCAAGCCCGCCTCGGCGTCGACCTTGGCGAATACGGAAATTGAGCGCCGCACGATCGGATCGAGATAGGCTTGCGGCCTCCGCCAATAGGCGCCGAGAAATCCGTCCGAGCAATCGCGTGGGACAAGCACCGGCGCCGCTTCGTAGGGCCCAAGTTCCTCGGCCAACAGGTTGAGCGGCGGCATGGTTTCGCGATCGAGCGCCGCGATGGCGGGCAGATAGTCGCGCGTCAGCCAGAAATCCGATGCCTCTGCGTCAAAAGTGAGCAACACAATGCGGGAGCGGGCGACGCGGCGCATTTCGCGCAGGCCCAGGCGCCAATCGCGCCAATGATGGATTGTCAGCACCGCCATCGCGGCGTCGAAGGCGCCCGTCGCTGCTGGCAGCGCCTCCGCCGATCCCAGCACGCAGGGCGCGGCGCCGGGCGGGCGCTGGCTGATCATCAAGTTCGATGGCTCGACCGCGAGCACGCTGCGATCTCTCGGTTCGTAGGAGCCAGCGCCCGCGCCGACATTGATCACGCTGCGCGCATCCCCCAACGCCGACACGATGGCCCCGGCGATGCGGGGATCCGGCCGCCGCAAAAGCGCGTAGCCTTCGCCGATAGCGTCATAGATCGGCTGGGTCAGGTGGGGCTCCTGGCGTCTATGGTCGCGAACAAGCTTGCGCGGCGATCCAAGCCTCCAGCTGCCGACTCAGCACCGACATTGGCAGGGGGCCAGCACCCAACAAGGCGTCGTGGAAGCGGCGGAGGTCGAAACAGGCGCCGAGTGTCTGCTCGGCCTGCGCGCGCAATTCGCGGATTCGAATCTCACCGATCTTGTAGGCGAGCGCTTGGCCCGGCCAGCCGATATAGCGATCGACCTCGCGTTCGACATCGGAGGGCGCAAGGGCCGAATTGTCGCGCAGACACGCGACCGCTCGATCGCGAGGCCAACTCATCCAATGAATGCCGGTGTCGATCACGAGCCGGCAGGCGCGCCACATTTCCATCGACAGCCGCCCAAAGCGTTCATAGGGCGTGCGGTAAATTCCCATCTCCTCGCCGAGGCGTTCTGAATAGAGCGCCCAGCCTTCGACGTAGGCGGTGATGTCGTCGTTGCGGCGATACTCCGGCAGAGATTGCAGTTCTTCTGCGAGCGCGATTTGAGTGTGATGGCCGGGCGCGCCTTCGTGCAGGACCCAAGACGGAAGATCGTAGAGTGTACGGTGCTCGGCGCCCGTGCGGCGCAGCAGCACCTGCCCGGCCACGCCCTGCGACGGATTGCCAGGCCAATAGCCGGATGATCCTAATTCTAGCGCGCTGGGGATGAACGTGATCGCGTAGGAGTTGCGTGGCAGCACGCCAAAGAAGCGAGGCATCTGGAAATTGATGCGGTTGGCGATCTCGCTTGAAATACGCACGAGATCGTCGGCGTCGCGCGGGAAGAATTGCGGGTCGCTCCGCAAGAAGGCTAAGAACTCCGCGAAGGAGCCTCCAAACCCGGCCTCGCGCATTGCCGCTTGCATCTCGGCGCGGATTCGCGCCACTTCGCGCAGGCCCAGATCGTGAACTTGGCTTGGCGTGAGGTCGGTGGTGGTGTGCCGACGCACCAGATAAGCGTAGTAGCGCGCGCCATTGGGCGCACCGCGTATGCCGATGGTCGCGCGTGCGTGTGGAAGATATTCACGCTCCAGAAAGTCGCCGAGTGCGAGCAACGAAGGCGCGATGCTGTTTCGAAAGATTGCGTCGCCGCGCCGATATAGCCGTGCGCGTTCCGCGTCGGGGATGGTGGACGGTAGCGATGCAAGCGGGCTCAGAAGCGGGCTTTGCGCCGGAGCGAGCGCTGCCTGTGCGCGCACGCTGCGCAACGCATTCTCGACCACGAGCCGTGGTTGAGTGAAGCGGGTCTGGATACCCCGGCGCATATTGGCGATTTGAATGCTGAAATAGGCCGAGATGGCTTCAAGTCGCGTGAGCCAAAGCTCTGCGTCTTGAGGCGTTTTCAAGACGGTCAAGGTGGCGGCGTAGTCAGGATTGATGAAAAAGCCCTCGCCGCTGACGAAGGGCATGCGCTCCTCGTCGAAGGCTGCGCCCTCAAGCGCGGTGCGGACGCGCGCTTCCAGCGCGTCGCGTTCAATGAGTTCGGCATCGGAAAGCGGTTGGGTCGAAAGCGCCGCCAAGCGGACCGAAAAGCCCCGCAGCGCATGGGTACGCGCGGCGACGGCCGCAAGCGAATCGTCAGGCCAACGGACCTGGGCCACAACGTCGCCTCGCGAGGCCGCGCGGATCGGATCGGCTTCGCGTGCGAAGCGCTCATAGTCAGCGATAAGGGCGTGAAGATTCGCGCCGGCGTCAGCAAATGCCGCCACCGGCGCCAGCGCCAACAGCGCGCCGACAATCATCCCCACAAAAGTGCGCATATCGGTCTCCCGTCTTGACGGTACGCACCCGGCGAGGCTTTCAATTACCCACAAATCCGGCTGCTCCGATTTCCGCGCCAATCTCGATATCTGTCAGCCTTGAGAGACCGCGCCAGATGACCACATTTCCTGGCGGCGGATCCCCGGTGCGGGCCAGGTAGCCT
>JAKFYF010000039.1 GCA_021731005.1 Hyphomonadaceae bacterium
CCCTAACCACGCCCCGCCTCATCCTTCGCCCGCCCGTGCACGCCGATTTCGACGGTTTCGCCGAGATGGGCGCGGAGGAGGAGACCATGCGCTTCGTCGGCGGCGTGCAGGCGCGCGACGCGGCTTGGCGCGGCATGGCGACGCTTGCCGGTTCGTGGACGCTGCTGGGCTACGGCATGTTCTCGGTGCTGAAGCGCGACACTGGCGAATGGATCGGCCGGCTCGGGCCCTGGCGGCCGGGCGACATCGAAGGCTCGTGGCCGGGCTACGAGGTCGGCTGGGGCCTGAAGAAGGGCGCGATGGGGCAGGGCTATGCGCGCGAAGGCGCTATCGCCGCCATCGACTGGGCGTTCGATCATCTCGGCTGGGAGCGTGTGATCCATTGCATCGACAAAAAGAACGCGCCCTCGATCAAGCTTGCCCTAAGTCTTGGTTCCCAGCTCGAACGCGAAGATCTCGTGCTTGCGCCGCCGTTTCAGGATCACAAAGTCGACATCTACGGCCAGTCCAAGACGGCCTGGAAGGCGCGCGCGCTCGCCTGATCATCGCCTTGCGCTTGCATTGAGGGCGTGCGCCTGCAAGCTTTGCCGCACAGAGGGATTTTCAGATGAGAAAGCTTTTCGTCGGCGCGCTGGCGCTCGCAGCCGCGTCGACCGCGCAGGCACAACACGCGCCCGGTTTCGTCCAGGCCAGCAACCCGCCAGCGCAGCAGGCGGAAGCGGCGCCCATAACCCCTGCACAGCAACGCGCCGTCGAGCGCCTCCAGGCCGCGGCGCTCGCGAGCGACCACGCCTACGGGATCGTTGAGAGCCTGGTCACCGAAATCGGCCCGCGCCTGGCGGCCTCCGAAGCCGAAGCGCGGGCGCGCGAATGGGCGGTGAACATGCTGCGCGCGAACAATTTCGCCAACGTCCACATCGAGCCGTTCACGATCCCGTACTGGGACGCAACGCGCGAAGAAGCGCACATAGAAGCGCCTGGCGTTGCCCGCCGCATGGTCGCAGTGGCGCTTGGCGGCTCGCCCTCGACGCCGGCGGGCGGGCTGGAAGCGGAGATCGTGCGCTTTCCGGACCTGGCCGCACTTGAAGCGGCGCCGAACGCTGCGGTCGCCGGGCGCATCGTGTTCATCGATGAGCATATGGTGGCGATGCAGGATGGCGCGGGCTATGGCGTGGCGGTGCGCAAGCGCGGGCGCTGCGCGCCGATTGCGCAGGCAAAAGGCGCGGCGGGCTGCCTGATCCGCTCGGTCGGCACCGATACACATCGTTTTGCACACCAGGGCGGCTCTTCGCGCCAGCAGGACGGCGCATCCTTGCCGGCGATGTCGGTGTCGCCAGCGGACGCTGACGTGTTGGCGCGGCTCGCAGCGCGCGGGCCGGTGCGGGTGCGCATGCTGATCGAGGCCGACATCCGTGAGAATGCGCCGTCGGGCAACGTGATCGCGGAAATTCGCGGCCGCGAACGGCCTGACGAAATCGTGCTCCTGGCGGCGCACCTCGATTCCTGGGATTCGGGGCAGGGCGCGATCGACGATGGGGCCGGTGTGGCCATCATCAGCGCGGCGGCGCGGCTCATTCGCCAATTGCCGCAACGGCCGCGGCGCACTATCCGCATTTTGCTTGCGGGCTCGGAGGAAAATGGCGTGCACGGGGGCGCGGCCTACGCCGCCGCGCATGCGAGTGACAATCACATAGTAGCGCTGGAAAGCGATTTCGGCGCAGGCCGCGTCTACAGCCTGAGCACGCACTTCGGCGAACAGGCGATGCCATACGCGCGCGCGTTTCAGCGCGCGCTGGCGCCGTTGGGCGTGCTGCCTGGCAACAACGAGGCTGAAGGCGGCGCCGATGTCGGTGCGCTCAGGCGAGCTGGAACCCCCGTTGTCGACCTCAATCAGGACGGCCTGGCCTATTTCAACCACCACCACACACCCGACGATACCCTCTACGCGATAGACCCGGCCGCGCTTCGCCAGAATGTCGCCGCCTGGGCCACGTTTGTCTTTCTCGCGGCGGACAGCGATTGGACCTTTCGCGCCCAATGAACGCGTTTAGGGATGTCGAACGCGCGCGAATGCGAACGTCATAAGGCAAGGAGGCGCCGCCATGAGAATCCTGAACTCCGCAATTGTCGCTGTCGCTTTGCTCGCCGGTGGCTGCGCCGCGCAGGCGCAGACCTCGCCACCGGCGCCGGCAGCAAGCATTGATGCCGCCGCCTGGCTGGCCGGCCGCTGGGTCGGCGAAGGATTCGGTGGGCAGATGGAGGAGGCCTGGGCGCCGCCGGTTGGCGGGCAGATGGTCGGCCATTTCCGCTATTGGCGCGAGGGTCAGCCGCAATTCTACGAATTCATGATGCTGGATGTCGCCGAGGGCGGCGTGCGCATGCGGGTGAAGCACTTCAATCCCGACATGGTCGGGTGGGAGGAGAAGGACGGCTGGCACACATTCGAGCCGGTGTCGGTGGGGCCCGACGCGCTCGTGTTCAACGGTCTGGAGATTCGCCGCGATGGCGCCGACCGCGTGGTGATGAAAATCACTCTGCGCCACGGCGAGGTGGTGGAAGAAGAGGTGCTGCGCTTTCAGCGCGCGCCGCTATGAAGGGGCGATGTTCGATCCGCGAGAGACGCCGCGCCTGGTGACCGAGCGCCTGATTTTGCGCGGCTGGCGCGAGGACGATCTCGACGCTCTGGCGGCGATGATGGCCGACGCTGAGATCGCGCGCTTTCTGACCGACGATCAATGCCCGCTCGATCGTGCGGGATCGTGGCGGCACTTGGCGCTGCTGGTTGGCCATTGGGCGCTGCGTGGCTACGGCCTGTTTGCGGTGGAGGAGAAAGCAACCGGCGCCTTCGTCGGGCGCGTCGGCGCCTGGCAGCCGGAGTGCTGGGTTGGATTTGAACTCGGCTGGGGCCTGGCGCGCGCGCATTGGGGCAAGGGCTATGCGCAGGAAGCGGCGCGTGCGGCTGGCGATTGGGTGTTCCGGAGTTTCGGCCTCGAGCGCATCGTCAGCCTTATCCACGTGGACAATCTGCGTTCGCAGGCGCTGGCGCGGCGGCTCGGTATGGCCGTGCGCGCGACCACGCTCCACGCTGGCATGGCGCATGACATTTGGGAAATATCGCGCGAGGCCTGGGCGCGGCGTTAGGGCGTTGGCGCGGGCGCAGAAATCACACTAGAAGCGGGCGCCCGATGCCGAGCGTTATCCGCAATGTCGCCGCCCTTATAGTCGCCATGGCTGTCCTTCAGCTGGCGGGAGGGCTCCTGGGCGTGCGGCTGCCGCTTGCGTTTGCCGATGAGAATTCTTCTCGCACCGCCTACGGCTTGGTGGCGGCGTCCTACTCCGCGGGCTTCATGCTCGGCGCCATGATCGCCACGATGCTGCTGTCGCGGGTAGGGCACATCCGCGTCTACGCCGCCTGCGCGGCGGTGTTCGCGGCGGCGACGCTGGCGCTGCATTTCAGCGACGATGTCTGGTGGTGGGGGCTCTCGCGCATGGGTGCGGGTGCGGCAGTGGCGCTGATGTTCGCCGCCATCGAGAGCTGGATGAACCACATGATCGGCGCGCGCGTGCGCGGCGAAGTGCTGAGCGTGTACATGGTGGCGACCAAGGCCGCGCTCGCGCTGGGGCCATTCCTTGCGTTCGGCTATGCGCCCAGCGCCGCCGAGCCTTGGATGATCGCTGCCGCGCTCGCTGCGCTTTCCATGGTGCCGGTGTGCTTCACACAAGCGGCGCCCCCCGATCCGCCAAAGGCGCAGCCGCTTGCGCTTGCCGAGCAATTCTCCATAGCGCCGGCGGCCGTAATCGGCAGTTTTGGCGCCGGGCTTGTGAACGGCGGCGTGCTGGCGCTGGCGCCGCTCTACGCGGCCGAACACTACGGCCAGAATTCCGCCGCTGAGTTCTATTCAGCCGCGTTCACGGGATCGTTGTTGTTGCAATGGCCGGCGGGGCGTCTTTCGGATCGCGTCGATCGCAGGCTGGTGATTGCGGGCTTGACCGCGCTGGCGGCGGTTTCCGCGTTTGCGCTGGGGCTATGGAGCGGCCAGCTTGCTGCGTGGGCGGCGATTGCATTGTTTTTCGTCTGGGGCGCGGGCGCGCTCTCGTTCTATGGCATCGCGGTCGCCCACATGGCCGACCGCGCCGAGCCGGGAAAGCTGGCGCAGTCGGCGGCAGGGCTGTTGTTCGTGTGGGCCGGAGGCTCGATCATCGGTCCGATGATCATGGGGCCGCTCGTCGATGTGTTCGGCATCGAGGGCTTGTTCTGGTTCGCTGGCCTTGCGGCGCTTGCGGTGTGCGCGGCCATGTTCTGGCGGCGCGGAAGCCGATTGCCGGCGCAAGTGAAGGAGGAGTTCGCCCCGCAGATCGCCACCAGCGTCGCAGCAGGCGAGATCGCCTATGGGGCCGGTGATTCGAAGGAGCGCGGCGAATCCGCTGGCGCCGGCGAGGGGGCGCGTTAAACTGCGGCGGCGGGATGCCGCGATCTCCCGCACGAAGGCGCTCCGCCCAAGCATCGCGCGGCTATGCTTGGGGTCTTTCATGCGCGCGCCTTCATTTGCACTTCTGTTCCGCGAATCCTTGAAGATCGGCTGCCTCGGCTTTGGCGGGCCTGTTGGGCAAATCGCGCTGATGCATCGCGTGTTCGTGGAGGAGCGCCGATGGATCGATGACGCGCGCTTTCAGCGCATGCTGGCTTTTTGCATGCTGCTTCCCGGCCCCGAGGCGCAGCAGCTTGCAACTTACGTCGGCTGGCGCCTGCGCGGTTGGGCAGGCGCGCTGATTGCTGGGTGGCTGTTCGTGATCCCAGGCGCGCTAGTGGTGCTGGCGCTGTCGTGGCTTTACGTCTTGTACGGCGAAGCAGCAGCCGTGGCGGCGGCGTTTGATGGCGTAAAGTGTGCGGTGGTCGCTCTGGTCGCGGAAGCACTGCTCAAGGTCGGCAAGCGCGCACTCAAGACGAGCGCGGCGATGCTGATCGCGCTGGCGTCATTTGCCGCGCTGCAACTCGGCGCGCCGTTTCCGGTTGTGATTTTGGTTGCTGGACTGGTTGGGTTCTTCTTCACCTTCTCCCTCGCGGAGAAGGTGGTCGCGCCTGCGTCGCCGGCGCCGACGGGGTCGGCTTCGGCCGACTTCGGCGGCGCAGGCGCGAAGCGGCCGGATGAGGGGCGGGCCGACGAGCGGGCGGCTGCGCGTTTGCACGCCCCTCACCCCCCAACCCCC
>JAKFYF010000110.1 GCA_021731005.1 Hyphomonadaceae bacterium
CTGGACCGAGGCGATGAGCCAATTTGCCATCCTGTTTGCCGACCGCTTTCCCGGGTCAGCGCGCTGACCCGGGAAAGCGGCAAACCACGATCACAGGAGCCGCTTACACAAAGGATCGGACATACCCTCTCATCCTTCGGAACCTCGCGTCCCAGGAGGTGCTGGGTCGCGAACACCAATAATGGGCCGCCCGCGCCAATCGCCTCTCGTATGGCTCCGCGCCAGTCATCGCCAAGCACGATGTCATCATCGTCGCGCCAGGTCGACACGCCGTCTACGCGTAGGCGCTCGACTATAGGTTCGACGCGCGCGATGTCCGCGCGAGCGTAGCAGACGACGGCGCGACGAGCATCGAGTTCTCTCTTCAGCGCGACACGAAGTGCGCTGCGATCCACACCCAGGAAGCGCAGTCCACCCAAACCGAGATCGTTTTGTGCGCTCGGGTCAATTCCGCGGGCAACATTGAGGCGGCCAAGCTGTCGCTCAAATTCGCGGCGTTGGCCAATGGAGATCAGCCCATCGTCCGAGAGTGTGCGCGCCCAGGCCCTCGGATTCGCGAACCGTAGACGGGCGACCGCGGGTGGAAGGCGAAGTGATGGAAGACTGATGCCCGCGCGCGACATTGCGGAGTCGATATGTCGATTGCGGACCAGATAACGCACTTCAGCGTTGCGCTGTTCAACGTCCATGGGGAGGCCCCTGTGATTCGAAAAGGCCAATGTATCATTTCGTTTGTTCACCCTCACCAGCCGGGCTCGGATGGCCACAATCCGCTGGCTAAGGAAGGCTAAGGTAGATAGCCTTAGTCTCGGTCTCGGGAGTGCGACGTCTCATGGGGAGGTCGAGAAAAAACACTGTTCACCCGCTGGTGAGTTTAGCCGCGTTTGCTCTCATCATCTTTTTGGTGTCGCAGTGCGTTTCATCGTTGTCCGACTTAGGTTCGCAGGGGAACTCGGCGAGCGCGCCGTCGTACGAGCCACCGATTGACGCTTGGTATGTCGGCGGCACCCTACACCAGGCAACGATGTCTCAATGGATGACGGCCGCGGAAAGAAATCGGCTTGCCACCGCGGCAGACTGGGCCGCTCGCTTTGGACAAGGGCGGAACTCCGATGCAGAAATGCGCCACGCCGCAACCCAACTCGATATCTGCTTAAGGCGGGCGTATATGGCGGAGGTTGCCAACCAATCTGCCGCCGACGTTGCCATCTTGTGCGCAGTGGCCATGGGTTGGCGCCGAAACTAGCCGAGGAGCAATTGACCTCCCTGGCGCTATCGGGCGATCCAGCAAGAGCGCGGCGGGGCAGCGCAGAGTTGCGCCCGCAACTCCTGCGGGCCGGAGGGATCGCGCCAACGGCCGCGCACCCGACCGTCAACATAAACGAAGAACAGTTGCCCGCCCAGCGTTTCAAATTCCACCGTGCCGCACACAACAGTTGGATGTGCGGCGGAAATGTACGCCTGATTGATTTGGAACTGGCGGCCGCGCGCGAAGGGTGCGGCATCTTCTATTACTGCTCGCGCCGCTCGCGAGTAGAGCGTTTCGTCGGCTTGCGCGCGCACGCGCTCACATTCGAGCGTTGGCAGGGCAGGCGCCTGCGCAGCACTTGGCGAACACCAAGTCGCGACCGAAATCAGAATAGTCGCCGCGAGGTTCAGCCTGTACGGGACCAAGTACACCTCCGACTTGTTTTGGTTGCTGTGCTAAAAGAGCGGGTCTCCCCTCAAACAAGCTTACTCCCGAGAGACTCGGGAGTCACGAGTTTTGAAATGACTGAATTGAGGCTCGCCCCCCGGAAACGGGTGGTGAGAGTTGCGCGCGGATGTTGGAAACACCCATCCCCGGATTGCGCGGAGCGCAAGTCCGGGGCCTAAGATCACGGACGGCTCGTTTTTATGGGTCCCGGGCTCGCCGCTTCGCGGCGCCCCGGGAATGGGTGTGAGCGGTTTCCGAAAGCGTTGCTCTCATGCTACATTCCCTCCATGCCCAACCCCGCAACCCTCACCATCGCTCTTCCCCACGAAACCGCGCGGCGGCTCGCGGTGCTTGCGGCGGAGGAGGGCGGCAGTCCTGAGGCGATGGCCGCCGAAGCGGTGGCTGACATGGTCAATCTCGCTTTTGACGATGGCCCCGAGCGATTAAGGCTCACCGAGGCGGAGCTGCGCGCTTCGCTCGAAGTGCAAATGCGCGAGATTGACGAGGGAAAAGCTGTCCTCATCCCGCATGAGGAAGTTATGGCCGTGATGCGCGCCAAGATCGCAAAGGCAAGCGCGCGCAAGCCGTGAGGCGCGTGCTCTGGCATGTAGAGGCTCATGCCGACATCGAAAGCATCTACGATTTTTTCGCTGAAAAGGATGCGCGAGTTGCAACGCTGCTCGTGGACCGCATCATGCAGGCTGTCGTTGGGCTCGCCAAGCGCGATATGGGGCGCCCGGGGCGAATGCCGAAGCTGCGAGAGAAGAGCGTTCCGCGCACACGCTACATCATTGCCGATCGCATTCGACGCAATGATCTCATCATCCTGCGGATCATCCATTCCTCGCAGAATTGGCCTGCAACGGCATGGCCCAAAAGTCAGAGTTGAAGCGCCGTTACACCACCTTCCCCAACCCCTTCGGCGCCACCGCGACATAGCTCTGCCGCAGCCAGCCCTGCAGCGTCTCCATTTCCGCCAGCACATCGTCGTCCGGGCCGAAATGCGCGGTCACCCAATTGTGCTGCTTGTACCAGCCGCGCGCGGGCCGCACGAAGGGCAGTTCCTCGGCCATCTCCGCCGAGATCGGCAGCTTCATGATCAGCGTCAGCGCGTCGAGCGGTTCGCCATTGGCGCCGAACACGGCGAACATCTTTTTGCGCACATGGAGCGCGCGGGTGCCCCCCCAACCTTGGCCGGCGGTGGTTTCGGGAAACGTGAGGCCGTGGGCGGTAAGCTCCGCCTCGGCGCGCTGGTGGGCGGTGCGCGGCATCGCGCGTTCAGCCTTCGATGGCGCGGCGCACGGCTTCGGGTTCACGGTCGATGACGGTGAGGAAGAGGCGCGCGGGCCCCTCGGGCTGACGTCGGCCGCTCTCCCAATTCTGCACGCTGTCGAGCGAAAAGCCATAGCGGCGCGCGAACGCCGCTTGGCTCAGGCCCTGGCGCAAGCGGATGGCTTTCACATCGACCGATTTGGGCGCATGGACGATGACGCTGTTCGGTTCGCCCTTGGCGTGGGCGAGCGCTTCGCGCGCCGCCGCGATGACGCGCTGTCCGATGGGCGGCCTCGCCTGTTTCATGTCGCTCGCTCCTTCCAATATTTCTTCACGTCGGTCAGCAATTTACGCAGGTCATTGATTTGCGCCTTACTGAGGTTTCCGCGCTCGCCCTTGGCGTAAAGCGCCAAAAGATAGACTGGCGCCTCCGGCCCCACGAACGCTGTGATCAGCCTGAACCCGCCGCTCTTGCCGCGCCCACGGCCGGCGACGCGCACCTTGCGCGCACCGCCAGCGCCTTGGATCACATCGCCAGCTTGCGGATCCTTGGCGATCGTATCGACAATGGCGGCGCGGTCCCGATCCGAAACTTCAGCCCAGCGGCAATCGTCAAGGAAGCCCTGGGTCTCGGCGACGGTGTGGCCGGGCTTGTCCATGGGGGAAGCTACGCCGATTGGGCGTGACTGTCAATGGCGTATAGTGTGTCGCGACCGTGTTCAGCCCGTTGCCCGCCGTTCAGCACGACGAAGCTGCGCCTCTTTTAGTTTTCCAGGCTCTGTGTAGATTCGTTCAAGCAAAGCGCGTGTGAATTCCCGCGCGTCCAACGCGTCATCCTTTGTCAGTGTACCCGTGTGCGCAGCGTCATTTCCGTCTTCGCGAATGCAGTCCGCCAAGGCACGCAAATCAACTGGTAGTTTGTTGTTCTCAAACAACCAAGGCAGCCTGAGTCCGAGATTGCGCCTAACCCTATTGTTCAACCCAGCTTCTTCCTCCTCTGGGAGCAGGGGAGCAGTCGCCAAGTCGAGGGTCTTCCGAAACATCGCAGCTGCGGCATCCCAACACTCAACGCTCAAACAAGTAGCCCCCTGCGCAAACGCAGACGCCATTTCGGCGGGTACATGGTCCGGGGCGTTGTGAGACGCTCGATCTCGAAGTCCAATGAACCGGACCACCTCCACAAACGAATTAAGCGACTTGTTGTCCACTCGCCACTGATCGTGAGCAAAGATGACTTTATGATCTGGCTGGCGCTGAGCCACCCGAAAGATCGTGGTTCGCCCGCAGTGCCGGCATGCGCAAAATGCCTCGGCGAAATGCTTCCAACTGTACTCAGTCTCGTTCAGCACAACAAAGCCCTTCACATCGAAAGTGATGCGAGATGTGCCGCAACGAGGGCAGTCAGCAACTAAAGTAGTCATTTCTCCATTCGCTTCACTGGCACGCCAAGCATTCCTCATAGTCGGTCTTCGGCCCCGTTGGCGCGAAGCTGTCGGCGATGTCGGCTTTGTTGTCTTCGCCGGCGAAGCCCGCGCGCTGCACGCTTTTGCTGCGGCAATAGTACAAGCTCTTTACCCCGCGCTCCCACGCCATCCAGTGCAGCATGTGCAGGTCCCATTTGTCGACATCGCCCGGCAGGAAGATGTTGAGCGACTGGCTCTGGCAGATGAGTGGCGTGCGATCGGCGGCAAGCTCGACGATCCAACGCTGATCGATTTCGAACGCGGTCTTGTACACGTCCTTTTCGGCGTCGCTGAGGAAATCGAGGTGCTGCACGCTGCCTTCGTGCTTCAGGATCGAGGACCACACGCTTTCGGTGTTGCGGCCTTTTTCGGTGAGCAGGCGGTCGAGATAGGGGTTCTTTACCGCAAACGAGCCAGAGAGCGTTTTGTGCGTGTAGATGTTGGCCGGGATCGGCTCGACGCCGGCGCTGGTGCCCCCGCAGATGATCGAGATCGAAGCGGTCGGCGCGATCGCCAGCTTGTGCGAGAAGCGCGCCATCACGTTGTTCTCGGCCGCATCGGGGCAGGCCCCGCGCTCTTGCGCGAGTTTCACCGAAGCGGCGTCCGCGCCGCGGCGGATGTGGCGGAAAATGCGGTTATTCCAAACTTTCGCCATCGCCGATTCCATCGGCACGCCCTGGCTTTGCAGGAACGAGTGATAGCCCATGAGCCCCAAGCCGACGCTGCGTTCGCGCATGGCGGCGTAGACCGCGCGCTCCATTTCCGGCGGC
>JAKFYF010000297.1 GCA_021731005.1 Hyphomonadaceae bacterium
AGTTCGCCGCGCTCAACGGGCGCCTCGAAGCGCAGATTTCAGAAAGCGCCGCCGAGACCCGCGGGCACATGCAGGCCGCGTTCGCCGAGAACGCCGCGCGCTTCGCCACCCTCTCCGAGCGCATCATCGAGACCAAGAACGCAGCGGCGCGGACCGCCAGCCAATTGCGCGGCCAGATCGCTGATGCGGAAGCCGCCGCGCGCGCGGCGCTTGAGGAGACCGCCCACGGCCTGCGTCAGGCTCAGGCCAGTCTTGGGCATGATGTTTCGCGCTCCAGCGCCGAAGGCCGGGCCGCGACCGAAGTGTTGCGCGCGCGATTGGACAGCGCGCTCAAGGAAGTCGGCGGCGAGCTTGCCGCCGGCCAGACCCGCCTGGCTCAAATCGAAGCCGCCGCAAACGCCAATTCCACCGATACCCGCCAGGTGCGCGCAGCGCTCGACCAGATCGAGCGCGGCATCGGCGAGCGCTTGGACGGCATTGACGCACGCTTAAGCGACAACGCCATCGAGGCGAACCAGGCGCGGCGCGCTCTGGCCGACAACATCGCCCGCGTCGAAATCTGCGCCATGACGGCGCTGGAAAAGCTCGCGGGCGACCTCGCCGCGGGCGACGAAGCGGCGGCGCGGACGGCGGAAGCCAGAGTCCAAGAAGCCGCGGCGAAGACAGAATCCGCGTTGGCGCAGCTCGCGGGCGAGATCGCCGATTTGCGCGGCAAGCAATCGGGCGCGATCGCCCGCCTGCAGTTGATCGACCGCACCTTGGGCAATCTCACCGATGCCGGGCCGGTGCCGCTCCTGGAGCGGCTCACCTTACACGAACGCAGCTTCGCTGACGAAATTGCCCGCCTCGATCGCGCGCTCGATCGCCCGGAGACAAAGCAAGCGATCGCCGCGTTGGGCGACGAGCTCGCCGGGCTGAGCGTGCGTGTCGCCAAGCAGGACATAACCGGGGTGGTCAACCAGCAGTTCGAAGCGCTACGCGCCCGTCTGGCGGCGCAGGAGGCGCATGGTGAAGAAGCCGGGCGGCGCCTGCAGGACATGACGCAGATGCTGGGACGGGTCAGCGCCCAGGGCGGGGAGGCCGCCACCGCCTCGCAGCGGCGCGTGCAGGAAGTCGCGACCGCGCTTGGCGAGTTGCGCGGCGAAACCGCGCTCGCTCTCGCTTCCGCCGATCCGAAACACGTCTTGGCCGATTTGCGCCAACGGCTCTCCGATCTCGAGGACCGCCAGGCCGGCGCGCTCGAAGCGTTGCGCGACGACATTTCCCAGTTCGCGGCCGCCAATGAGCGTCGCCTCGCCGCCATCGAGGATGGACGCAGCACCGCGCCGCTGCTGGAGAACATCGCCGCCGCGCTCGAAACGAGGTTGGCCGAAGTCGAGAAGAGCGGCGGCGGCGGCGATTTCGACGCGTTGCGGCTGCGCATCGAGGAGCGTGTGCTTGAGGTGGAACACCGCAGCGTGCGCGCGCTTGAGCAAGTGAGCGAGACGATCGCCTCCCTGGAGCGCCGTTTCCGCGAGGACGCGCTCGAAACCCAGTCGCGCAGCGCGTAGTCGAACTTTCTGACCGCGACATTATGTAGCCGTTAACCAGGAACACTGCTATTCTTGCGTCGCGCCCGAGGTGCGACATGGCCACACGCGAAGCTCTTCGAGTTCTCGTCGTCGATGACATGGAGTCGATGCGCCAGTTGTTGTGCGCGATCCTGAGAGGGTTGGGCGTCACCCGTATCCATACCGCCGAAGACGGCATCAAGGCGCTGGCGCAGCTGAAGGCTCACCCATGCGATCTTGTCCTGCTCGATGCGGAGATGCCGCGAATGAACGGCGTCGACACACTGGCCGCCATCCGCGCCAGCACCGAGTTCAACGGATTGCCGGTTATCATGATTACCGGACGCGCCGACGCCGGTTTCGTTAAGCGCACCGCCGAACTGGGCGTGAACGGCTATTTGGTGAAGCCGGTTGCGGGTACAGCGCTGGCGGCGCGCATCGATGCGGCGCTGCGCAAATCCGGCTGACTGTCCTGCTCCGAGGCCGCTTGTGCCGTGCCCCGCGCCCGCCTAATCGGATCGCATGGACGATTTGATTAAAATCCTGACGCTCGAACCGATTGAAGTGAACTTGTTCCTTGGCCGCTCGCCGCCGGAGGAACGAACGCGCATTTTCGGCGGCCAAGTGGTCGCGCAAGCCTTGGTCGCGGCTTATCACACCGTGACGGAGCGTCTCTGCCATTCGCTGCAATCCTACTTCATCCGCCCGGGCGACCCCGCCCAACCGGTGCTCTACCAGGTCGAACACTCCCGCGACGGCAACAGCTTCGCCACCAGACGCGTGATCGCCATCCAGAAGGGCGAGCAAATTTTCAACATGGCCTGCTCGTTCCAGGTCGAGGAGCCGGGCTTCGATCATCAAAGTGCGCCGCCGGAAATTATCGGCCCCGAGGAGGCGCGCCGGCTGCTGTTGCAGAACCCCGCCTACATGAAGCAGGCTAGGCGTTGGATGGAGGCGATGCCGATTGATTTTCTCCCGCTCGACCCCAATGACGAAGAATCCCCCGTGGTGAAACCGTCGCAGCAATGCGCGTGGTTTCGCGCCAAGCGCGATATCGGCGAGGATCCCGCCATGAACCAAGCGCTGCTTGCCTATGCTTCCGATTATTCGTTGCTGGGCACGGCGATGCGCCCGCACGGCGTCACCTGGACGCAGACGCAGACGGCCAGCCTCGATCACATCATCTGGTTCCATCGGCGGACGAATTTCTCGCACTGGCACCTCTATGTACAAGACAGCCCCTCCGCGCACGGAGCGCGCGGCTTCAATCGCGGCGCAATCTACCGCGCCGACGGCGTGCTGGTCGCTTCCACCGCGCAAGAAGGCCTGATGCGCAAGGCGCGTTGAGGGCGCTGGGACCGCGAGCCCACAAAGCCCGATTTTACTGGGCCGGAGGCGCCGAGGATGGATTCCGGCGGGTTTCCTGGAACGCCGGCGCCCTCGCCGGCATTTTTTCCACCGCGACGCCCCGCGTGTGTGGAGACAAAAAAGAGCCGGCGGGGCGCCGGCGCTCCAAGAACAGCGCCCCTTAGAGAATTTCCCAGCCTTCGAGGTCGGACACGTCTTCTTCTTGCTGTCCGGCCAGACGCGCGCGCAATTCCGCCAGCGTCACCTGATCGAGCGCGGCGCGGACAGAGATATCGCCCTTGGCTTCGCATTCCTGGGCGACCTGGGCGGTGTAGGAGCGCAAGGCGCCCAGCTGTTGCAGCACCATGTCCAATTGCTGCAATTCCGCCACCACCGCTGGGTCGATGGCGGCGCGCACGACAATTTGGCAAATGGCGTTTTCGACGCGCAGCCCCAGGCAGCGCAATTGCTCCAGTTCGCCAGCGAGCGTCTCCAGCACTTCGCCAAGCGGGCGCCGAGCGAGCGCTGCTTCGTCGCTGTCGTCGTAACGCGCCGCCTGCGCCATCAGAACAGCTCGAGATCGCCAGACGGCGGAGGCGGCGCCGCCGGCTTCGCGCGTTCGATGGAAACCAGATTGGCCATGCTGGAATCGACCAGCATTTGCGCGGCGCGCCCCGTTTCGGGCCAATAACGCACGCGCCGCGCCTGAGTGCCGCCGAGGCTCTTGCCGACGCAGGCAATGCCCTCCGCCTCCAGAAACTTCTGCGCGAACACCGCGTTCTTGGCGCCGATGTCGGAGAGGTTGTTCATGACATTGGCGCCGCCGAACAATTTCGCCTCAAGCCGGCCGCGGATCGCGCCGCGTTGGATCAAGGCGTTGATCAGCAATTCCATGGCGTTGACGCCATAGCGCATGGAGGTGCTGGTTTCGTTTTCATCGCCGGGCAGCAGAAAATGGTTCATGCCCCCTATTCCGGTCACCGGGTCGCGCATGCAGGTGGCGACGCACGAACCCAGGATGGTGTTCAGCACCACCCCGCCATGCTCGGCGACAGCGTATTCTCCCTGGACGACATGGATCACGCGTTCGCGCTGGCCATCGTCCCTGGAGCGAAAGTTCGGCAGCGCGCTCATGCGATCTTCCTCATTTGCGCGGCGCAGAGTTCGAGCGCTGCGGCGCAGAGCGCGTTAAGCGGAAGCTGACGCTCGACGCCGCCGAGTTCGAATGCGACTTTCGGCATGCCATAGACCACGCAGCTTGCTTCGTCCTGCCCGAGCGTCTTGGCGCCGGCGTCGCGCATTGCTTTCAGGCCCTGCGCGCCGTCGCGCCCCATGCCGGTCAGGATCATGCCTACCGAACGGGCGCCATAGGTGCGCGCCACCGAGTTGAACAACATGTCGACCGAGGGCCGGTGCCCGCTCATGGCTGGCGCGGCGACCAAAGCGCAGCGCGGCTGCAACCCCTCCTTCACCACCAGATGGCTCTCACCGCCCGGCGCGAGGTAGATGTGGCCCGGCAGAACCGGCGCCCCTTCTGTCGCTTCCTGCACCTTGGGCGCGCACAAGCGGTCGAGGCGCGCGGCGAAGCTTGCGGTGAACGTGGGCGGCATGTGCTGGGTGATGAGTGTGGCGGGGCAGTTCTCCGGAAAGCCTGCGAGGATCTGGCACAGCGCCTCGACGCCGCCGGTGGACGAGCCGATCGCCAGCAGCTTGCTGCTGGGCCGATAATTCTCGTTGCGCACCGCCGGCGGCGGACGCGCGGAAAGCGGACGCACACGGGCGCGCGAGGCCTCCTTGATCTTCTCCGGCAGGTCGTCGAAATGAGGCTTGCCGACCGCATCGAAGGCCCCCAGCTCGAGCGCTTCGACCGTGATCGCCGCGCCCGACTGGGTCAGCGTCGAGCACATGATCACCGGCATCGGCCGCAACCGCATGATCTTTTCCAGGAACTCGATGCCGCTCATTTTCGGCATTTCGACATCGAGCGTGATCACGTCCGGCGCCAGCAGCTTGATCTTTTCGCGCGCCTCCAGCGGGTCGCCGGCTTCGCCGACCACCTCGATGGCGGGGTCTTGCGACAGCACCGAGTTGATGATGCCGCGTATGGTTGGCGAATCGTCTACGATCAGCACCCGCACTCGGTTCATGGTTGTCCTCCTCGCGCGAGCCGGTAGATTGTCAAGCCATCGGTTTCAAAGCCTGGCGCGTCGATGCGCTCGGAATGGCCGATATAGAGC
>JAKFYF010000045.1 GCA_021731005.1 Hyphomonadaceae bacterium
ACGAAACGCTGGGCTTTCCGCCCAACAGCGTGCTGACCATGCAGCGCCGGCCCGAGATCGCCAAGGCGTTCATCAATCTCAACAAGGCGGTGATGGCCAACGCAGGCCGCGTCACCTCCGAGCAGAAGCGCCTGATCGGTTTGATCGCCAGCCAGACCGCCGGCTGCCGCTATTGCCAGGCGCATACGGCACTGGCGGCCGGGCGCTACGGCGCCAGCTCTCAGCGCATCGCCGAAGTCTGGGATTACGAGCGCAGTGAATTGTTCACGCCAGCGGAGAAAGCCGCGCTCGCCTTCGCGCAGGCGGCGGCGAGCGTCCCGAATGCAGTCGATGCCGGCATCGCCGCCGAACTGCGCCAGCACTGGAGCGATGACGAGATCGTCGAGCTACTGGGCGTGGTGGCTCTGTTCGGCTATCTCAATCGCTGGAACGACTCAATGGCGACAACGATGGAAGCTGGAGCGGTTGCAGCCGGCGAAGCGCATTTGGCGGCGCACGGTTGGAGCAAGGGAAAGCACGAATGATGGCGCGGAAATGGCGTACAATCTTGGACCGCCGGCGTCCCCGCCGGCGACAGTGGATCGTCCTGATGGTCCGCCGCCGGTTGGAACCCGCCGGCGGGGACGCCGGCGGTCCAAGAGGGCGATCGCCATGCTGAAACTCTACGATTACTGGCGCTCATCCGCTGCATACCGCGTGCGCATCGGCTTGAACCTCAAAGGCCTCGCCTACGAATCCATCCCGATAAACATAGCCCCGGGCAAGGACGAGCATTTGGGCGATGGCTTCCGCGCCAAGAATCCGCAGATGCGGGTGCCGGCGCTGGAGACCGAGCACGGCGTGCTGACGCAGTCGCTCGCGATCCTGGACTGGCTCGACGCGGCCTATCCAGAACCGCAGTTTCTGCCAGCCGATCCGTGGGCCGCCGCGCGGGCGCGCGCGTTCGCGCTGACCATCGCGTCCGACATCCATCCGCTCAACAATCTTGCGCCGCTGGCGTACTTGCGCGAGAAATTCAGCGCCGATGAAGCCGCGATCGGGGATTGGTATCGGCGCTGGATCAGGGTGGGCTTCGAAGCCCTGGAAGCACAACTCTCACAACGCCCCGCATCCGCGTTCGCCTTCGGCGACGCCCCCACCATCGCCGATATCTGCCTTGTGCCGCAATGCGCCAATGCGCGGCGCTTCAAGCTCGATCTCGGCGCCTTCCGGCGCCTTGCGGCGCTCGACGAACACGCCCGCGCGCATCCGGCCTTCATCAAGGCGGCGCCGGAAAACCAGAAAGACGCGGTGAAATGACGCTATGGACCGCCGGCTCTTCGCCGGCATTTTTGTGCCTTGGTGGTGTCTTCGTGCCGTCGTGTTTAAACACGACGGCACGAAGAGCGCACAAAGCGCACCAAGAAAGAGCGCACAAAGCGCACCAAGAAAGAGCCGACGAGGGCGCCGGCAGTCCGCATTTGAGGTAACAGCATGAAACTCGCATCCCTCCGCCACGGCCGCGACGGCAAGCTCGTCGTCGTTTCCGACGATCTCGCCTGGTGCACGGAAGCCGGCCCAGAGGTTCCCACCATGCAGGCCGCGCTCGACGATTGGCCGCGCGCCGAGCCGCGCCTGCGTGCGTTGGGCGAAGGCGTGAACGCCGGCTCGGTGCTGCGCGAACGCTTTCACGAACGCGAGGCCGCTTCGCCTTTGCCCCGCGCGTATCAATGGGCGGACGGTTCGGCTTACGTGAATCACGTCGCACTGGTGCGGCAGGCGCGCGGCGCCAAAATGCCCGAGAGCTTCTGGACCGATCCACTGATGTACCAGGGCGGCAGCGACGCCTTCCTCGGCCCGCGCGACGCGATCCCGCTCAAGGACGAAGCCTGGGGCTGCGATTTCGAGGCGGAGGTCGCGGTGATCGTCGATGACGTTGAACAGGGCATCAGCGCAAACGACGCGCGCGAGCGCATCCGCCTCGTCATGCTGGTCAACGATATCAGCCTGCGCAATCTGATTCCCGGAGAGCTGGAGAAAGGCTTCGGCTTTTTCCAGTCCAAGCCATCCTCGGCGTTCTCGCCGGTCGCGGTCACGCCCGATGCGCTGGGCGATGTTTGGCGCGAGGGCAAGCTGCATCTGCCGATGCTGGCGGCGCTAAACGGCGCGCAATTCGGGAGGGCGAATGCGGGCATCGACATGACTTTCGACTTCGGCCAGCTTATCGCGCACGCGGCAAAAACGCGCGATCTCTGTGCGGGAACCATTATCGGCTCGGGCACGGTCTCCAACCGCGGGCCCGACGGCGGCCCCGGCAAGCCAGTGAGCGAGGGCGGGGTCGGCTATTCCTGCATCGCCGAACAGCGCGTGATCGAGACGATCCAAACCGGCAAGCCGATCACGCCATTCCTGAAGCGCGGCGACCGCGTCGAGATCGACATGCTGGACGCGAAACGGCATTCGGTTTTTGGACGGATCGATCAGGTGGTGGGGTAGTTTAGACTGCTCTGAACCTTTTCTCACCATTGCCGTCATTCCGGGGCGGCGAAGCCGAACCCGGAACCCAGGGGATCGTAGAGCGCGGCTGTTGCCCCTGGCTTCCGGATCGCGCTCCGCGCGTCCGGAATGACGGAGATGTACATGATAGTGAGGGTCAGCCCCTCGGGCCGCTGGTCAAAAGCAACAACCCAGCATAAGCGCCCAGCACCGCCTCGCCGCCAACAACCTTGGCGTCTCCGTGCGCAAGCCGCACCGCCGAGCTTGCCATTGGCAAAGTCCAGCGCGCGGGCGCGGCGCCCAGATTGAACAGACAAAGCAAGCTCTCCCCCGGCGCACGCCGCTCGAACGCCAGCAGCGGCTCGGGCGCGCCGAGCGCGTTGAACTCGCCCTCGCGCAGGGCAGGGCTCTCGCGGCGCAGCGCGATCATTTCGCGCGTGAACGTGAGCATGGAGGCGGGATCGCCTTCTTGTACATCCGCCGCGAGCGCGGCGTGGCGCGGGTCGAGCGGCAGCCAGGCGTCGGCTGCTTGGGTGAAACCGGCCATCGGCGCCTGGTGCAGCCACGGCATCGGCGTGCGCGCGCCGTCGCGGCCGATGCCGTGCGGCCAGAACGCGATCGCCTCGGGATCGCGCAGGCGTTCGAACGGCACATTGGCGTGCGGCAAGCCGAGTTCGTCGCCCTGATACAGGAAAGCCGTGCCGCGCAGGCAGAGCAAGAGCATCAGCATGAGCTTTGCGCGTTCGGGATCGTCGCCGGCGAGGCGTGTCGGGAAGCGGATCACGTCATGGTTGGACAGCGACCAGGACGGCCAACCGCGCGCGCCCTGCCAGCCGGCCATCGCGTCCCTCACGATGACGGGCGTCAGCACGCGCTGGCGCAGCAGGTAGAAAGAATATGCCGTGTGCAGGCGGCCTTCGCCGTCGGTGTAGTCGCGCTGCACCTTGAGCGGCTCTTCGTCCTCGATCTCGCCCACCGAAATCGCGCCGAACTCGTCCAGCAGCGCGCGCAGTCGCGCGAGAAACGCAAGCGTCTCCGGCTGCGTTCGATCGTAGAGGTGGCGCTGGAATTGGTGCGGGCGCGGCGGCGCTTTCGCGAGCTTCAGCGCAGGGTTATCGCCCAAGCGCTCGTCATGAATGAGGAAGTTCACCACGTCGAGGCGGAAGCCGTCGATGCCGCGCTCCAGCCAGAAGCGGCCGATGGCCAAGAGCGCGTCCTGCACCGCGGGATTGCGCACGTTGAGGTCGGGCTGCTCGGGCAGGAAATTGTGCAGATAATATTGCCGCCGCCGCGCATCCCAGGTCCAGGCGCAGCCACCGAACATGGCTTGCCAATTGTTGGGCGGCGAGCCGTCGGGCTTGGCGTCGGCCCAGACGTACCAATCGGCCTTCGGATTGTCGCGGCTTGAACGGCTCTCGGTAAACCACGGATGCCGATCGGAGGAATGCGACCAGACTTGGTCGGTGATCACCTTCAGCCCCAGCTTATGCGCGCGCGCGATCAGCGCATCGGCGTCGGCCAGCGTCCCGAACAGCGGATCGACATCGCAATAATCGCTGACATCGTAGCCGTAATCCTTCATCGGCGAGGCCACGAACGGGGAGAGCCAGATCGCGTCCACGCCCAAGCGCGCGATATGATCGAGATTCTCGATCACGCCCTTGAGATCGCCTACGCCATCGCCATCGCTGTCACGGAAAGAGCGCGGGTAAATCTGGTAGATCACAGCGCCGCGGAGCCAGGAGGTCATGGCCTGGAGCATTGGTAGCTTGGGCCACGCAAATCAAGCTGTGGCGGCGGTCATCCTAAGGAGGGGCGGGACTTTCAAGGTTGGAGCGCGGGGCTCCTGCCCCGCATATTGCCGTCGCGCCAACGCTAACAAAAGAGATGCGCGCCAGGAGGCGCGCGCTCCAACCCGGAGAGGGCAAGCCTCATCCCGCGCCCCAAGCCCCCGGACCCGCGCCCGCACTCACACTCGCGCCGATACGCGTCACGCGCGCCGCCGGCGCTTCCGGCTCGCGCACGCTGTCGAACGCCACCCATTCGGCCTCGCAGGCCGTGCGTGTGAAGCGCAGCGCGGCGTAGCCACGATTGCTGACATCGCAGAACGCCAGCTCGGGGTTCGCGCCACGCAACATGCTTTCGCGCTCGCCCGGCCGCGCCGCCGTCAGCGTGCGTTCCATGCCTGGCGAGGATACGCTGCCGCCGGCGAACTCGAGCGCGGCCACGCGACTGCCGAGCCGGAGGTTGTTGGCCCAGCAATTATGGCTGTCGCCGCCGAGCAGGATGGCGTTTGCTGCGTTCTCGGCGCTGGCTTCGAGCAGACGTGTGCGCGCGGCCGGATAGCCGTTCCAATTGTCAAGATTCCAGGGCAGGCCGAGCGGGGTGAGCCGTTGCGCAGTCTCAAACCAGACGCGCCCCGCGGGCGCTACATCCGCGCCGATCAAACGCGTGATGTCGGCCGGCGCGGCTTGCGGCGCCACTTGCACCTGCTGCGCTATGATCTGCCACGTGTGGTTCGCGCCCTTGGAGGAGGCAAGCGTCTGCGCGAACCAGCGCTCCTGCGCCGCGCCCAGCATGGAGCGATTGGGATCGTCCAGCAGCGCGCGGAACTCGCGCGCTGCTGGACGATCCCAATCGCTC
>JAKFYF010000271.1 GCA_021731005.1 Hyphomonadaceae bacterium
GCATGCATTCTTGCAGCGCGAGCTCGATTGGGTGCGGGCCTTCATCCAATCGGCGCCGCAAACCAACGAAACCCGCCGCGCCATCGCGCTGCTTGCCGGTTTCCTGGCGTTCGCGAAGCACTGGCGCGGACCGATCGACATGCTCGAACTCGGCGCCAGCGCTGGGCTCAATCTCTATTGGGATCGCTTTGCCTATCGCACCAAGACCTGGTCCTGGGGCGAGACAAGCCCTGTACAAATCGACACCGATTGGCAAGGACCCGCGCCCCCGGTTGAGGTTGCGCCCAACATCCGCCATCGCGCGGGCTGCGATCTCAATCCGCTCGATGTTGGCGACGCGGGCGCGGTGCTGCGGCTTAAATCCTATGTCTGGCCTGACCAGGGCGAGCGGCTTACACGTTTCGACGGCGCGGTTGCGCTGGCGCGCGCGGCCGGCGTGCAGGTGGAGCGTGCAAGCGCGGATGAATGGCTCGTCCGCGGGCTCGCGGCGCGCGCCGACGACGCGGCGACCATCGTGTACCATTCGGTGTTTCTGCAATCTCCGCCGATCGAGACTCGCGCGGCGATCGTCGCCGCGATGCACGACGCAGGCGCACGCGCGACGGCGGAAGCGCCGCTCGCCTGGGTGCGGCTCGAACCGGAAGAAGTAACGGACAATATCGCCAACGGTCTGCGCTTCGTCATTGATCTGCACACCTGGCCCGGCGGCGAACGCCGCATCCTCGGCCACACGGATGGCCACGTGCGCGCCGTGTATGCGCAGTGAGGTGCGGAGCCCTTCAGCACGGGCGCGCCAAATCCGGGACCCACAAACGCGTGCGGTTCGATGATGGCGAGTTTCGGTTCGCACGGTGCGCTCGACGCGCTGGTCCGCCGCTCCGACGAGGACCGCTGGCTGGCCAGCCGCTTCGCGACGAGGCCAAACCGTGAGCGGCTGATCGCGATCTACGCAGTGAGTTGCGAAATCGCGCGCATCGGCCGGCTGGTGAGGGAGCCGGCGCTGGGCGCGCTTCGCTTGGCTTGGTGGCGCGACGCTCTTGCGGAAATCCATTCCGGCGAGCCGCCGCGCGCGCACCCCGCGCTGCAGGCCTACGCCGCCCACGCGCATGCTCTGCCGGGCGAGGCCTGGATAGAACTGATTGAGGCGGAGACGGCGTTTGCCATGCGGGACGAAGCTGAAACCGCGGCTGCGCGCAGCGCCGGCGCAGTGCTTGGTCTCGCAATGTGCGCCTGCGGAGCGGAGGCCAGCGAAGCGCTGATTCAGCGCGGCGCCGCGGCGTGGGGATTGCTGCGCTTCATGCGGTCACAGGCGCCGCCTGGTTCCGCGGCCGATGCGCTCGCCCGGGTGACGGCCGCGTATCGTGGCGTCCGCGAAGCGGCGCGCGAGGCGCCTGCGTCCTTGTTTCCCGCGATCGGATATTTGGCGCTGATCCCGCTCTACCTCGGCGCCCTGCGGGCCGGACGCAGCGAGACGCCGCTGCCGTTTCGCCAGCTCCGCCTTATCGCCGCGTCCGCAACTGGCCGGCTGTAGAATTGTGCGTTTGCCCCCTGCGTTCGGGGTATCGCTTCGCGATCCCGGAATGACGGAATACGGAACCAAGAATCAGGAGGCTGAACGCGCGCTCCGCGCGTCCGGAATGGCGGAGCACCCGGCGGGATCAGCGTTCTTCACCCCCCAAAGCGCCGCTTCAGCACTGCCCAGCATGCGCGCAGGGTTTGTGCTTCTCCGCCTTGCGGGCGGGCGGGCTTCTCCTTGGGCGCCCACGCAAAAATATCGAAGTGCGCCCAGGCGCGCACGCTGACGAAGCGGCGCAGGAATAAGGCGGCGTAGATCGAGCCCGCGTAGGCGCCGTCGCCGGTGTTCTTCAGATCGGCGATCGGTGAATCCATATCGTGCTCATACGGATCCCAGAGCGGCATGCGCCAGATCGGGTCGGCGGTTTCACCTGAAGCCTGCGTGAGTTCAGCGGCGAGCGCCTCATCGTCGCAATAGAACGGCGGCAGGTCCGGCCCGAGAGCGGTGCGCGCGGCGCCCGTGAGCGTGGCGAAATCCAGCATCAAAGCAGGATTGTCCTCGCTGGCGCGCGCCAACGCGTCGGCCAGGATCAGCCGGCCTTCGGCGTCGGTGTTGTCGATCTCGACGCTGAGACCCTTGCGGCTGGCAATGACGTCGCCCGGGCGGAAGCTATCGCCGGAAATTGAATTCTCCACGATCGGCAGGAACAGATCGAGCTTTACCTTGAGGCCCGCATCCATGACGATTTGCGCCAGCGCCAGCGCGTGGGCGGCGCCGCCCATGTCTTTCTTCATCAGCCGCATGCCGGCGGAGGCTTTCATGTCGAGCCCGCCAGTGTCGAAGGTGACGCCCTTGCCGATGAGCGAAAGCCGGGGATGGGCGGGTTCGCCCCAGCTCACATGCACGAAACGCGGCGCTTGCCCCGCCGCGCGCCCGACCGCATGGATCAGCGGATAATTTTCCACAAGCAGGTCATCGCCGACAATCGCGGCGAACGCCGCGCCGTGTTCGTTTGCGACCGCCTCCGCAGCGGCGTGCAGCGCCTCGGGCCCCATGTCGCTGGTCGGCGTGTTGACGAGATCGCGCGCCAGCCAGGACGCGGCGACGATGCGGCGGGCTTCCGCCATGTCGGCGCCGTCGGGCGGCGCCAGACGCGGGGAGGGGCGCTTGCGTTTCTTGTAGCGGTCGAAGCAATAGCCGCCCAAACCCCACGCGGTCACGACCAGTGTCGGCGCGAATTCGTGCGGCATGAAAGCGATACGGTAGTCGCCCGCGGGGAGGTGTTGCGAGAGCGCGCCCATCACCATCGCATTGGCTTTGTCGCCCACGCCGAACAGCACACGCTCGATCGATCCATCGGTGGCCGGCGCCAACAGGATGCGCCCGTTCTGCGCCTTGAAGTCGTGCGCGGCGGCGAGCCGGCGCAGGCTTTCGGCGTGCCTCTCACTCCACTCTTTCCACTCGCCGGTGCGGATAGCGTGGATCGGAGTGGCCGGGCCGCTCGCATCGGGAAGGAAGGGTAACGTCATGGCGGTTTCCTAGCGCCATTCGGGCAGAGGAGGGAACGCCTGTTAGCTCTTTGTTGAGCGAGTCGGCGCCAGCCTTGCCCGTTGTTAAGGATTCGCAGCCGATGAAAATTCTTCGCATTCCCTTGGCGCTTGCCGCTTTGGCCGGTCTCGGCGCATGCGCGACCACCGGGGAGGGGCTCGCTCAATCTGCCCGCGGGCAAAGCGAGGGCGCCCCGCGCGACGCCCGCAGCGTCGACCGACGCGCGCGCGAAAGTGTCGCCGGCGCCGATCTCCTGACGCAAATGGCGTTCTGGGCGGGCGAGTATCAAACTTTTCCCAACGATCTCGAAGCCGCCCAGCGTTTTGCCGACGCGCTGCGCCGCGGCGGACGCACCGAGCGCGCCGCGCAAGTGGCCGGCGAAGCGCTCGGCCGCTTCCCCGAGGACCGCAATCTGCTCATGACCTATGGATTGGCGCAGATCGGCGCCAACCGGCCGCACGAAGCGCTGCAGCCGCTGGCGCTGCTGGCGCAGGCCGACGCCCAGAATTGGCGCGCGCGCTCGGCGCTGGGTGCGGCTCTTGATCAGCTGGGGCGCTACCCGGAGGCGCGGCGCGCCTACGAAGAGGCGCTGGCGCTGGCGCCGGATAACCCCGGCGTGCTCACCAATATGGGCGTCTCGCACATCATGGCGGGAGAGCCGGCGGAGGCGGAAACGGTGCTGCGGCGGGCGGTGGCGCTGGCGGGCGCGCCGGTGGAAGCGCGCCAGAACCTCGCCGTCGCCATCGCCTTGCAAGGTCGCTTCGATGAGGCCGAGCAATTGGTGCGCGTGGATGTGCCTCCGGCGCAGGCGACCGCTAACATGGTCTATCTGCGCGGGCTGTTGCGCGACAATCGCCGCTGGGGCGATCTCGGGCGGGCGGGATAGCTCCGCCGCCGCGCTACTTCTTCAATATCTCGCCGACCTGAATGAGCGCTGGGCCGATGATCACGGCGAGCAGCACCGGCAGGAAGAACACGATCATCGGCACGGTGAGCTTCGGGGGCAGGGAGGCGGCTTTCTTCTCCGCCTCGGTCAAGCGCATGTCGCGGTTTTCCTTGGCCATGACGCGTAGCGCCTGGCCCACCGGCGTGCCGTACTTCTCCGCTTGCGTCAGCGCCATGGCCACCGCCTTGACGCCGGGATGGTTGGTGCGGCGCACCAGATTTTCGTACGCTTGGCGACGCTCTGGAAGGTAAGAAAGCTCGGCCGTCGTCAGCGCGAATTCCTCCGCCAGCTCCACAGAGGCAGGCGCGATCTCTTGCCCGACGCGCTGCAGCGCCATCTCCACGGACATGCCGGCTTCCACGCAAATGAGCATCATGTCGAGACTGTCGGGAAACGCCTCCATGATCTTGGTCCGACGCTTGTCGGCGAGATTTTTCAAGTACAGATTGGGCGCGTAGAAACCGGCCGCGATGGCGCCGACAATTGCCGCGAGCTTCACCTGGGGGGTGAGGTCCTGGCCCAAAAACAGCACGTAGAAAAGCGCGGCCAGACCGAAGCCGATCGGCAATGCGGCGCGGTAGAAATAGAACATCGTCTGCGCCGCGTGCCCGCGCAGGCCGGCGCGAATTAGTTTTTCCTCCAAGGTGTCGTCGGCCAGGGCCTTGTGCAGATTGAGCTTTTGCACCAGGCCTTTAGCCAGCTGGTTTGCGTCCTTGTGCTGAAGGCTGCCGCCACGGGCGAGATCGGCGCGGCTTTTCTTGCGCAATTCCTCGCGCTTCTTGGCCACCTCCTTGAGGCGCGCGCCAAGCTTGTCGTCAGCCATGACCGGGGCGGCGAGCGTCACCACCGTGGCGAAGCACGCCGCAGCCGCCAGGGCGGCGGCAATGTTCATAGGGTCGGTGAGGGTCTCGACAATGTTCATGACCGCCTCAGAACTTGAAGTTGACCATCTTTTGCATGATGAAGATGCCCATCGCCATCATCACCGCCGCGCCCAGGAGAATGAGGTGTCCGGCCGTCAGAAGAAATTCAGCAACCAACTCGCCGACGCCATCGATGTGATCGTACGCGGCGTCAA
>JAKFYF010000193.1 GCA_021731005.1 Hyphomonadaceae bacterium
GGTGGGGCCGGATCATCGGCATCACCTCGGTGGTGGGCGTCATGGGCAATCCGGGCCAGGCCAATTACTGCGCCTCCAAGGCCGGCATGATCGGCTTCACCAAGTCGCTGGCCGCCGAGGTCGCCAGCCGCAACGTCACCGCTAATTGTGTCGCCCCCGGCTTCATCGCCTCGCCCATGACCGACGTGCTCAACGAGGCGCAGAAGGCGGCGATGATGACCAAAATTCCAGCCGGCCGGCTGGGCGAGGGCGCGGATGTCGCGGCTGCTGCGGTCTATCTCGCCAGCGAGGAGGCCGGCTACGTCACCGGCCAGACCCTGCATGTGAATGGCGGCATGGCGATGATCTGAGGACCGGGCAAGCAGCCCCCGGAAAGCGAAAAGGGCTTGCGCCCGGGCGCGCCTGTGGTCAAAACGCCGCTTACGTCCCCTCGGAAAGGGGGCGATACCGCATTACCGAAACTCCAGGCGAGGGCCACGCATGTCGGAAGTGTTTGAGCGCGTAAAGGCGATCGTGATTAAGCACCTTGAGTGCGCGCCGGAGAAGGTCACCGATAAAGCGAGCTTTATCGACGATCTGGGCGCCGACAGCCTCGACAATGTCGAACTCGTCATGGCGTTCGAGGAAGAGTTCAGTATCGAGATCCCCGATGACGCCGCCGAGCATATTCAAACCGTCGGCGACGCCGTGAAGTTCATTTCGGAGAAGGCGGGCTAAGGCCCGCCGCGCCCCATGAAGCGGCGCGTCGTCATCACCGGAATAGGTCTTGTCACGCCCCTGGCTTCGGGGCGCGAGGCCACGTGGGAGCGGCTTGTTGGTGGCCGTTCCGGCGCCAACAGAATCGAGCACATCAAGGTCGACGATCTGCCCTGCCGGGTCGCCTGCATCGTTCCGCGCGTTGATGGGCGCGGCGGCGGGGCGGGCGATCCGCACGCCTTCGATCCCGACAAGACCATGTCGCCGAAAGAGCAGCGGCGGGTCGACGATTTCATCCTGTTCGGCATGGCCGCCGCTGACGAAGCGATCGCCGATTCCGGCTTCAAGGCTGAAACGCCGGAGCTGCAGAACCGCGCCGGCGTGCTGATCGGCTCCGGCATTGGCGGCTTGAACGTCATCGCCGAGAACACTTTGTTGCTGGAGCGCGAAGGTCCGCGCAAGATCAGCCCGTTCTTCATCCCGAGCGCCTTGATCAATCTGGTCTCGGGGCAGGTCTCGATCCGCTACAAGCTCAAGGGGCCAAACCACGCCGTCGTCACGGCCTGCGCCACCGGCGCGCACGCCATCGGCGACGCGGCGCGGCTGATCATGTACGGCGACGCCGACGTGATGGTGAGTGGGGGAACGGAAGCCGCGATCTGCCGCATCGGCATGGCTGGGTTCTGCGCCTCGCGCGCGCTTTCCACCGGCTACAACGAAACGCCGGAAAAGGCCTCGCGCCCCTACGACAAAGACCGCGACGGCTTCGTCATGGGCGAGGGCGCGGGCTGCGTAGTGCTGGAGGAATACGAGCACGCCAAGGCGCGCGGCGCGAAAATCTACGCCGAAGTGAAAGGCTACGGCCTCACCGGCGACGCCCACCACATCACCGCGCCAGCCGATGATGGCGATGGCGGCTTCCGCGCCATGCAGGCGGCGCTGAAGAATGCCGGGCTCACCCCCGCCGACATTGATTATGTCAACGCCCACGGAACTTCGACGCCGCTCGGCGACGAGATAGAACTCAGGGCCGTCGAGCGCATGTTTGGCGCGGCGGCGGGCAAGCTTTCGCTTTCCTCGACCAAATCCGCGATCGGGCACTTGCTCGGCGCCGCCGGCGCGGTGGAGACGATTTTCTGCGCCCTGGCGATGCGCGACGGCGTGGTTCCGCCGACATTGAACCTGGACAACCCGTCCATGGAAACCGCCATAGATCTGACGCCCCATAAAGCGAAGAAACGCACGATACGGGCGGCGATGTCGAACTCGTTCGGGTTCGGCGGCACGAATGCCGCCGTGATTCTGACAGCGGTGGATTGATGGCGAGGCGAGCTCATGTGAGGCCGGCCGAACAGCGCCGCCGCGGCAAGGGCTTGGCCTCAACTCTGCTGTGGCTTGCGATCCTGGCCGTCGGCGCGCTCGCCATCGGCGGCTTCGTGTTCAACACCGAGGCCAGCCGGCCCGGACCCGCTGCGCAAGGCGAAACCTTCATTGTAGAACGCGGCGCGTCCGTCACTGGCATCGGCCAGGCGCTTGAGCGCGAAGGGCTGGTGCGCGACGCGCGCTTGTTCCGCGCCACGCACTTCGTCTATGCGCGCGAGAAAGTCCTGCAAGCGGGTGAGTATGAGATACCCCCGCACGCCTCGCTGCGCGCGATCATTGACATGCTGTCTCAAGGTGACGCCCTGCAGCACGCCATCACTTTTCCCGAAGGCATCACCATTGTCGGGGTGATGCGCATATTGCGCGAAAGCGATGTGCTGACCGGCGAGATGCCTGAGCCGCCGCCGGAAGGTTCGGTGCTGCCTGAGACCTACAACGTCCAGCGCGGCATGACCCGCGCGGGCTTGCTGGCGCAGATGCGCGAGGCGCATGACAAAGCGCTGGCGGAGATCTGGGCCGCCCGCCAGCCCAATCTGCCGGTCGCGACACCCGAGCAATTGGTGACGCTCGCTTCCATCGTTGAGCGCGAGACCGGTGTGGCCCGCGAGCGGCCGCTGGTGGCGGCGGTGATCGTCAACCGGCTGCGCCGGCCGATGCGGCTCGAAATGGATTCCACCATCATCTACGGCGTCTGCGTGCGTCACCCCGGCCGCTGCCGCGACGGGCGCCTAGTGGACGCGCGCGGTCAGCCACGCGTGATCCGGCAAAGCGAAATCGCGCTCAACACCGGCTACAACACCTATCGCATCGACGGCTTGCCGCCGACGCCGATCTCCAATCCCGGCCGCGCCGCGCTCGAAGCCACGGCGAATCCGGCGCAATCGGACGCGATCTTCTTCGTCGCCGACGGCACCGGCGGCCACGCCTTCACCGCCACCATCGCCGAACACAACGCCGCCGTCGCCCGCTGGCGCGTGATCGAGCGCGAACGGCTGGCGGCGGAGCGGGGGAATTGAGGCATTCCTAACCCAGGAGCCCCGCCTAGGGGTGCGCCGCCTCTGGCAGCCAATCCTCGTCCTTCGCTTGCTCCTTGGTGAAGGGTGGAGCAGCGGGGAAGAGCTCGAGATCAAGGTCTGTCTCGGTTGAGGCCTGGCGACGCGCGTCACGATAAGCCTTGGCGAACACTTCCCCTTCAAGGTTCTTGAGGCCGGGGTTGCGATCGAGGTGATCGAAGATTTTGTCGCGCTGATCAGCGATGGTGTTGGTCCAGCTTCGTGAGCGGCGCTCCGGCTGGTGGGCCCACTTCAGAAGGTGGGCCATCAGCACGCCATAACGGCTGCGCAATTCGCGCTCTTCGGTCGCGCCCAAGGCATCCAGCTCCTGCGCCAGCAAATCCCAGTCCAATTCGTTGCCAGAGCGCTTGCGCAGCGCCTCGGCCTGCTTCTGGGTCCAGGCCCAATAGTCCATTTGGTAGAGGTCGGTCACGACTGAAGCATACCACGCTCCGCGCCTTGACAAAAGCCGCGCGCCCGTGCGCTACCCCGGCCTTCACATCCGGAGCCCCAAATGCACGCCTACCGCACCCACACCTGTGGGCAGCTTCGCCCCGCCGACGCAGGCGCGCCCGTGCGCCTCTCGGGTTGGGTGCACAGAAAGCGCGACCATGGCGGGCTCTTGTTCATCGATCTACGCGACAATTTCGGGCTGACCCAGATCGTCATCGCGCCATCTTCGTCGGCGTTCGCCGCGGCTGAGCGGGTGCGCGCCGAGAGCGTGATCCGCGTCGACGGCAAGGTGGTCAAGCGCACCAAGGAGACGCAGAACGCCAACTTGCCGACCGGCGGCGTCGAAGTGCAGGCGAGCGCGCTTGAAGTGCTGGGCGCGGCGGAGGAGCTGCCGCTGCCGGTGTTCGGCGAGCCGGACTATCCCGAAGACATCCGCCTCAAATACCGGTTTTTGGATTTGCGCCGCGAGAAGTTGCACAAATCCATCCTGCTTCGCAGCCAGGTGATCGCCAGCTTGCGCCGGCGCATGATCGATCAGGGCTTCACCGAGTTTCAAACCCCGATTCTCACCGCATCCAGCCCCGAAGGCGCGCGCGACTTTCTGGTGCCGTCGCGCCTGCATCCGGGAAAGTTCTACGCGCTGCCGCAGGCGCCGCAGCAATTCAAGCAGCTCCTGATGGTGGCGGGCTTCGACAAGTATTTCCAGATCGCACCCTGCTTCCGCGACGAGGACGCCCGCGCCGACCGCTCGCCGGGCGAATTCTACCAACTCGATTTCGAGATGAGCTTCGTCACCCAGGAAGACGTGTTCAACGCCATTGAACCCGTGCTCGCCGGCGTGTTCGAGGAATTGGGTGGGGGCAAGCGCGTGACGAAAGCGGGCGCGTTCCCGCGCATTCCTTATGCCGAGAGCATTGCCAAGTACGGCTCGGACAAACCGGACCTGCGTAACCCGCTGGTGCTCGCCGATGTCAGCGAACATTTCCGCGGTGGCGGCTTTGGGCTGTTCGCGCGTATTCTGGAAAAACCGGGCGCGGCGGTGTGGGCCGTGCCCGCGCCGTCAGGCGGTTCGCGCGCGTTCTGCGACAAGATGAATGCCTGGGCGCAAAGCGAAGGCCAGCCGGGGCTTGGGTACATCTTTTGGCGGGAAGGCGAGGAAGGCGGGGCCGGGCCTATCGCGAAGAATATCGGCGCCGAGAAGGCGAGCGCGCTGCGCGATCAGCTTGGCCTGAAGGTCGGCGACGCGGCGTTCTTCGTCGCCGGCGATCCGTCCGTGTTCTACAAATTCGCGGGGCTGGCGCGGAACAAACTCGCCGATGAGCTAAACCTCGCCGACAGGGATCAATTCGCGTTTTGCTGGATCGTCGATTTCCCGATGTATGAGTGGAGCGAGGAAGAGAAGAAGATCGACTTCTCGCACAATCCGTTCTCGATGCCGAACTATGATCATGAAGCTTTTTT
>JAKFYF010000060.1 GCA_021731005.1 Hyphomonadaceae bacterium
CCCCCTGCGCCAGCGGCGGCGGAAGATTCGGTGTGAGCTGCACCGGCACCGCCGCCGCGGGCGCAGGGGGAGCGTTCGCGTCGGCGCGCGCTGTCTCGGCGGGAGGCGTCAATTGCAGCGGCTGCGCGCCAGCCGGCGGCGCCGCGATCAGCGCCGCGGCCGCCATTGCCAAGGGAGAGCGAACAGACTTCATCAGCGCACTATCGCTTCTCTTCCGCTTCTCTTCTCATTCTCAGCGGGGCCGGGTTAAGCAGCCGTTTACCCCCCGCCAGCGGCGCTCGCGCCGCCGCGCGAACGCGCCAGTAAATCGTTGCCGCCGGCGGGCGGGCGAGCGCGATCGGCCAGCATCTCGGTCAGGCGCCGCGCGCGCCCGGGGTCCATGCGCCCCATCACTTCGGCGAGATTGGTCTGGCGCATGCGGCCAGCCACCTGCACCAGAACCTCATCGCCAAGCCCATCGAAAACAGTGGCGGCATCCTTGGCGCGCATGCGCTGATAGACATCGACCAGCCCGGCGATGCGCTGCTCTTGGGCTTCGTCCAAATGACCCAGCAGCTCATTGACGGTCGATTCTAGCTGGTGCAACTCCGCCAAGCGCTGATCCAGGCGTTGCTCGGCCGCGGCCAGCAATTCGTCTTGCCCTTCAAATTGCGCGGCGCGCTGATCAAGCGCTTCGCGGCGCGCGGTCAGCGCCTGCAGCACCTGCACTTCCGATTGGCTGAGGCCGGCCATGTCGGCAAGCGAGGGCGCCGGGCATTGCGTTTGCGCCGTCGCGGTTGTCGTCGCGGCGGTAGCGGGCGCGGCCGCGTGATCCGCAGCGGCCGGCGCTTCGGCGATGCTTTCCGCCATCGCCACCGCCTTCAAGCCGAGCATCGCCGCCAGCATGGCCATCGCCGCGGGCAGCAGACGTACATTGGCGGCGGGCGCCGCTTTGGGCTTGCGCGCCGTCATCAGGCGCGCGCCCGCGCGTCAACACTGGTGCGCAGCCTGCCCGCGCCCAGCCCCAGACGATCGGCGGTGGCGCGCGCGTCGTTGATGCGGGCCTGCAAATCGCGTCCGGCCTCGCTGGCGGTGGCGCGAAGCGTTCGCACCGCGATCTCGGCTTGCATTGTCGCCTGCGTCAGTTCGGCCGCGGCGGCGCGCACGCCGTCCTGCCCCGAACGCAACGCCGCCAGTTTGCGGTCCAGCCGCCAGAACGAAAACAGGCAAGCGGCCAGCATCAGAGCAAGCACAATTTCAAGGGCGAACGCGATCGGGCTCATGTCTTGCCTCCTACTTTCATCACGGCGTGTTGGGCTGCCGGCGCGATTTGCTTGTCGAGCCGCACCGCCAGGGAATGGCCCATCCGCCCGACATTGCCGCGCGCCAACTCAACGTCGCCGCACTTCAAAATCACTGGACCATCGGGCGCCGCGTCCAGCATCAACGTCTCCCCCACTTTGAGGTCGAGCACATCGCGCAGCGGGCGCGACATTTCATCGAGCAGCGCGCGCACCTCCAGCCGGGTGGCCCATAATTCGCTGGCCAGGTGGCCTTCCCAAATATTGTCGCGTCCGAACTTCTCGCCCATGAATTGCTGCAGCAGCATTTTTCGGATCGGCTCGAGCGTTGCATACGGCAACAGCAATTCGAGCCGCCCCCCGCGATCTTCCATGTCGATGCGCAACTTTACCACGATTGCCGCGTTGGGCGGGCGCGCGATCGCCGCGAAACGCGGATTGGTTTCGATGCGGTCGAGGGTGAAGGTGACCTCCGTCAGCGGCGCGAACGCCTGGCGCGCATCGGCGAGCACCACCTCGATCATGCGCGTCACCAGCATACGCTCGATGGTGGTGTAGGGGCGGCCCTCCACGCGCGTGGAGGCAGCGCCCCGCCTGCCACCAAGGAGCACGTCAACCACGGAATAAATCAAATTCGAATCGACCGCCGCGAGGCCGAAATTGTCCAATTGCTCGGCGCGAAACACAGCGATAATAGCCGGCAGCGGAATCGAGTTGAGATAATCGCCGAACCGGACCGACGTGATCTGATCGAGGCTGACTTCGACGTTGTCGGAAGTGAAATTGCGCAGGCTCGTGGTCATCAGCCGCACCAGGCGGTCGAAGACGATCTCCAGCATCGGCAGACGTTCGTATGAAACCAGCGCTGAATTGATGATGGCGCGTACGCCGCTCTTGGCGTCGGCTTCCTCTTCGGCGAGGCCGAAGCCAAGCAGACTGTCGATTTCGTCCTGGTTGAGGATGCGCTCGACGGCCGGCTCCGCCCCCTCGACGGCGACGTCCTTTTCGCCCGTCTCCCATTCGTTGCTTGCCGCCGCCTCGGTGCTCATCTCACTGCACCAGCATTTCTTCGATCAGAACGGCGCTGATCTGGGCCGGCGCGATCGCAAGATTGACCCGCCGCAGCAATTCCAGCCGCAGCCGGTAAGCCCCCGCTGAACCCGCCAAGTCCTCTGTCCGCAATTCGCGCAGGAAGCTGTTGAACTGATCGATCACGCGCGGCACGTGCTCGGTGAGCGCGGTCACCGCGGCATCGTCGGGCGCCTCCAAAGTGAGGCGCAGTTTGAGATAAGCCGGGCGTCCATCGGGCCCGGTAATGTTCACCAGCATTTCCGGGATGCTGACAAACACCACGCCTTCGCCATAGGTCAGCATTGTGCCGTTGGGGCCTGGGATCGGCTCTCCCGCTTCACCCCCCGCGCCATGGCCTCCGCCCTTGGCCTTCTCGTGCCCGGCCTCGGCTTCGGCGTGCTGTTCGCCGCCGCCGCCTTTGAAAAACAACATGTAGGCCGCCGCTCCCCCGCCTCCGAGCACAAGCACCGCGGGCAGCACGATGAACAGGATGAGCGTTTTGCCAGAGAGCTTCTTCTTGACCGGCGCTTCGCCTTCCCCGCCTTCGCCCTCGGCCGAGGCTTCTGGCTTTGCGCCTTCTGCATCGGCCTCGTCAGCCGGCGCGTCCTTTTTCTTTTTCTTCAGGAACCCAAGCATGCGGAATCGCCAATCCTCATCGATCTCCCTTGGTCGCAATCCATGGTTAAGGATTGGTGCAGACCCGGCAAAACTTGCCGCCGCCCCGGCAAGAACCGGCGCTGCGTTCACCATGCCGAGCGGCCAGCGCCCTGAAAATCAACGACCGCGGGCTTGGCCCGGCGTTTGCATGGTTAACGCCGATGGATAACACCCTCCTGCTCGGCCTGCAGGCGCAACGCGTGCTGCAACGGCGCATGGATATGACCGCGAACAACCTCGCCAATGTCGCGACCTCGGGCTTCAAGGCCGATTCGCTGGTGATGGAGTTCGAAGACGGCACCAGCGCGCACGCGCTCGACGAGCCGGAAGACATTTTCTTCGTCCGCGACGTTTCGCTGATGCGCGACATGGCCCAGGGGCCGATCGCGATGACCAGCAATCCGCTCGATGTCGCGCTCGAGGGCGCGGGCTTTTTCATGGTCGAGGGCCCTTCCGGGCCGCTTTACACGCGCGATGGCGCGTTTTCGCTTACGGGGGATGGACGGCTGGTGACCAGCGATGGCCGCGCCGTCCTCAACTCCGGGGGGGCGCCGATCGTGTTCGATCCGCAGGGCGAGAGCCCTTCGATCGGACGCGACGGCGCAATACGGGTGGCCGGCGTCGAAGCCGGCCGCATCGGCGTGGCAAGCTTCGCCGCGCCCGGCGCGCTCTCAAAGGTCGGGGACAACCTTTGGGACGCGCAAGGTCAACCGAGCCAGGCGTTCGAGGGCGTCGTCGTGCAAGGCGCGCTGGAAGGATCGAACGTGCGGCCCGTCATCGAGCTCACTAGGCTCATCGAAATATCGCGCGCCTATCAATCCGCCGCCAAGATCATTTCGGGTGCGGACGAATTGCGCCAGCGCGCGATCCAGACACTCGGACAATAGGAAGCACCGTCCCCATGCGCGCACTATCGATCGCCGCGTCCGGCATGCAAGCCCAGCAGCTCAATGTCGACGTGATCTCCCACAACATCGCCAACATGAACACGACCGGCTACAAGCGCCAGCGCGCCGAGTTCCAGGACATGTTGTACCAGAATTTGGAGCGCCCGGGGGCAACCTCGTCAGCCTCGGGCGCGATTTTGCCGCTCGGCATCCAGATCGGCGTCGGCGTGCAGGCCGATGCGGTCGGGCGCGTCACCGAGCAAGGCAACATCACCCAGTCGGGCAACGCCTACGATCTCGCCATCAATGGCCGCGGCTTTCTGCAGGTCACCATGCCCTCGGGGCAAATCGGCTACACGCGCGCGGGCAATCTCGCCGTCAACGCCGATGGCGTGGTCGTCACCGCCGACGGCTACGCGCTGGAGCCCTCGATCACCATCCCGGCGGAGGCAAGCGCGGTGCAGATCACACGCGACGGCATCGTCGAAGTAACGCTCACCGGGCAAACCGCGCCGCAGCAGGTCGGCCAGATCGAAATTGCTTCGTTCATCAATCCGGCGGGTCTTGAAGCTATCGGCGACAATCTGTTCCTGGAAACGCCCGCTTCCGGCTCGCCCAATGTCGCTACCCCTGGTTCGCCGGGCTTCGGCACCTTAATGCAGGGATTTCTTGAGCTTTCCAACGTCAACGCGGTGGAGGAAATCTCCGCGCTGATCGTAGCCCAGCGCGCCTACGAAATGAACGCGCGCGTCATCACCGCGGCGGACGAAATGCTGCAAGCCACCACTCAATTGCGCTGAGGAGGTCCATCATGTTGCGCTGGATTTGCGGCATCGCCTGTCTCTACTTTGTGCTCAGCATCGCCACCGCGTTTGCCGAGCCGGTTACGCTCAGGGCGCGCATCGAAGCGAGCGGCGCTGCGATCACCCTGGGCGATGTGTTCGACGGCGCAGGCGACGCCGCCGGCCGCGCCATCGCGCCGGCGCCGCCGCCTGGACAAATCGCCAGCCTTTCCGCGCCGCTACTGGCGGCGGCTGCGTCAGCGGCTGGGCTCGACTGGACGCCCCCTGCTGGCCTCGAGAGCGTGCGC
>JAKFYF010000320.1 GCA_021731005.1 Hyphomonadaceae bacterium
GCGTTGATTGCGGCGCTCGCCATCCTGCTGAACAGCATCCTCGTTCAGACCCACGTCGAGGCGAATGCCCTCCGACCGGTTGCAACAGCCTCGCTGTCGACCGTCGCGGAAACGCCCAAGGGCGGGCAGGGCGGGGTGGATAAGATCGTCTGTGCGGTTTGCCAAGTCGCCGCTTTCGCCGGCGGCATGGTGCTGGCCTCCCCGTCCGCCCCTGCTTTTTCGCCGGCCATATCGCTTTGGACAGCCGCCCCCGCGGATCGTTCCGTCGCGACGATACGTCCCTCGCACGATTGGCGAAGCCGCGCGCCTCCGTTCCTTGCCTGAAACTCGCTGACTCGCATCGCCTGATTGGCGGCGCTGGCGCGAATTCGCGTCAATCCCAGCAACGTGAACAGGACAAGGAGAAGCATCGTGCAATCCATGAAATATGCCGCCGCTGCCTGCGCGGCCGTGCTGCTCGCGCCCGCGGCGCAAGCACAGGGCGCCGACGATGTAGCGGCGCTGCGGCGCGACGTTGAGAATCTGCGCCAGGAATACGAGCGACGCATCGCCGATCTTGAGGCGCGGTTGGCGCAGGCGGAGGCCGCTGCCGCCAATGGGCAGGAATCGGCATCGGTATCGCCAACGCCTAACGACGAAGTGATGGTTGTAGATGCGGCGCCCGCGGCGCCTGCTCCTTCTTCCGCCAACCCAAATCCGAACATTTACAACCCGGGCATTGCAGTGGCGCTCAACGGCTTCTTGACCGGAGCAAGCGAGAGCGCCGGGGGAGACACCATCGCGGGGTTTGCGACGGGTGACGAGATCGGCCGCCCCGCCCGCGGCTTTTCCCTGGGCGAGTCGGAGGTCTCGTTTGCCGCGAACATTGACCCGTTTCTCGCCGGCTTTCTCAGTGTTGCGGTCGGCGCTGAAGACGACATCGGCCTGGAAGAGGCTTATCTGCGATCCACCGCGCTGCCGGGCGGCCTGACGGTCAAGGCGGGACGCTTTCTGTCCGGCATCGCCTATCTCAACGAACGCCACGCCCACGATTGGAGCTTCTCCGACGCGCCCTTGCCCTATCGCGCGTTCCTCAACACGCAGTTGGGCGACGACGGGGTTCAGCTGCGTTGGATCGCGCCGACCGACCAATTCCTGGAATTCGGCGCCGAAGCATTTCGCGGCGAATCCTACCCGGCGGCGGGCGCGGCGAACAATGGAATTGGGTCGTACTCGACGTTCGCGCGCACTGGCGCGGATATCGGCGTCAGCGCCTCTTATCTGGCGGCGCTCAGTTATCTGTTTGCTCGCTCGGCGGACCGAGACAGCGCGGGCGATCTGTTCAGCGGCGACAGCGATCTCGGCGTGTTCACGCTGGTGTACAAGTGGGCGCCAAACGGCAATCCGGTCGTGCGCAATCTCACTCTTGCGGGCGAATATTTCTACGGCGAGGAGCAGGGCCTTTTCAACGGCCTGGCGCTCGATCAGGCCCATTCGGGATGGTACGTGCAGGGCGTCTATCAATTCATGCCGCATTGGAGCGCAGGGCTTCGCATCGCCGGCTTGGATTCAGACGATCCGGGCGCCGCATTGGCGGGCGCATCGCTCGACGCCATGGGCCACACGCCGCTCGATTACACAGCGCTCATCGAGTTCGACACCAGCGAGTTTGGCCGCTTGCGGCTGCAATATTCGCGCGACGAAGCCGCGCTCGATCCCAATGACGTCCTGACCTTGCAATACACTGTCATTTACGGGGCGCACGGCGCCCACCGTTACTAGGGGACATTCGATGAAGCAGTTTCTCTGCGCGGCGGCGCTTGCCGCGGCCGCCATCGCAACGCCAGCTTATGCCAATCTCAACGTGTTCGCCTGCGAACCCGAGTGGGGCGCGCTTGCGACCGAAATCGGCGGTGAGCGCGTGTCGGTTTACAACGCCACCATCGGTGGGCAGGACCCGCACCAGGCGCAGGCCCGGCCTAGCCTCATTGCACGTGCGCGTGCGGCGAACATATCGGTGTGCACGGGCGCCGAGCTTGAAGTGGCGTGGCTGCCACTGATCGTGCAGCAATCGGGCAATAACCGTCTTGCCGCGGGCCAGCCGGGCGCGTTCCAGGCGACCAGCGCTGTGCGGCTGTTGGAGCGGCCGACGAGCGTGGATCGCTCGCAAGGCGACATCCACGCCGGCGGTAATCCCCATATCCAGACCGATCCACGCAATCTGGTCTCGGTGTCGCGGGCGTTGGCGCAGCGTTTCGCCCAGATCGATCCAGCCAACGCATCCGACTACGCCGCTCGGCAAGCCGATTTCGAGCGGCGCTGGAATGCGGCGCTGGCGAATTGGGCGCAGCGCGCGTCGCCGTTGCGCGGCGTGCGCATCGCCGTGCAGCACCGCAACTGGGTATATTTGCTCAACTGGCTCGGCATGATCGAAGGCGTCGCGTTGGAGCCACAGCCTGGCGTGCCGCCCTCCAGCGGCCACCTCGCACAAGTGCTGCGGCGTCTCGAAACCACCCCGGTGCATTTCGTGATTCGCGCGGCCTACGAGGACAGCCGCCCGTCTGAATTCATCGCGCAGCGGGCGCGAATTCCTGCTGTGTTGTTGCCGTTCACCGTCGGCGGCACGCCGCAGGCGACGAACCTGTTCACGCTCTACGACGACACCATTTCGCGTCTGTTGGCGGGGCTGAGCCCATGAATTGGGACAATCTTGAACTTGGCATTCTGGCGCCGGCCTTCTTGGCCGGCGTCTTGGTGCTTTCGACGCATGTGCCTCTGGGCCTGCAAGTACTGAATCGCGGCATCGTGTTCATCGATCTCGCCATCGCGCAGGTGGCGGGATTGGGCGTCACCGCCGCCAGCGCTTTCGGGTTCGAGCCGGAAGGTTGGCGCGTGCAGGCGGCGGCGGTGGGTGCGGCCCTGCTGGGGGCGCTGCTGCTCACCTGGACCGAGAAGATCTGGCCGGAGGTGCAGGAAGCGCTGATCGGGGTTCTGTTCGTGGTTGCCGCATGCATCGAATTGCTGCTGCTCGCCAACAATCCCCATGGCGGGGAGCATTTGAAGGATTTGCTGGTCGGGCAGATACTCTGGGTGTCGCCGGAGAAATTGATCCCAGTAGCGATCCTCTATGCGGCGGCGCTCGCGGTTTGGTTCGCGCTGCGGGCGCGGATCGGACAGATCGGCTTCTACGTGTTGTTCGCGCTGGTGGTGACCCAATCGGTGCAACTGGTTGGCGTCTATCTGGTGTTCGCGAGCCTGATCATCCCAGCACTCGCCGCCAAGCGCTTCCCCGAACCGCTGCGGCTAGGCGTCGGCTATGGCGTCGGGCTTGGGGGCTATGTGCTAGGCCTGGCGGCTTCAGCCCTTTTTGACCTTCCGACGGGGGCGGTTGTCGTGGTCGCGTTGCTGGCGGTGTTTGTGATTGTCGGGGCCGCGTCTGGGCTGGGACGCAAGCCGATGACAGCCCCCGCCGGAGGGTAGCAGCGCTAACTACTTCCTTGCCACGATCTCGATCACCAGCGGCGTTACCATCAGCGTGCCGGGTTGGGCCGAGACGCGGGCGAATTCCTCGCGCATGTCGCGGGCGAGTTCGGGGGTGATGCGATTCAGTTCCAGCAAGCGATCGATGTGGATGTCGAAGAAGCCGATCGGCCAGCGCCAGACATTGTCGTCCTTGGAGACGATATCGATATGCGGCTTGAAGCTCTCGAGCTTTAGGCCCAGTTCGATCAGCCACGCCGGCAGGTCGCGGCCGATGTCGGGTTCGCCGCCCGAACCGCGCCAATTGGCCACCACTTCATCGACGAAGCGCTCGAAATTGGGCGCACGCGGCGAGAGCCGCCAGGTTTTGTAATCGACATATTCGTGGATGACGATGGCGCCGCCTGGCTTAAGCGCGCCGACCAGCTTCTTCAGCGCTGCCTTAGGGTCGGGCAGAAAAGCAAACACCCAGCGCACCCAGGCCGCGTCGGCATTGCTGACGGGCAAAGCATCGGTGACGATGTCGATTTCATGGGCGTGCACCTGGCTCATCCCGCGCGCCTTCGCTTGAGCTTCCAGCGTGTCGAGAAAGCGCCGCGAGCGCTCGAGTGCGTAAACCGCCCCGGTCGGGCCGACGATCTCGGCCAGATCCATGGTGGCGAAACCCGGCCCGGCGCCGAAATCGATCACTCTTGACCCGTCGCCGATGCGCGCGCGGGTCCAGGCGTCGAGCGCGCGCGGCCGCCACACTCGGTGCTGGAAACCCAGGCGGTAGATTTCATCGTCATGCGTGCCGAGCACGTAATCACGGTCTGCCATGGGAGAGCTCCTTTGCCGGCCTTATAGCTGCGCGAAAAAGATGCGTCTCGCCATTTTGGGACTACATTGTAGCCTGTTGGAGCGCGCCAATATGGACCGCCGGCGTCCTCGCCGGCTTTTTGTTTCAACAAGCAAAGTCTTGGTGCAAACAAGATGCCGGCGAGGACGCCGGCGGTCCATAAGGAGCCGGCGATGGCAGATTTTGCGCGGGCGTATTCGGAGCGGGCGTTCAAGGCGAAATTGGGCGCGCTTGCCGGGTTGAAAGACCTGCTCGAAGCGGCGTGCAAACTGCACGCGCTCTTGCGCAATCCGCTAACTCCGCTCTGGGTCAAGGGCATGTGCGTGGCTGCGCTCGGCTATTTGATCCTGCCGACCGATGCGGTGACCGATTTCATCCCCGCGCTCGGCTACAGCGACGATCTCGCCGTGCTGGCGGCGGCCATCGCCGCGATTGCGTCGCGTTGGGGCGGGGATGGCGCGAGCGGCAAAGTCTGAATTTCTCCGGGAGCGGACACAGCGACCCTTCTCCCCTTGAGGGGACCATTGCGATACGCGGCTTTTGGCTTTGTTGGGCGGATTTTCGGTGCGACGGAGGGTGCGCCGCTGCGCTTTGGTCGGGCAATCCCGGTGGGAGGGTGCGGATTGGGCGCATTTAGGGCGTGGTCATTGCGAGTTTTCGCATGTTGAAGGCGAAGGCGACG
>JAKFYF010000208.1 GCA_021731005.1 Hyphomonadaceae bacterium
TCACCCCGTCTAAGGCGCCCCCAGCCCGGCCCACAACACACGTTGCGTTACGGTTTGTGACTGCTAAGCCCCGCCCCGGAAGGGATGCCAGATGGGCCCAGATCGGCGCGAACCGCCCGCGCTCGCAGTGGATGCGCTGATCGCACAGGCCCGCCTCGGCGGTCCGGATGCGGCGCTTGCGGCAAAGCGCGCGGCGGTGCTCGCCGAGCGCCTGCGCCCGAGCCTGGCGCGCGAGGCGTTGGCGCTGGCGGCGCGTCTCGACCCGCGCGACCCCAACCCCAAGCTCGACCTGGCGCGACTGCACGCAGAACAGGGCGAGCTTGAGCGGGCGGCGGCAGCCGCCGCTTCCGTACTGAGCGGCAGCGATCAGCCGGCGCGGGCGCGAGCGGCGTTCCTGCTGGGCGAACTCGCGCGGATGCAAGGCGATGAACAGGCCGCGCGCGCGCATTTCGCCTTACTTTTGCAAATCGAGGACGATCTGCTCGCGGTTGACCGCGGCGATCCGATCGCCGCGCGCTGGTACGCACGTGGGCGAGGCCGTATCGCCGAGCTTGACGCCGCCACGGGAGACCCTGGACGCGCCCGCTCCGGCGCCGAGGGCGCGCTCGCCATGTTGCGCGCGACCGCCTCGCAAATCGGTGAACCGCCAGTGCTGGCCGCCGACATCGCCGACGCAGAACTCCGCCTCGCCGTGCTCGAACTCGACGCGCACGAGCCCAATTCGGCGCGCCGCCGCGCCGGCGAAGCCATCGGCCGCTACGAGGCGCTGGCGGTAACCGAAAAGGAAGAGCCGCATTGGCGCGACATGCTGGCGAGAGCCTGGACGCTCGCCGCGCAGGCTGCCTTTGCCGCGGGCGCCGGCGCTGACGCGCGCGAAGCGATGGACAAAGCGTTGCATGCGCGCATCGGTTTGGCGGCGCGTCACCCCGATGAAGCATGGGCGTTGGCGGCGACATGGCGCGTGCGCGCGGGGCTGCTGGCGGGGCTGGGCGATGCCTCGGGCGCCGAGGACTCGCTGACACAGGCCGCGGCGCTTGCAACGCGCCTGCACCAGAGCGCGCCTGACGAAGAAGCGCCGGCGCGCTTTCTGGTTCACACCCTGTTGGAACAGGCCGACCATGCCCTCCGCAGCAGCGCCGACGCGCGCGCCAAAGAACCCGCCGACGCCGCGCGAGCCTTGGCGCAGCGCTTCGCCGCCGCTGGCGGGGCGAATTGGTGCGGCGAGGCCGCCGCCGCATGGGACCGCCTCGGCGAGGTGTGTCGCCGGGCCGGCGCTGCGCCAAAGCAGACGCAAGACGCATTCGCCCGCGCCGTCGAATTCCGCCGCATGGAGCTGAGCGAGGCCGCGGATCAAGCATCGCAGCGCGCCTTGGCCGCGGCGCTTGGCAGACTGGGTGAGGCCGCATTCGAGGCAGGCGCCAACAGCAAGGCGCGCGCCGCGCTGGAAGAAAGCGCCGCCTTGCAATCGGCGGTTTTCACGACCGCGCCGGAGGATCCGCGCGCCGGCCATGCGCTCGCGGCGACGCTCGATCACGTTGGACAAGCCGCCTTCGCCATGAGCGATATGCCCGCCGCGCGCGCGGCGTGGGAGCATGAATTGCGGCTATTCGACCACATGCACGGCGACGATCCGAGCAGCGACGTCATGCGCCTGCGCGCGGGCGTGGAGGCCCATCTCGCCGGCGCGCGCGGCCCCGATTGCGAACGCTACCGCAATTCTGCGCTCGCCCGCCTCGACGCGCTCGCCCGCGCCGGCGCCCTCAGCGAACGCGAACTGGCGCTGCGGCGCAAACTGCGGGGGCGCTGAGCAGCCTGCTTTTGCCTCTTTTGTTTCCGTCTCCTTGATATTGTTGCACGCGCGCGGCAAAGCTGCCGCCGATCTGCGCTACCCACCGGCCGAAGAATTGAGCGATTCATGAGCGTGCTTGTCACTGGCGGCGCCGGCTTCATCGGGGCGCATATGGCGCTCGCCCTGATCGACCGCGGCGAAAGCGTGGTGGTGCTGGACAATTTGTCGACCGGGGTGCGGGCCAACATTCCCTCCAGCGCGGTTTTCGTGCCTGGCGATATCGGCGATAGCCAAGTGCTGAAGGGCCTGTTCGCCGCATACCCAATCGATGCGATCACCCATTTCGCCGCCTCCACCGTGGTTCCCGATAGCGTCCGCGACCCCCTCTCCTATTATCTCAACAACACCGTGAACACGCGCAATTTGATTGCAGCGGCCGTCGAAGCGCGGGTGCGACATTTTGTTTTTTCCTCGACCGCGGCGGTTTATGGCGCGCCCGCTGGCCCCTTGGTCAGCGAAACCGCGCCGACCGATCCGATCTCCCCCTACGGGGCCTCCAAGCTGATGAGCGAGCGCATCCTGCGCGATGCATCCGCGGCGCACGACCTGGGCGTCGCCATACTGCGCTATTTCAATGTGGCCGGCGCCGACCCGCAGGCGCGCGCCGGCCAATCGACCCCGCGCGCCACGCATTTGATCAAGATATGCGTGGAAGCTGCGCTTGGACGGCGCGATGGAGTGGACATCTATGGCGAGGACTATCCCACGCCCGACGGCACCGGCGTGCGCGATTACATCCACGTCAGCGACCTTATTGACGCTCACCTCGCCGCGCTCGACAGCCTGCGCGCCGGTGCGCCAAACCTGTTGTACAATTGCGGTTACGGGCGCGGCCATTCTGTGCGCGAGGTGATCGATGCAATCAACCGGGTTGCGGGAACATCGCTGCCGGTGCGCATGCGTCCAAGGCGGGAGGGCGACGCCGCCGCGGTGGTGGCTGACGCCAGCGCTATCCGCGCCGATCTCGGCTGGACACCGCGGTTCGACGACCTGGACATCATCGTTCGCCACGCGCTCGCCTGGGAAAGGCGCGCCGGGCGTGATCGTTTCTGACTTGGCGCTCTCCTCCTCCATGTCGCCCTGATTCGATCATGCCAGCATCCACTCATTACACCGCAGGTAACCATTTCTGAACGTTTCGGAAACCAAACTTGCGTAACACTGGGGCGACACAAGCAACCGGCGCCGCCATGGATTGGGTGGATTATAAGGGCTATTTTGGGCCCGACCGCCGCGGCGGCCGGGGCGGCGGCCGCTTGTTCAACCGGCGCAAGGAAGCCGACGTCGCCACCCGGGCCCCCTCGCTGCGCACGGCGCTGCGCCAATTGCGCATGCGCGTGCTGGAAACGCAAAGCCCCGCCGGCGTGGAGGAATTCGTGCAGCGCGTGCAAGCCACGGTGACGCTGGCGGCCATCCACGACGAACCCAAGGTCGGCGACATGCTCGCGCGCATGGCGCTCCATCTCATGCGCGCCAATGGCGCCGACGTGCGCGAACAGCTCTACAACGCGCTCGATCGCATTCAGGCTGCGGTCACCAAGGACAATTGTTGATCAATCCGGATAGTGCCGCTCTCCCGGCCAGCCCTCGATTGCCTCGATGGTCTGGTGCGCGCTTTCGAGCTTGTGGTCGGGCACGTTGGAAATGCGCGCCGCCTCAATCCAGGCCTTGATGGCGGTCGGCGCCAATCGGTCGCGGCCGCACAACACAAAGAACGGCTCGTCGCTCACGAGTCCCGATAGCGAGCCGAACTCAAGTTCGGCCGCCAGATACTTGAAACCTGCGTCACGCAGCACGCGGGCGCACTGCAGCTTCACGTCGCGACCTTCTATTTCCAGCGTCATCGCCTGCTCCTCAATTCGCCGGGCGGCGCCCGAACGAGCCCAGCATGCGCGTGGCCCAATCGCCGAGCGCGTCCCATGCCTCGACGCCGCCGCCGAACAGGCCGAGCCGGACCATCACCAAGTCTTTCGACGGCACTACGACAATGATCTGCCCTTCATAGCCCTGCGCGGAGAACGCGTCAGCCATCGAGACGTCGGTGATCAGCGAACGCTGCGGCCTGCCCTGCCCGCTTGAGGGGGTCAGCCACCAGCCGGCGCCGTAGATGTCAGCATCTGCATCGGGCCCGCGGGTGCGGGCGAAATCGACCCAGCCTTCGGGCAAGATGCGCCGTCCATTCCAGACCCCGTCACGCAAATAGAGATAGCCGAAGCGGGCGAAATCGCGCGCGGTCGCGTAGATGAGCGAGGAGCCGTAGAATGTCCCCTGCGGATCGAACTCCACCACCGCGCGCATGCCGATGGGCGCGAACAGCGATTGCTCCATCCAGGCGCGCATGCGGGCGCGACGATCGCTGGCGTGACGCGGATCGTGAACGACGGCGCGCGTGAGCGCATCGGAAACCAACAGCGTGGCGGCCGACGAATAATTCCAATGCGCGCCAGGATCGTGGATCAGCGGGCGGGCTCCCGCCCAGCGCGCAACGTCGTTGCGCCCCGGGCCGAACAGCATGTTGGCGTTGCCGCTGAACGCGACATTCGCGGCAGTCTCGACATAGTCGCTGCCGTCGACCATTTGCAGCCATTGCCGCCATGTGATGGAGGCGCGGCGGTCCCCCGCCCGCCAATGCGCGCTCCCCATCGGCGTGTCGATGGCGACGCGGCCTTGCAGCACGGCGGCGCCAACCAGCGCGTGGGTGATCGACTTCGCCATCGACCACGACACCAATCGCGTGTCGCGGCCAAAGCCTTCTCCGTAGCGCTCGAACACGACGCGTCCGCCCTGCACGATCAAAACCGCACGGGTCTCGCCCAAGTGCGTATCGCGGCTGGCGAACGCTTCCGTGACCGCGAGATCGAACGCGGCGCGGTCGATGTCCGCCGCTAGCGGAGCGCTCGCCCAAGCCGCGCCTGGCCAAGGCGCGCCGGCGGGTTGGATCGGCAATGGCGCCAGCTGCTGCGCCGTCGTCAAACCCGCGGGCACGAACAAAAAGAGTGCGGCGAAAATCGCGCTCCGCAGCATGACGCCCGCCCTTCGCTTCGCTATGATCGACCCTCTATACGGGGAGGCGGGGATGGGGCGCAAACGCTGGATTTGGATTGGGGCGTTGGGGGCGATCGCGCTC
>JAKFYF010000275.1 GCA_021731005.1 Hyphomonadaceae bacterium
GAGCCAGGTGCTATATCGTCGGCGTCCGCTGCCTTGAGCGCCCCGACATAGGCTTGCCGCGCCTCGGACACCGCCACGATCGAACCCCGCCCCCAGGTGAAGCGCTCCTGGCCCAGTTGCCGCGCGAGCAAGTCGGCAGCGAGGCGCGACCAGCGGCCGTTGCCGTTTGGAAACGGATGAATGGCGACGAGCTTATGGTGGAAGCGCACGGCGATCTCGTCAGTCGGATAGGATTTGTGCTCCACCCAATAGCGCGCGTCATCGAGCGCCTGGCGCAGCGCGACTTCAATCGTCCAATGATCGACGCCCAGATTTCGCGGGCGGTTCGGTATTTGCCGGCCCAGCGCCAGACGTCGCCGAACATCCGCAAATGCAGGCGGCGCAGAAACACCTCATCGAGCGCGTCTCTCTTGCGGGACAGCGCCCAGCGTTCGCCGGCAAGCACGTTCAGCGCTTCGGCCTCGTTCAGTTCGCGCCGGAGCGCGACATAGCTGAGCTTGAGATCGAGACGCTCTTCCGGCGCCAGGGGCGTCGCCGCATCGTCGGCCTGAAATGGATCGTCGCTCATCCCCGTCAGCCCCAGAGACGCTGGCCGCCAGCCTTGGCGATGTCGGCGGTGAGCGCCTCCAACATTTCGCGCTTGTCGCCGGCGCGCACGCCTTGTGAGGCGCCCCCCGTTTGGTCCCGCACTTGAAAGGAGAGTCCTTGCACGAGGAAAGGCTCTCAAATGCGGAAATCCCGTTTCACGGAGGAACAGATCATCGCGGTCCTGGCTGAGCAGGAGCGCGGGTTAACCACGGCGCAGGTGTGCCGCAAGCACGGCCTCAGCCCGGCCACGTTCTACAAATGGAAGGCCAAATTCGGCGGCCTGGACGTTTCCGAGGCGCGCCGGCTCAAACTGATCGAGGACGAGAACCGGCGGCTGAAGAAGCTTTTGGCCGAGGCGGTTCTGGACAATGCGGCGCTGAAGGACATCCTCGGAAAAAACTAATCACGCCGACGGCGAAGAAGGCGGCGGCGGTGAAAGCCGTCGCCGTCCACGGCCTCTCCCAGAGGCGCGCATGCGCGCTCGTCGGCGTTGACCCCAAAACTGTTCGCAAGCCTGACGTCCGCGATAATCCGGAAATCCGGGCGCGGATGGTCGCCATTGCCGAACAACGCCGCCGCTTCGGCTATCGCCGCATCGGCATCATGCTCGCGCGCGAAGGCATCAAGATGAATCACAAGAAATTGTACCGCCTCTACAGCGAGGAGCGCTTAACCGTGCGCAAGCGAAAAGGCCGCAAACGCGCGCTGGGATCGCGCAATCCGATGCCCGCGTCCAGCGCGCCGAACGCGCGCTGGAGCCTCGATTTTGTCTCCGACACGTTTGGCGCCTCGCGGCGCTTTCGCATCCTCGCGGTGGTCGACGATTGCACGCGCGAGAGCATCGCCATGGTCGCCGACACCTCCATCGGCGGCGCGCGCGTCGCCCGCGAACTCGACGCCATGATCCGGCTCTACGGCAAGCCGGCGGCGATCACTTCCGACAACGGCACGGAATTCACCTCGCGCGCGATGCTCGAATGGCAAGCCCGCGAGAACGTCGCCTGGCATTATATCGAGCCGGGAAAACCCCAGCAGAACGCGTATTCGGAAAGCTTCAACGGCCGCTTGCGCGACGAATGCCTGAACGAGACCTGCTTTGAAAGTCTCGATCACGCCAGGCGCGTGCTGGCGCGCTGGCGCTACGACTACAATTACGTGCGCCCGCACTCGGCGCACCAGGGGATGCCCCCGGCCTCGGCGCGCATGGGGCCCGTGGGCGGGGCGTCGAGCCATGGCGGGGCAAACTCGCCGCCCCACCCACTACCCTCCAGCCTCGGATCGGGTTAATGAAGAAAGGACTCTGCTTCCCGATGAGGGACCGCAAGGGGGCGCCTCACCGGCCCTCAGATCGCGGCTCCATTTCTCGCCAGCGTCATCATTCAGCACTTTGGCGGCTATCAAGCACTATTCATCGCCGCGGCGGTCCTTGCCGCGGTTTCCGCCCTCGCAATCTCTGGCGTGCGCGGCGTTCGCTAAAAAATGAGCGCCGCCGATCCTCGCTTACGACGTTCCAACCCAACTCACGCTTGAGCGCCTGAAGATCTCTGCCATGCCGATGCGAGACACGGCCGTCGCGCAAATTCCAAGCAGAGCTGGCGGCCGCCACCACCGTGGCGCCACCGACAAACTGGCGACCACGCCTTCTCACTTACGTCGCGAGAGGCGCCCTGCTGGCGTGGGCGGCGTAGGCAGTGATCACATCCGGTGCGGGACCAATTAGGACCAGCCTGCCGCGTTCAAACCATGCAGCAAGATTGCAGACGTTGCTGATCAGCGAAAGCGAGTGGCTGGCCAGCACCAAAATCTTCGAGCGCGCGATAAACTCGTTTAGGCGGATCTGGGCTTGCTCGACAAAAGCAGCGTCCCCCGCGCCGAGCCATTCATCCAGCACCAGCACATCACCGGCAATCGCAGTGCAAAGCGCAAACGACAGACGCGCCTTCATGCCGTCGGAATAAGTTCGGAACGGCAGATTCAAAAACGGGCCAAGCCCCGTCCATTCGGGAATGTCGCGCTGCGCGCGTCTGACTTCATCCGTGGATGCGCCCAGAAGGCGCAGCGGCAGCTCGATGTTCTCCATGCCGGTCAGATCGGCATTGATGCCCATCCCCTTATCGATCAGCGCGATAAGGCGGCCGCTGACTTTGAGGCGGCCGCGCTGTGGATGCGCGAGGCCGGCAATCACCCGCAACAGCGTCGACTTGCCGGCGCCGTTGTGCCCGATGAGGCCAAGGCGATCGCCCTCGCCTAATTCGAAGGACACATCCTCCAGCGCCTGAACGACGGTATGACCGCCATCGACGACGAGCTTGGCGCCCGCGACCTGCCGGATGACGGCCATCTTCAGGGACCGCCCGCCGAGTTCGTAGACGGGATAGTGGAAACAGACGTCTTCAGCGAGAACGCGGGCCATGTCCGGCTACAACCACAAGAACACTTTGCGCCGGCATAGCGCCAACGACACGAGCGCCGCTGCGCCGCTCATTCCCAGCAAAGCTGCAACGACAATCCAGTTACTCTCCGAGGCGGGGTTCCCAAGCAAGGGTTGGCGCACAACTTCGATCAAATGGTACAAGGGGTTAAAGTCCACGACAATCCTCCGCGACATTCCATCCGGCATCCAAAATATCGGCGTCACGAAGAATGCTATTTGCGTGACGCTTGAGATAAGCGATGCGAGATCGCGAAACCGCAAGCAAACCGGCGCGAGCGCAACGCCGACAAACCATCCGCAAAACACGATCGCGGCGACGCCTGGCGCGGCCAGCCACGCCGCCGGCGTGAGCCCATGACCGAAAAGGAAGAGCGCAACTAGTACAACAATGGCGTTGTGCACAAAGATGATAAGGTTTCGGTAGACCATCCGCGCGGAAAGGACTGGCAACGGAACGTTGACGCTGCGCAAGTGATGGGTGGCCTCTATCGCGATCCCACAACTTTCATTGATCATCGTGGCAAGGAACGTCCACACCAGCAAGCCGGTGCCGAGATAGGCAATGTAAGCCTCGGACGGCTGGTTCATCACGTCGGAATAGAGCCCGCCAATAGCCAGTATCATCGCCGCCATGGCTAAGCTGATCCAGAAAGGACCCAGCAAGGACCTTCGATATCGCAGCGCGATGTCGGTTTCGGCCATAAGCATCCAGACCCGGCGGCGGGTAACGACCGAGGCCCAATCGAGCAAATAGGCAATCATGGATGCGCAATCATGACACTATGCAGCCGCCCCTGCACTGGCCAGTCGTCATGAACGAGGCCAAGCGCCACTTGCTTCGCGCCGTCGAGCGTTCGCACAAACACCCGCGCTAAAAGCCAGCTTAGCGCACCGCCATCAAAAGGAAAATCGCGGAGGCGCAGGTCGCACGGTTTGCTAACATCTGGCCTATTCCGGCGGCCCCATCATACGGTGAAACGAATTTAGATCCGGGCCATCCGCCGGCGAAAAATCCGCGTCTTCATCCACCATAAAGTCCGCGGTCATCAGCAGGTCTTCGGCGGAAACCAATTCGCCTACCGATTCGTATTCGATCGGCGCAATATCAAGGCCAGATACAACCTCGCCGTTCGAGAGAATTTCGACCTGCAACGGGTCGCCGCTCACCGGCTGAATCGGATTGCGCGCCGGCTCGCGACGCAGAACCACCGGCGAAACAGGCGCTTCATTCTGCACCAGAGCATCGAGGGCTGATTCCGCCTGCGGCCGCGCTGCGAGCACCGATGTACGCATCGATATGGGAGTGACCCGGCCACCCGCTGCCGCCCTTGCTTCGCCCACCAGCGAAAGGCTCACCCCTGTGGCTTCATGATCATCGGCGGCCCGACCTCCTCCGAGCATCGGCGTTGCAATGCCCACTACGGCCAACGCAGCGGCCAATCCGGACGCACTCTGCATCGCCAGCCTGCCGCCAGCGCTGCGCGCCGCATATGCGCCTGCAGCAGTGGCGGCAGGAACAAGCCGTTCGCCCCCCCCTTGCTGGCGGGCGCGTTGGCGCGCTGCCTGTTCTTCAGCAACCGCGCACCTGAGCGCCTCGCCGGCGCTCGCGCCTGCCTCAATCAGGAGCCCCGCTGAAGCAGGCACGGCGCCCCCTGTCCAAAAAATTATCGCGTCCTGCGCGAGTTGTTCCAGGACGTGTTCAGGGAATGCACGCGCAAGTTTGGGAGTCCAAACGATCACGCCAATCGCACCGGCGCCCAGTCGCGCCGGCTTTGCCTCCGACAGGTGCATTGGAAACGCTGCAAAAGGCGAAAGTTCCAGTGCCACGTCCCGCGCCAACGGCTCGTCCGCCGTATGGTGGGTGACGATTACGACATCGCCGGTCATCCCGAATCCCTCGATTTCCCCAAATCAGACCAAAGCTT
>JAKFYF010000023.1 GCA_021731005.1 Hyphomonadaceae bacterium
GAAATGCTGCGCCGCGCCGGCTACGCTTCGTCGCTCGCGATCCTGGCGGCGAGCGCCTCGCGATAGCGCGCGAACATGGCGTCGCGATCGCGGCCCAATTCGTAGAGCCAATCCCAGGAATAAAGCCCGGTATCGTGGCCATCGTCGAAACTGATGCGAACGGCGTAGCGGCCCACCGGATCGGCGCTGCGCACGCCGACATTGGCCTTGCCAGTGACAGGCGCCGGCCGCGCGCCGCCGCCATGTCCCTTGTTTTCCGCTGAGGGGCTCTCAACGCGCAGCAGTTCGAACGGGATTTCGAATGTGGCGCCATCATCGAAGGCGACGCGCAAGAGCTTTGCGGCGCGATCGAACTCAAGCTCGGTGGGCCACGGCCGTGGCGGGGCTTGGGTCATTCGTCAGCCCCCAATTCCCGCGCTTCATCGATCAGCATGATCGGCACGCCGTCGCGCACGGGATAGGCAAGGCGCGCCGCCACGCTGATCAATTCGCGCCGCTCGCGGTCATACTTGAGCGGCGTGCGCGATTGCGGGCAGACCAGCACCTCCAGCAGCTTGGGATCGGGCTCGCTCATTGCAGCGGCCGCCGCTCGTCGCCGGAGGCGGTGTCCCATTCGAGCAGCGTCACCAGCGCGCGTGCGCGCTCCTCGAGGCTGACCGCCTCGAGCAGGGCTTGCTTTGCCGAATTGTCGAACGGACAAATCTGGGCGGCGACGTTGATAATGGTTTCGGTCGGCGCCTGTTCCACCGAATCCCAATCCACCTGGAACCCGTGCAACGACGCATAGCGCTTGAGGATGACAATCAGAGCGCCGCGGTCGATGCGCTCGCCGCGCGCGGCGGCGAAATCGTCGGCGTAGCTCTCATAGGAGACGATGGCCTGCCGGTACGGCGCGCCGGCGTCGAACTCGCGTTCCAGATCGAAACGGCAAATGCCGGTGAGCGTGATTAGGTAGCGCCCGTCCTCGGTTTCGGAGAAGCCGGTAATGCGCCCGACCGTGCCGACGCTGGAAAGCGCGGGGGTCGCCGCTTCCTCCTCGCCGACTGCCGGCTGCACCATGCCGATCAGACGATGATCGCCGAGCACATCGTCGACCATGTTGAGATAGCGCGGCTCAAACACGTTGAGCGCCAGCACGCCGCGCGGCATCAGGATCGCGCCCGCCAGCGGAAACAGCGGTATGGTCTGCGGCAGATCCGCCGGCTTGCGATAGCCGAACGCGCTCATGAGAACAGGATCGCCGAAAGCTTGCGCCGCCCTTGCTTGGCGATTTCGGAGGCGGGGCCGGCTGCCTCGAAAATCTTGAGCAATTGCTTGCGCGCGGCGTCTTCGTTCCACTCGCGGTTCTTGGCGATGATGGCCAACAGCTGGTCGCTCGCGCTTTCCAGTTCGCCGCGCGCGGAAAGCGCTTCGGCCAGTTCGTAGCGCGCCTGCAGATCGCCTGGGTTGTTGGCGACTTTGAGCGCTAATTCTCCGGTATCTCCCGCGCTCGCGGCCGACGCGGCAAGGTCGAGCGCTGCGCGCACGCTGGCGAGTTCCGCGTCGCCAGCCTTCTCCGGCGGCGCCATCTCAAGCACCGCCCGCGCTTGCTCCGGCTCGCCGCTTTGCAGGTAGAGCCGCGCCATGCCGGCTATGGCTTTGGTGTTGGCGGGGTCGAGTTGCAGCGCCGAGGCGAACGATTGCGCCGCGCCGCCGAGGTCGCCCAGCGCAAGGCTCTCGGCGGCCTGCTCCAGCAGCGCCTCGATGTCTGCTTCCGCGCCCGCGCCCGTGAGGCGATCGATGAACAGCTTCACCTGGCTTTCGGCCACCGCGCCTGTGAACCCATCCACCGGGCGGCCCTTGTCAAACGCGTAGACCGCGGGAATCGATTTCACGCCCAGTTGCCCCGCCACGCCCGGGTGCTCGTCGATATTGATCTTGACCAGCTTTACCTTACCGCCGGCCGCACGCACGGCGCGCTCGATCGCCGGCGCCAGCGTCTTGCACGGCCCGCACCACGGCGCCCAGAAGTCGACGATCACCGGGGTAGCGCGCGAGGCCTCGATTACGTCAACCATGAAGCCCTGGTCGCTGCCGTCCTTGACGATGCTTGTGTCCGGCGGGGCCGCGCCATCGATGAGAGTCATGCGTTCCTCTGGGCTCATTACTCGGAGATTTTTCAGCCCCCAACATGGGCGGAACCAGGCTCGGGTTCAATTGCGCTTGGCTTGCCTGCGGCATCGAAGGCCAGACGGATCGGCTCGCGTCCGAGCGACACGACAAAGCGCAGCATGTCGGCGGGGCTGATCGCGGTGGTGGCGTCATTGCGGAGGGGATGGAAATTGATTGGGTCGTGCGCGAACAGCGCCTCGTCCAGGATCACAGTCACCTGCCTATCCGGGTCGTTGATGAGCGCGAAAAGGGTCACCGATCCTGCCGGCACGCCGAGGCGCTCCATCAGCAATTCCGGCGAGCCAAAGCTGAAACGCCCGGCGCCGATGAGTTTGGAAACGGCATTGAGCTCGATGGCGGTGTCGGCGATGGCGCAGAGCAGGAAGAGGGCGCCCTTTTTGTCCTTCAGGAACAGGTTCTTGGTGTGTCCGCCGGGCATCTGCGCTTTGATCTCGGCGCTTTCGGCGACGGTGAAGACGGGGGCGTGCGTGCGGGTGGCGTGGGGGATGGCGAGCGCATCGAGGCGCGCGAAGAGGTCTTCAGGGGCGGCGGGCGCGGTCACCGGCCTCCCTTGGCGCAAGGCGCCTGGAACGTCTAGGGATAGGCCATGAAACTAACGTGTTATCAGGTCGATCCGGCGCCCGCCGCACTTGTCCCCGGCAGCCCCGACCGCGATTGGATGGACCGCTTCTCCGACCGCCATCCCTATCGCTGCCTGCCGCTGGTGGTGGCCAACACCACGGGGTGGGCGCTGCTCTCACCGGTCTCGTTCACCGCGACCTGGAATGGCGGCCCGCGCATCGAGGACATCCGCATCGATCCTGACGACGGAACGAACCCCGATCTGGTGAAGCGCTGGGCGGTGTCGCACTTCTCCGGCGGTGTGCTCACCTTCCACACCGGCTATTTGTTCCGCACCGAGCCTGGCTGGGACCTCTGGGTCGGGGGCCCGCCCAACCAGCTGAAGGATGGCATCCAGCCTTTGGTCGGCGTAGTGGAAACCTTCTGGCTGCCGTTTCCGTTCACCATGAACTGGCGCTTCACCCGCCCGGGCATGATCTCGTTCAAGAAGGGCGAGCCGTTCTGTTTCATCATGCCGATCCAGCACGAAGAAATGGACGCCACCCAGCCGATCGTGAAATCGATCCACGACGATCCGGAACTGAAGCGCCAATACGATTCCTGGGGCGCAAGCCGCACGAATTTTCTCGATCGCCTCGGCGAGAAGGATTCAGACGCGGCCAAGCACGGCTGGCAGCGCGATTATTTCCTCGGCCGCACGCCGGAAGGCCACGTCGCGCCGGAGAGCCACGTGAACCGGCGGCGTCTGAAAGCGCCGCGGAAGGCGGGGGAGGGGGAGTAAGGCGAATGACCGCGTACGTGATCGCGCAGCTCAAATTTACCGACCGCGCCGCCTATAACCGCTACATGGCGGCCTTCCCTGCGGTATTTGCCCAGTTCAACGGCAAGCTCCTCGCCGCCGATGAAGCCCCGCGCGTGCTGGAAGGGCAGTGGGATCGCGACAAGGTGGTGCTGATGTCGTTTCCCGACGAAGCGTCGATGCTGGCCTGGGCGACATCGCCGGCCTATCAGGAGATTTCGAGGGACCGCAAAGCCGGCGCCGATTGCGTCGTGCTGCAGGTGGCCGGGTTCAGTGGGGAGAAACGCGCATGAATCGCAGAGACGTGGTGTTGGGGGCGGGCGCGCTGCTTGGCGCAGCTGCACTGGCGGGCGGCGCTACGGCGCAACCGGGGGCGGAAATTTCGAACAGGGCCCGCGCCCTGTGGCGGCGCGCCATTGTGCTCGACTGCAACCTCGGCCCGCCGATCACGTCCGACCAGCTTCCCCAGCCGCAGGAAGCGCTCGATCTCGCGCGCAATTCCGGCGTTTCCGCCATCAAGACCTCCATCGGCGGCTTCAACGCGCCGTTCGAGGATACGCTCGCCGAGATCGCCTTCTATCAGCGCCTGGTCGAGGCCCATCCCGATTACTTCATGCAAATCCGCAACGCGGCCGACATCGCCCGCGCCAAGCGCGAGCGCAAGCTTGGGATCATCTTCTCGTTCGAAAGCGCGGCGTGCCTCGAAGATAAAGTTGACCGCATCGATCTGTTCCGCAATCTCGGCGTCCGCGTCATGCAGCTCTCGTATAATTTACCGTCGCCGTTCGGCGCGGGCGTGCTTTCCCCGCCCGAGTCAAGCCTCACCGATCTCGGCCGCGAAGCCATCGCGCGCATGAACACGCTGGGCGTCGCGCTCGATCTCAGCCACGCCAATTCGGCGACGACGTCAGCGGCGATGGCGGCGTCGGCCAAGCCCGTGCTGATGACCCACGCCGGCTGCGCAAGCGTGCATCCCCATCCCCGCAACAAGAGCGATGAGCAGCTGCGCGCGCTCGCCGAGAAGGGCGGCGTCGTCGGCATCTACGATCTCTTCTATCTCGCGCCCGCGGGCCGCCAGCCCAATGTCGACGACTACATCGCCCACATGGCGCATGCGCTCGATGCCTGCGGCGAGGATCACGTCGGCATCGGCAGCGACACCAGTTTCGGCGCATACGAACTTTCCGAGGAAGAACGCGCAGCGTGGCTCGCCGAAACCGCGCGCCGCCACGCCACTGGCGTCGCCGCCCCCGAAGAAGACGGTCGGCTACCCTACACCGAAGGCCTCAACCGCCCCGACCGCGCCCTGGTGATCGCCGACGCGCTCATGAAGCGCGGCTATCGCGAGCGCGCGGTGGAGAAGGTGCTCGGCGCAA
>JAKFYF010000261.1 GCA_021731005.1 Hyphomonadaceae bacterium
GCAGCGCTGCGCGCAAGTTGGAGGCCCCCCCCGCCTTCCTCAACGTCGAGCGCTCGCTCACGGGCCGGCGCTGGCGCGTGCGCGATGCCGATCTGGCGCTGACCGAGGCGTTTCGCCGGCGCTTCCAAGTGCCCGAGATCGCGGCGCGTTTGCTCGCCGCGCGCGGGGTCACGCTGGAGGATGCGCCGAACTTCATCGAGCCGACGCTGAAGGCGCTGTTTCCCGATCCCTCGAGCTTTGCAGACATGGACGTAGCCGCGCGCGTGATCGAAGACGCCATCGTCAGTGGTCGTTCGTGCGCGGTGCTCGCCGATTACGATGTCGATGGCGGCTCATCGGCGGCGCAATTGGTGCGTTATTTCCGCGCCCGCGGGCGCGCGCTGAAAATCTACGTGCCCGACCGCATGAAGGAAGGTTACGGCCCCTCGGCGCTGGCGTTCGAGCGCCTGAAAGCCGAAGGCATCGAGCTTGTCATCACCGTCGATTGCGGCGCCGCTGCAGAAGGCCCGCTCAACGCCGCCGCCGAACTTGGCCTCGACGTGATCGTGCTCGACCATCATCTGATGGCGGGCCCGCCACCGAAGGCGCGCGCGGTGGTCAATCCCAATCGGCTCGATTGTAGATCGGGCCAGGGGCATTTGACCGCCGCCGGCGTTGTATTAGTGGCGCTCGCGGCGGTGAACCGGGAGGCGCGGCGGCGCGGCTCCATCGGCTCGAATAATCTGCCCGATCTCATGCAAATGCTCGATCTCGCCGCCATCGGCACTGTGTGCGATGTCGCCCCGCTGACCGGCTTCAACCGCGCCATTGTCGCGCAAGGGCTGAAAGTGCTGCGCAACGGCAACAATATTGGGCTTGTCGCGCTGGCGGAAAACGCTGGGCGCAAGGGCGCCGCCAGCGTCTACGATTTCGGCTTTATCCTGGGGCCGCGCATCAATGCTGGCGGGCGCGTCGGCGATGCTTCGCTGGCGACGCGCCTGCTCTCGACCGAAGACCCGGAAGAAGCGCGCGAACTCGCCGCCATGCTGGAAGCGCTGAACGCCGAGCGCCGTCAGCGCGAAGCGGAAATGCTGGCCGAAGCGGAAACCGCCGCGCTCGCGGAAGCGGAGAAGCGCGCTGTCGTCATCGTCGGCTCACACCTCTGGCACCCGGGCGTGATCGGCATCGCCGCGGGCCGGCTCAAGGATCGGCTGATGAAGCCGACCATCGTGCTGGGCGGGGTCAGCGAGCACGAGCCGGCGAAAGGTTCCGGCCGCTCGACGCCCGGCGTCAATCTCGGCGCGGCGGTGGCGGCGGCGAAAGAGGCGGGGCTCTTGATCAATGGCGGCGGTCACGCGGCGGCGGCTGGGCTGACCGTGGAGTGGGAGCGCGTCGAGGCGCTGAAGGATTTTCTCTCCGAGGCGCTCGCCGGGGAGATCGAAGCCGCCGCGGGCGAAGCGCGCGCGCTTTCCATCGATGCAACCGGCGCGATCGGCGCGCTCGATCTCAAACTGATCGAAGCGCTCGACCGCATCGGCCCTTACGGGCAGGGCCATCCCGAGCCGGTGTTTGCGCTGCCGGACGTGCGGGTCTCGTTCTCCAAGCTGGTGAAGGAGGAGCACGTGCGCTTCACGCTGGAAGACGCCCGCGGCGCCCGCATCGGCGGCATTGCTTTCCGCGCCATGAAAAGCGGGCTGGGCGAAGCGCTGATGAAACGCGAGGGCGCCTTTCACGCTGCCGTGCGGGTGAAGAAGAATGAATGGAACGGCAATGTGCGGGTGGAAGCGGAGATTGTGGATTTGGCGAAGGCGGAGTGACGGCTTGCTTGGACCGCCGGCGCCCTCGCCGGCATGGTGTCTCAGCCTCAGCGGCCTGCGATGGTTGAAGCTCCGCGCCGGCGAGGGCGCCGGCGGTCCAAGAGCATCGGCCCACCCCGCTTGCCAGCCCAGGCGCGCGCCTTTATATGCGCGGCTTCCCCGCGAACAGGCGGTTCCGCGGGCCCTTCGTCTATCGGTTAGGACGTCAGGTTTTCAACCTGAAAAGAGGGGTTCGACTCCCCTAGGGCCTGCCAGTTCGCGTGCTCACTCCGCCCCCAACCGCCCGACGCGGCCTTCGCGGCGCGGGTCGGCGCCGCCTTCGAGGCCGTTGGGCGTGACGCGGATGGCGTGCAGGCCCGAGCCTTCGTCGCCGACATCGCCGATGCGCCAGCCGCGTTGGGTCAATGCGGCGTTGACCCCCTCGGGCAGACGCGCCAGCTCCCCGCGCGCGGTGTCGAAGCGGGCGGTGACGTTGCCGACGCCGAGCGCTTCCTGCACTGGCATGTTCCAATCGAGAATGGCGATGGTGGCGCGCGCGACATAGGAAATGATCGACGAGCCGCCCGGCGAGCCGATCACCAGCACCAGTTCGCCATTGCGGTCGGTGACGATGGTCGGCGACATCGAGGAGCGCGGGCGCTTGCGCGGCTCGATGGCGTTGGCGACGGGGCGGCCATTGATGTTCGGAACGAACGAGAAGTCGGTGAGCTCGTTGTTCAAGAAGAAGCCGCTCGCCATGCGCTGGGCGCCGAAATAGCTCTCCACGGTGGCCGTGAGCGCCACCGCATTGCCGAAGCTGTCCACCACGGAGAGGTGGGTAGTGCCAGTGTCGTCGCTGCCGTGACGGCCCCAGCGGTCGAACAATTCCTGACCGGCGGGCAAGCCGGGCTCCACCCGCTCGGGGGCGTGTCCCAGATCGATCAGCCGCGCGCGCTCGTCGAGATAGGCTGGCGCGATCAATTCGCGCGTCGGCGCCTGCACGAATTCATCGTCGGCCATGTAATGGTCGCGGTCAGCGTAGGCGAGACGGCTGGCCCACAGGAACGCCGACCAATCGTCGACATTGCCAACGCCAACCGGATGCGGTCGCGCGCGCTCGTAAAGGCCGAGGATGGCGATGGTCGCGTTTGCCGAACTCGGCGGCGCCATCGAACAGACGCGATAGACGCGGTAGGCGCCGCACACCGGGGCCGTGCGCTTGGGCAGATAAGCCTGCAGGTCGGCAAGTGTCAGCGTCCCCGCGCGCGGACCGCGCTGCGCCGCCGCCACCATGGATTCTGCAATCGGTCCTTGCGTCATCGCCACCGGGCCCTGCGCGGCGATGGCGCGCAGGGTCGCGGCGTATTCGGGATTGCGCAGCACATGGCCGGCAGGCCAAGGCGCGCCGTTGCGGTCAAACAGATAGGCGCGCGCGGCGAAATCGGCGCGCAGGCGCCCTTCCTCGCCGCCGCCTTCGGCGATCATGCCAGCCAGGCGCGGGGTGATCTCGAAGCCGTTTTCCGCCAGCGCGATCGCCGGCCCAAACAAGCGCGCCCAGGGCAGGCGCCCATGTTCATCATGAGCAAGTTTGAACATCGCGATCAGGCCGGGCACGCCGATGGAGCGGCCGCTGGCCTGGGCGTCGAGGAAATTCATCGGCCGCCCGGCAGCGTCCAAGAACATAGTGGGCGAGGCGCCCGCCGGGGCGCGCTCGCGCCCGTCATAGCCGGTAATCTCCTCGCTGCGGCCATCGTAGAACATCAGAAAGCCGCCCCCGCCGATGCCGGAGGATTGCGGCTCGACCAGGCCAAGCACCACTTCCGCGGCTATTGCCGCGTCCACGGCCGTACCCCCAGCGCGCAGCATCTCCAGCGCCGCATCGACCGCGTGCGGGTTGGCGGCTGTCGCCATGGCTTCGCGGCGCGCCGGGGCGGGGGCCGGCGCAGATGGTTGCGAAGCCGGCGCCGCGGCGCAGGCGGCGGCGATGAGGGCCAGCCCGGCGGCGATCAGACGCCTTATTACTTGCGTTTGCATCATGGCGCGGCTTCCTAAACGGGTACCGATTCATTCGTGTTGGAGAGGCCATAGCATGGCGCGCCCGGGTCCCCGCAATTGCCTTGCTGATGTAGCGGGGCTCTCAATTGGCTGCGCCGCCGACCCAGCAATTCTTACCGGCGTGACGGTGATCGTTCCCGACCAGCGCGCGGTGTGCGGCGTCGATGTCCGGGGCGGCGGGCCCGGTACTCGGGAGACCGATGCACTGGCGCCGGAAAACCTGGTCGACGCGATTGATGCGATCGTGCTTGCGGGCGGCTCGGTTTACGGCCTGGCCGCCGCCGATGGGGTCGTTGCGGCGATGGGGGTCGAGGGAAGGGGTTTTGCGCTCGCCGATTTGCCGGGCGTGCCACGTTCGCCGGTGGTTCCAGCCGCCATCCTCTACGATCTCGCCAATGGCGGTAACAAAGCCTGGGGCGACGCCCCGCCTTACGCCGCGCTCGGGCGCGCCGCCTACATTGCGCGCGGACGCGAGGTTCCCCAGGGTAATGCCGGCGCCGGCATGGGCGCGCTGGCGGGCGCGCTCAAGGGCGGGCAGGGCAGCGCTTCCATCGTCACCGCCGACGGCTTCACCATCGCCGCGCTTGCCTGTGTCAATTCGTGGGGTTCGGCGACGATGCCGGGGCAGCGCGCATTCTGGGCGCACGCGTTCGAGGTTGACGGCGAGTTTGGCGGCGTGTGCCCCGATCCGCAAATCTCCTTCGACGCTGAGGACTGGACCGGGGCCAAATTCAATCCCGCCCCGCGCGGCAACACCACGATCGCCTGTGTCGCGGTCGATGCGGATCTGACCCCGGCGGAAGCCAAGCGCGTCGCGCAGATGGCGAGCGCAGGGCTGGCGCGCGCGATCCGGCCAGTGTTCGCGCCGTTCGACGGTGACGTCGTGTTCGCGCTGGCGACTGCGGCGCGGGCGACGCCCGAGCCGCGCCCGCTCGCGATCGCCCGCTTCGGCGCGCTCGCCGCCGATTGCCTGGCGCGCGCGGTGGCGCGGGGTGTGTTCGCGGCGGACGCGATTGGGGGGCATGGGGCGTGGCGGGATCGCTGACGCGCGTCCCTTCTCCCCATGCGGGGAGAAGG
>JAKFYF010000218.1 GCA_021731005.1 Hyphomonadaceae bacterium
AGGCCTTGGCGATCTCGGGTCGGCGCTGCATGGTGAGCACGCTGTTGGGCGGAAAGCCCAGCGTTTCGTTGAAGAAGCGCGCCAGTTCGGCCACTTCCGGATCGTGATCGGCCGCCAGCGGCGCCACCAGGGCCATCAGCTTTCGTCCTCCTCGACCGCGAATTCCGCGGCCCCGCCGAGATCGAACAGACGCGCCCGCAGCCGTTGCAGCGCTTCGTCGCGCTCCCAGCGTCTGGCCATTTCCCGGGCCGAGAGCCGCGCGCGCAAGCGCAGCACCACATACGCCTCGTCCAATTCGTAGCTTTCCACGCGCATGAGGTTGGGCGCCGCCTCGTCGGCGGCGACGGCCAGCGTCTGGGCCCAGAAGGCGCGGTCGTGCCGGCGCCAGTGACCGGGATCGAGCCGCAGGTTGAGTGTGACCCGACTCTCGACGCGCTGCGCCAAACTCATTCTCCAAGCCGCCCCTTCGCCGCACTATGCGCGGCGCGCGCTTTCTCATGCAGCCAAGCTGCATGTTGTGGCGCTTTTTTGGTACGGCTCCATTCTTCCAGCATCAAGGGTGCGACGCGCCTCAGTTCGGCCAATTCCTCAGCCGTGCCGGTATCGACGGCGAGTTCGAGCCGGTGGCCGTTGGGATCGAAGAAATAGATCGACTTGAAAATGCCGTGATCGGTTGGGCCGATGACATCGAGCCCGCGCGCTTCCGCCCGGGCCTTTAGCGCGAGCAGTTCCTCGATGCTGGCGGCCTTGAAGGCGATGTGCTGCACCCAGGCTGGCGTGTTCTCGTCGCGCCCCATCGGCTTCTGCTGCGGCAACTCGAAGAACGCCAGCACATTGCCGTTTCCGGCGTCCAGGAACACATGCATGTAGGGATCGTACTCGCCAGTGGACGGCACATGGTCCTCGGCGAAGGCGGTGGTGTATTCCATGCCGAACATGTCGCGATAGAAGGCGACGGTCTCCTTGGCGTCCTTGCAACGATAGGCGACATGATGAAAGCCGTGCATCGCCATCTCAGTTTCCTTCGTTTGCGAAAATCCGCACCCGCGGCTCGCCGCCCGCGCGCAGCTGCGCGCGGTACATGCCCGGCGTGTTCATGGAATAGGCCACGCGGCCGCGGCCATCCATGACGATGACGCCGCCATCGCCCGAGATGGCGCCAACCTCGGCGATGACGGCGTCAGCCGCCGCCTGCGCGCTGGCGTCGCGCAAATGCATGCGTGCGCAAATCTCGCGCGCCACGCCAATGCGGATGAAATACTCGCCCGCTCCCGTCGCGCTGACGCCGCACACGCCGTTCTGCGCGTAGGTGCCCGCCCCGATCAGCGGCGTGTCGCCGACACGGCCCCAGCGCTTGCCGGTGACGCCCCCGGTGGAGGTTCCCGCCGCGATGTTGCCAAGCGTGTCCAAGGCGACCGCGCCCACGGTTCCGAATTGGTGGTCGTCCAAATGTTGATCGTTCGCCGCGCGCGGCTGCGGCGCGCCAGCGGGCCGCCGCGGGATCGGCAGGCGATTGCGGCGCAGATTTTGCTCCAATTGTCGCCAGCGGCGCTCGGTGAAGAAAAACGCCGGCGCGACCGCCTCCAAATTCTGTGTGCGCGCGAACGCCTCCGCCCCTTCGCCGATCAGCATCACATGCGGGGAGTGTTCCATCACCCGCCGCGCCAGCGCGATCGGATGGCGCGTGCGGGTGATGCCGGCGACCGCCCCGGCCGCGCGACCGCGCCCGTCCATGATCGAGGCGTCGAGTTCGTTTCGTCCTTCCGCTGTGAACACCGCCCCGCGCCCGGCGTTGAACAAAGGATCGTCCTCCATGCGGCTGATGGCTGTCTCCACGGCGTCGAGCGCGGAGCCGCCGCGCCGCAGCACCCGCCCGCCATCGCGCACCGCGCCTTCCAGCGCGGCGCGGTATTGCGCTTCCCGCTGACGCGTCAGCTCAGCACGCGCGATCACGCCGGCGCCGCCGTGTATGACGATGGACCAGCGCGGCGGCGAGCTTTGAGCGAATGCGCTCGGGGTGGCGAAGATCAGTACCAAAGCCGCCAGCGCCGCGATGAATCGCTCCTTCATGCGCTTTCCTTCAGCACGCCGCGCCGAATCTGGTCGAGCTCGATGGACTCGAACAGCGCCTTGAAATTTCCCTCGCCGAAGCCTTCATTGCCCTTGCGCTGGATGAACTCGAAGAAAATCGGCCCAACGGCGTCCTTGGAAAAGATCTGCAAGAGCAGGCCCTGCCCTTCGCTGGGGCCGCCATCGATCAGGATGCGGCGTTTGCGCAATTCGACCACGTCCTCGCCGTGGCCCGGCAGCCGCTTGTCGATCAGGTCGAAATACGTCTCGATCGTATCTTGCAGTTCGACCCCGCGCGCGCGCAGCCGATCGACCACGGCGTAAAGATCGTCGCAGCCGAAGGCGATGTGCTGAATGCCTTCTCCCTTGTAGCGCTGCAGGAACTCCTCGATCTGATCGACCTTGCCAGGCGCGCCCTTGGATTCGTTGAGCGGGATGCGGATCTTGCCGCACGGGCTGGTCATGGCCTTGGAAAAAAGCCCCGTGACCTTGCCCTCGATGTCGAAATAGCGAATTTCGCGGAAGTTGAAGATGCGCTCGTAATACTCAGCCCACTTGGCCATGTTGCCGCGGAACACGTTGTGGGTCAGGTGGTCGAGATAGACGAGGCCCACCGAATTCTTCGCTTCGTCCGCGCCTTCGATGGGGTTGAAGTCGACATCGTAAATCGTCTGCGCGCCGTAACGGTCCACCAGATACACGTAAGCGCCGCCGATGCCTTCGATGCAGGGAATATCCAACTCCATCGGCCCGATCGCCATGTCGACCGGCTTGGCGCCGCGCTTGACCGCCTCCTCGAACGCCGCGCGCGCGTCTTTCACCCGAAACGCCATGCCGTTGGCCGAGGACCCGTGGACGCCGCGAAACTCGGCCGGCTGACCCGCCGGCTCCATGTTCAAAATGAAATTGATGTCGCCCTGCTTGTAGCGGAGCACACTCTTGGAGCGGTGCTTGCTGACGGCGGTGAATCCGATCTGCTCGAAATAGCGCGCGAGTTCCTCCGGGCGCGGAGCGGTGAACTCGACGAACTCGAATCCGTCGGTGCCGACCGGGTTGTCGAACAAATCCGCCATGATGCAACATCCTCGGCTTGCAATTGCAGCGGTATTAGTTTCAATTGAAACCGATGGCAAGCCCCGAGCGCAAGTCCGCCCTCGCCGAAGAATTGGCGCTGGAGCATTTTCTGCCCTATCGGCTGTCCGTGCTTGCCAATCGCGTAAGCCGCGCCATCGCGCGGCGCTATTCCAAGGCGTTCGGGCTGACCGTGCCGGAATGGCGCGTGATCGCCGTGCTTGGGCGCCGGCCCGGGCTTACCGCCAAGGACGTCGCCGAAGCGACCGAGATGGATAAAGTCGCGGTGTCGCGCGCGGTGGCGCGGCTGGTGACGGCGCGGCGGGTGGCGTGCGAGACCGACCCCGCCGATGCGCGCCGGCAATTGCTGCGCCTGACGCTGCTCGGGGAGAAAGTGCGCGCGCGCATCGCGCCCATGGCGCTCGCCGAGGAGCGCAAGCTGCTTTCGGCGCTTTCGCAGCATGAACGCATTCAGCTCGACGCGCTGATTGATCGGCTGCTGGGCGCGGCGCAGAGATTGTAGCGAACCGGCCGACGCTGTTTAGGACTCCCGGCCGCAACAACGTGGCGCACTCCACAGCGGCGGAGGCGAGTGTGATCACATTCACAATCAACCAAAAAACATTCACAATCTTCCGAAATCCGCTCCAGGCCCCCGCGGAAATCCCCCTGCAAGGGAAGTGACATTGGTTTGCTCGCAGTAGGGTGAGAGTGTCCTTTTTGCTCGCGCCTGAACATAATGAAAGCTAGGCTCGGGTCAGAGGCGAAGGTGGCGGACGTTTTCATTTCGCATTCGCGGTTGGACGAGGATCGCGCGCGCCCGATCGCGGAGCGTTTGAGTTTGCTTGGCTATAGCGTGGCGCGCGCCGAGAAGGGTGCGGCGCCCGAGGCCGAGCTCGACGCCGCGCGCGCGGTGCTGGTGCTCTGGAGCCGCAATGCGCGCAATTCGGCGTGGGTCTGCGCCGAGGCGGCATATGCGCTGGACGAGGGAAAGCTGCTGCAGGCGCGCCTCGATCCCACGGGCGCGCCAACGCCTTTCAACGTAGTGGCGACGGCGGACCTGGCTGGTGAGCGCGGCGAGTGGGGGGCGCTCGAAGATCGCCTTTCGCGGCTCGTGCGTGGGGCAGGTGAGAAGATCGAACCCCCCGCACAGCGCTCCGCGCCGATCTGGGCGGCGGGGTCGCCCGGGTTGAGCCTGGCCGCGCTCGCGGCGGCGTTTGCCGTGCACGCCGGCGCATTCAGCGCGGCGTTGACTGGCGCGCTGGCCACGGAGCAGGTGCGCGTGGCGCTGTGGGGCGCTTTCGCGATTGCCTGCGTCTGCGCGATTCTGGCGTCGCTGCGCTTCGCCAGCGCGCTGCGCGCGGGGAGCTGAGGCATGGCCGTTCAGCGCTCCCTGCTTAAAATCCTGGTCAACGGCACGCGGCGCATTCTCGCCTTGCAGGTGCTGTTGAGCGTGATCGCGATCGCACTCACCGGATGGTCAATCGAGACCGTCAGCAATGCGCTGAGCGGGCGTACGCGTCTTGTAGACCGCGTCATCCAATTGGAAGAAACGCTGGCCAGCAACGACATTGTGGTGCCTCCGCCAGCGCCAGTGCTGATTGAAGCCGAGCCCTCCTACCCGCCGGGCCTAGAAGGCGCCCTCGCTGCGAGCGCGCAATCGCGGTTCGACCCGCGGCGCGCCATCGGCGAACTGTTCTCTC
>JAKFYF010000293.1 GCA_021731005.1 Hyphomonadaceae bacterium
GGCACCCGCCCGTCACCGCTCGCTCCAGCATTGGCGCCGGCGGCGCCCGGCGCGCGTGTGTCCCCGCGCCGCATGTTCTCCCGGATCGCCACAAACTCCATTTCCGGCGTGATGATCCCGCGGCGTGCGTACTCCAGCTGCGTCACGCACGCGCCGCCCTTGGCGCGCAGCACCTTGTGCTTGACCGGAAAGGGAGGCGTGAGCTTTTCCGCGCTGACATTGCCGTTGTCGATGTCGAGCACCGCGCGGCCCGATATCTCCTCCACATCGCAGCGCGCCCGCACCCAGGCCTCGCGTGTGCGCGGCAGACCGGCGTCAATATCGATCGCCACATCCGCATCGGTATACGGCCCGCTTGGATCGTAGATCGTCAGCGGCGGCTCGTTGGCGCTCGGATGCAGCGCCACTTCGCGGAACGGCACCCGCAAATCCGGGTGCGCGCAGCCCGAGGCGTACACCTTGCGCGAGCCGACGATGACGCCGGTGGTGACGGCAGGCGCGAACTCGCGCGGTGGGACAGGCTTGTTCATGGCGCGCTCTCCCTTCGCCGGCATGACCCGGATCAGGTGCTGCGGGTCGCGGGCCCAATGCCCGCCTCTCAGCCGCTTGCTTGCGGCTCCCCGGAAAGCGCGAAGCTAAGCCCCGCCGCCGCGCAATGCAAACGCCTCAACGCCGGCAAGGTCAACGCCGACTGGGGGGATCGAAGCGCAGCATGCCGGCGACGAAGCCGGTATAGGTGAACCAGAGGCCCATCAGCGCGATGACGCAGCCGGCGATGGGGATCATGGTGGGTTGGCGGGCGACGAACTCGGCGCTGGTTTGGATCAGGTCGGGCGCCACCAGCATCACCGCGCCGCGCGCCGTCAACAGCCAGCCGATAATCCCGATGAAGGCGGCGGCCACGGTGTCCCAGCGATTGTGAAAGGTGATCACCGCCAAGCCCAGCAGCAGCGTGACGAAGCCCGCCATCGTCATCAGCGAATCGTTCAGTAGGAAGCCGCCGATCGAAGTGATGACCCGCGAAGGCCGGGTGATCATGACGATGCCGGCCATGACGAAAAGCGGCCCCAAAATCCGGGCCGCGACCAGGGTGGTGTCCAGTTTCATTGCGCCGAGCTTTGCTCCAAAGCTCGCCCCCGCAAGCGCCGCGACACTAGTGCTCCCCGCCCTGGCGTCAAGCGTTGCGCTTGGCCGGGCTGTGGCCCTATTTAGGCGCCGGGAGAGTTGCGCCGCCAATGGAAAACGCCGCCGATTACACGATCCTGGTGCTGCTGGTCGTGCTCGGCGCGGCGCTGTGGACGCTGCTGGAGCGGGTAGGCCAAATCCAGCGCGATCTAGATGCGGTCAAGCGCCAGCTCGGCGCGGAGGCGCCGCCGGCTCAGGATTGAGTTGTTGGCAGCCGAGCCCCGCCCGATCGAACATGATGATCGAGGTCGCGTCGATGTGGGCCTTCAGCGGCGGGTGGCTGATGCCGCTATAGGCGACGACATCCACTGACACCGGAAGGTTGGTGTCCTCCAGCAGCGTCCACACGCGACGCTCCAACGCCTCGTCGATGTCGCCGTAGAGGACAAGGTCAATGTCGGAATTGGGCCTGGCCTGACCGCTGGCGCGCGATCCAAAAACTCCGACACGTTCGATCCGATCGGCGAACGGCGCGAGCACGCGCGCGAGCGTCTCGCGCTCACGCTCGCTGAGGGCAGGGCTGTTCATGTCCGGCTCTCCTCGCGCGCGAGCACGAGCGTGTGCAGCGCGCTGAACAAGGAGAGATAGCTGGACTGAATCTCGGCGATCACGATTTCGAACTCCGCCATATTGTAGGTGTGAGCCATCCGGTTGCGCGCATCGAGCGCGCCCATCCACGCTTCGCCGTCATGAATGAGCTTTGCCGCGAACGCTCCGCGAATGACCGAGCGGGGTGTGACCGTGTCGAGGGTGACGCCGTCGGCGGCAAGCAGATCTGCCAGCAGCTTCCAAGCCAGCTCCCACGTGTACTCGAAGCGCTGGATGACGCCTTCTTCCTCGAGCGAGCTGAGCTTGCGCGTCTCGGCCAGCTCGATCGCCTCGCGCAGCAGGGCAAACGCGCGTTTGTAGTTGTCGAAACGATAAAGCCAGCGGGGCTTTTCGTCTGGCATGAGCCGCCCCTAGGGGGTTGGTTGGTGGGACCCTTGCCTCCATAGTGGGAAGCCGCCCTGAAGTCCATGTTTCTATGCGATTCTGAGTTTGCGCAGCGCCGCCGGCTCAGGATTGAGCGGGTATGGCGAACGCCAGTACGCCCCAGCCGAGGATCAGCGCCGAGCCGACGACCAGCGCGAGCATGGCGAGAGCATGGGCGTAAAGCGCGTCAGCGAACAAAGCCGCTCCGCCCAGGATCAGCGCGCCCGCCACCAGATTGAGCCGGCCGCTGCGGTTGGCGAGCGCCAGCCCCGGCGCCGGTTTGCTAGCGCGACAGGCCCGCTCAGCGCGGCCGTGAGCGGTTGCGTTGGCCGCTTTGGCCGGCGATTGTCTGGCCATGTGCGCCGCGCCCGCCTATCAGGAGTTTCCGCCGAACGCATCGCTCGCACCCTTTGTGCGGTGCATATGGTCTTTTACAGGACCACCCGATTTGACCCCGCAACCGATCGCCCCGGATGGGCGGCCGGAATTGATTGTTCATTTGCTCGAACCTTATCTGGAACGCGGCAAGCATGGCGGCACGCCGCAGCCGCGCGTCTTTTTCGCCGGACAGTTGACGCGGCCGTTGACGCTCGTGGCGAAAAGTGGGGTCGCCGTCATCGGCGCCCGCTTTCATGCGTTCGCGGCGCGGCCATTCCTTGGCGTTGACGCCGCGGTCGCTACCGACGCGCGTACTGCTTTGACCGTCTTTCACGGTGAAGCCGCGAAGCGACTTGAGAGCAACCTAGACGCTGCGCAGGACGGTGGGCAGTCGCGCGCGATCGTGGAGGACTATGTGGAGCGGCGTCTGCGCGGCGCGCGCTGGGATGAAGACGTGCGTCGCTATGTGGAGCGCATGTTTGATGGCGACGCCCCGTCAAGACCATTCGACGTTTCTGAAAGGCAATGGCAACGCCGATTTAGGCGCGAAGTTGGCGTGAGCGTGAAGGCGCTGCAAGTGGTTTTGCGATTTCGGCGTGTGTTCGACGCTATTGAAAATCCAAGAACACAGGGCTGGCTGGCGGCGGCGCTGGACGCGGGTTATTTCGATCAGCCACAAATGGCGCGGGATTTCCGTCGGTATCTAGGGTGTACCGCACGGCAATGGGCGGCCCAGAAGGAGGGCCTCGCGCGCTCTTTGACTAGAGCGGTGTCGGATTCATACAAGACCTCACCCCCCTAGCCAGTGCACAAGAGGGTTGGTCCAAAGGGAGAAATGCAGTGCGCGCTTTGGTTTTCGGTTTGGCGATGCTTGTGGCGGGCTGCGGCGCCAAGGCAATCCCACTGGCGTCGGCAACCCCCGACTGGATGGCGGGCTATTGGCTTTCCTGTGAGGCTGGTGAGGTGGCGGAAAGCTGGACCGGGGCTGGCGTCGGCGTTCTGCTCGGCGCCACTCTTACTCAGGGCGAGCAAGCGGGATTCGAATTCCTCCGCATCGCGGAGAATGGCAACGGCGGCTATTCCTATTTTTCCATGCCAAACGGGCGCTCGCCTGCGACCGAATTCGTCATGGTGGCGAATGCGAGTGGCCGCGCGGTCTTCGAAAATCTGGAACATGATTTTCCGCAGCGCATCATTTATCAGCGCAGGGGAGAGCGCCTGCACGCGCGCATAGAGAATGCGAGCGGCGTCCAAGGCATGGACTGGAACTATCGCTTGACGACGCACGACGACCGGTGCGCAAGTTAGGACTTGGCGAAGGCCAAAACTGCCCAGCCGAGGATCAGCGCCGAGCCGCCGATCGGGGCTAGCATGGCGAAAACATGCGAGCCGGTGAGCGAGATGGCGTAAAGCGCGCCGGCGAACAAAGCCGCTCCGCCCAGGATCAGCGCGCCGGCTAGCAGGTTGAGCCGGCCGCTGCGGTTGGCGAGCGCCAGCCCCGCGCAAGCCGCGCCCATTTGCACGAACGCGGCAAGCTCGATGCGCTCAAGATCGGCCGGCGCGACCGCATCGCGAAGCAGGTGCGCGGCCGCGACGAGAAAGCCGAGCCCAAGGAGGCCGCTGAGTGCGGCGGCGATGTTGAGGGCGCGCATGCCTACCCAACCCTATTGCGCACCAAATCCTCCACCACGCTCGGATCGGCCAGCGTGCTGGTATCGCCCAGATTGCCCAGCTCATTCTCCGCGATCTTGCGCAATATTCTCCGCATGATTTTCCCGCTGCGCGTTTTCGGCAGCCCCGGTGCGAATTGGATGGCGTCGGGGCGGGCGATCGCGCCGATTTCCCGCGCCACCCATTGCTTCAACTCACCCGCCAGCGTCTCATCGCCAACTTCGCCGACATTCAGCGTCACGTACGCATAAATCCCCGTGCCCTTGATGTCGTGCGGCATGCCGACGACGGCGGCTTCGGCCACTCGTGCGTGCGCGACCAAAGCGCTTTCGATCTCGGCGGTGCCGAGGCGGTGGCCGCTCACGTTGAGCACGTCGTCGACGCGCCCGGTGATCCAGTAATAGCCGTCCTCGTCGCGGCGGCAGCCGTCGCCGGTGAAATACATGCCGGGATAGCTGCTGAAATAAGTGTCGAAGAAGCGCTTGTGGTCGCCATAGACGGTGCGCATCTGCCCGGGCCAAGAG
>JAKFYF010000126.1 GCA_021731005.1 Hyphomonadaceae bacterium
GGCCCCGGCCGATCCGGCGATGGCAGGAGTGGAGGGACTCGAACCCCCGGCCCTCGGTTTTGGAGACCGATGCTCTACCAGCTGAGCTACACTCCTAGACCCTCCATTTCCCCATATGGGAATTTCAGCGAAACAGCACAAAGCCGGCGGCGGCTTACGCCGCCCCCGGTCCTAAGGCCCGCGCTTATGCCCGAACCGCGCGGCGCCGGCAAGGGCTCGCCGGCGCCAGCGTTCATCGTTGGGACCGCGCGCCCTACCCCGCGTCGTGCAACACTTCCCAGGTGTGGCCGTCGGGATCGGTGAAATAGCCGGAGTACGAACCTTCGTCGTCCTCGGCGGCCGTGGCGGTTCCCCCGGCCGACTTGGCTTTCGCCAGCAACTGGTCAACTTCGCCGCGGCTTTCGGCGAAATAGCTCAGGATCGTTTCGGAAGCGCCACGCGCTGCGGGGCGGTGACCGACACTCTCCACGTACACGCCGAAGTCGGAACGATTCATCAGCACCAGATACACGCCATCGAGATTGAAGGCGGCGTGGTCGTCATCCTGCTCTTCGGGCGAAAGCCCGAGGCCGCGATAAAAGGCGAGCGACTTCCCCAAATCGTCCACCGGAAGCGTGACGCAAGAAATCGCTGCAGGCATTCTAACCTCCACATCGGCGCAACAACGCGCCATCCCCGCCAAGCAGTGCAGGGATTCTCATGCGCCGCATAGGCGGGCGCGCGATCTCATGTCGCCGATTTCACCTACCGCGAGGGGCCGCGGCAAAGACTTGTTAATATTTTGACTTTGTTATGATTCAGCGTTGCTTCGGCGGCACACTGCACGCCAAAGCGATGCCCTTGCTGCTCCCGCCATTGGGATGGAGGCGGCCGACCAGTACAATGCGATTCAGTCGGCAAAACGACGACGTACCGTGAAAGGATTTGATTCATGAACAAGGTAACTCTCTTTGGCGCGGCGGCGATCGCGCTGATGGCGGCAGCGCCCGCGCAGGCCGAAGGCGGCTATGTCGGCGCGGTCTACGGCAATGTCGACGTTGACGCCGTTGGCGATGCGGATTTTTACGGCGTTGAAGGCGCGTTCGCCGGCGCGAATTTTGAGGTCGACGGCGAGTTCGTCGACAGCGACGATTCCGATTCCGCCTTCGGCGTGACCGGCCACCTGTTCTCGCGCAACGACAGCCACCTGTTCGGCGGTTTCCTCGGCATCGACGATTCCAACGACAGCACATCTTGGCGCGGCGGTGTTGAAGCGGCCGGCTATTTCGACCGCTGGACCCTGGCAGGCGCCGTGGGTTACGGCAGCAATGACGACCTCGACACCGACGGCTATGGCATCAACGCCGAAGCCCGCGTGTTCCCGACCGACAATGTCCGCCTGCAGGGCATGCTCGGCTGGACCAGCCTCGACATCGCCGGCTTCGACGAAGACGTCATGACCTACGGTCTCGGTGGCGAGTTCCAATTGGACGCGGCCCCGGTCTCGTTCGGGCTCGACTGGTCGCACTCCGACGCCGACACTTCCGGCCTCGAAGCCGACACCATCACCGCACGCCTGCGCTGGAATTTCGGCGGCACGCTGCTTGAGCGCGACCGCACCGGCGCAAGCCAAGCGAGCGTGACCAGGCTCGCGCTCTAAGCGGCCAGTTCATCGCAACAAGAAGCCCCCGGCGTTCGCGCGCCGGGGGCTTTTTTGTCGCGTTCGGTACGCGCGATATCCATCCAAGTTGGAGCGCGCACCTCCTGGTGCGCTTTTTTTCGCCCAAGCACGATGTCGACAAGCGCACCGGGAGGTGCGCGCTCCAACCCGGAGAGGCCGGCGCCGTTGTGAAAACGTGCCCTAAGTCCGCAGCTTGTCCAGCACGTCCTTGGCCACCGCCTTCGGCACCTCTTCGTAATGGTCGAACTCCATCACGTAGCTGGCGCGGCCCTGCGAGAACGAGCGCAGCGTGTTGACATAGCCGAACATGTTGGCGAGCGGCACCATGGCGTTGATGATGGTGGCGTTGCCGCGCATGTCTTGGCCCTGGATCATGCCGCGGCGTGAGTTCAGATCGCCGATCACCGAACCGACATAATCCTCCGGGCTCGTCACCTCGACTTTCATGATCGGTTCCAGCAAGCGCGGATCGCCCTTTTCTTTCAGTTCGCGGAACGCCGCTTGCGCTGCGATCTGGAAGGTCAGCACGTTGGAGTCGACATCGTGATAGGCGCCGTCGATCAAGGTGGCGGTAAAATCGATCAGCGGGAAGCCGGCGAGCAAGCCGTTTTCCTTGCTCATGTTGAGGCCCTTTTCGACGCCCGGCACATATTCCTTCGGCACGTTTCCGCCGACGATGGCGTTCTTGAACACAAAGCCGGTTCCCGGCTCGCCAGGGCCGAACTCGATCTTCACCCGCGCGAACTGGCCCGAGCCGCCGGTTTGCTTCTTGTGCGTGTAATCGATGGTGGCGGCGCGGCCGAGCTTTTCGCGATACGCCACTTGCGGCGCGCCGACGCTGGCTTCCACTTTGTAGGTGCGGCGCAGGATGTCGATCTTGATGTCGAGGTGCAGTTCGCCCATGCCCTTGAGGATGGTCTGGCCGCTTTCCTGGTCGGTCGAAACGCGGAACGAGGGATCCTCGTTGGCCAGTTTGGCCAGCGCAACGCCGAGCTTTTCCTGATCGGCCTTCGATTTGGGCTCCACCGCCACTTCGATGACGGGTTCCGGGAAGATCATGCGCTCCAGGATCACCGGTTTTTGCGGATCGCAAAGCGTGTCGCCGGTGCGCACTTCCTTGAGCCCCGCAAGCGCTACGATGTCGCCGGCGAACGCTTCCTTGATGTCCTCGCGATTGTTGGCATGCATGAGCAGCATGCGCCCGGCGCGCTCCTTCTTGTCGCGCGTCGAATTGAGCAACGCATCGCCGGCGTTCAGCACACCAGAATAGATGCGGCAGAACGTGATGGTGCCCACGAACGGGTCATCCATGATCTTAAACGCCAGCAGCGCCAGCGGCTGTTTGTCGTCCGAGGGGCGCACCAATTCTTTTTCCGGGTCGTCCATGTCCACGCCCTTGATGGGGGGACGGTCGAGCGGGCTGGGCAGATAATCGACGACCGCGTCCAGCAAGGGCTGAACGCCCTTGTTCTTGAACGCCGAGCCCAGCAGCATCGGGTACCAGGCGGCGTTGAGCACCGCCAAGCGGATAAGACGCTTCAGCGTCGGAATGTCGGGCTCGTTGCCGTCGAGATAGGCGGCCATCACATCGTCGTCGAGTTCGACAGCGGCCTCCACCAGAGCGTGGCGATATTCGATCGCCTTCTCTTTCAGATCGTCGGGAATCTCGATGATGTCGAACTTCGCGCCGAGGCTTTCATCCTTCCAGATGATCGCGTTCATCTCGACCAGATCGACCAGCCCCTTGAAGCCGGATTCGATGCCGATCGGCAGCTGCAGCGGCACCGGGCGCGCGCCCAGCCGCTTCTTGATGTCGTCGACGCACATGTAGAAATCAGCGCCGGTCTTATCCATCTTGTTGGCGAAGATGATGCGCGGCACCTTGTACTTGTCGCCCTGACGCCAGACGGTTTCGGTCTGCGGCTCCACGCCCTGGTTGCCGTCGAGCACCACCACCGCGCCGTCGAGCACGCGCAAGGAGCGCTCCACTTCGATAGTGAAATCGACGTGGCCCGGCGTGTCGATGATGTTGAGCCGCTTACCGTTCCAGAACGTGGTGGTCGCCGCCGACGTGATGGTGATGCCGCGCTCCTGCTCCTGCTCCATCCAATCCATGGTGGCCGCGCCATCGTGGACTTCACCGATTTTGTGGCTCTTGCCGCTGTAAAACAGAATCCGCTCGGTAGTCGTGGTTTTGCCGGCGTCGATGTGGGCCATGATGCCAAAGTTGCGGTAGTCTTCTATTTTGTACTGACGGGGCATGACAATTCTGTCCGTGTTCTATGGACCGCCGGCGTCCTCGCCGGCCAACACCGAAGCCTGCCGGCGAGGACGCCGGCGGTCCATGGGGATTACCAGCGATAGTGGGAGAAGGCGCGGTTGGCTTCGGCCATGCGGTGGGTCTCTTCGCGCTTTTTGACGGCCGCACCGCGGTTATTCGATGCGTCGATCAACTCGCCGGCAAGACGCTCCTGCATGGTGTTTTCGTTGCGCTTGCGGGCTTCGCCCACGAGCCAACGAATGGCCAGCGCCTGACGGCGCTCGGGACGCACTTCCACAGGGACCTGATAGGTGGCGCCCCCGACCCGGCGCGAGCGTACTTCGATCGCCGGGGCGACATTGCCCAGCGCGTCGTGGAAAACCTCAATCGAGGGACGCTTCATCTTCTTCTCGACCGTGTCGAGCGCGCCGTACACGATCTGCTCGGCGACCGATTTCTTGCCCTCGTACATGATGTAATTCATGAACTTGGTCAGCACGAGATCGCTGTGGACGGGATCGGGCAGAACTTCGCGCGGCTCGGCGCGGTGACGGCGGGACATTTCTTCTTTTCCTTATTTTGGTCGTTTGGCGCCGTAGAGCGAACGGCGTTGCTTGCGGTCCTTGACACCCTGGGTGTCCAGCACGCCGCGCAGGATGTGATAGCGCACACCCGGCAAATCCTTCACCCGCCCCCCCCGAATGAGCACGACCGAATGCTCCTGCAGGTTGTGGCCTTCGCCCGGGATGTAGCACACCGCTTCGATGCCGGTGGTCAGGCGCACCTTGGCGACCTTCCGGAGCGCC
>JAKFYF010000319.1 GCA_021731005.1 Hyphomonadaceae bacterium
GGAATTCGTGGTCTATTTCGAATGGGACCGCTCCAACCTCAACGACGCGGCGCTGGCGACCATCGACCAGGCGGTCGCGCGCGCGCGTCAATGCAATGTGACGGCAACCGCCATTGTCGGCCACACCGACACCTCGGGATCGACCGCCTACAATGCGGGCCTCTCCGAGCGGCGCGCGGGCATCGTGCGCGACGCGCTAGTGGCGCGGGGCATGTCGGCGTCAACCATGAGTGTGCAAGCGCGCGGCGAAACCGATCTCGCGCGGCAGACCCGCGACGGCGTGCGCGAGCCGCTTAACCGTCGCACCGCGGTTACGATCTCGTTCCGCTAACCTTGCACCTGTGTTGAAGAGCGGGCCCGGCCCCACGCCGGGCCCGTTTTTCATGCTACAAAGCGCCACCCGCAAACGGGTTGTTGTACTTAATATTCGCGCGTTCGGCGCACTGCGCCGCGCCGTTAAGCGTGAATTCTCCCGCCCCGCGCTCAAAATTCTCCGCCCGGGTGGACGCGGTTGGAACTGAGCGCGCGTGCAACTATCAATTTGCGCGGGGGGCGCGACTTGCGCCTGCGATGGAATGGAGAATCCCTAATGCGCAAGTTGTTGAGCACGCTCGCGGTCGCGGCGCTGCTCGCCGGTTATGCCGGCGCAGCCCAAGCCGGCGAACATTGGTACGGCCGCGCCGATATCGGCCTCAGCGTCGACGGCGAAGCGACCGTGCCGGAGGACGAATATTCGCCTTGCGATTATTACGAGGAAGAATATTGCGAATATCAATCCGAGTGGAGCCAGTGGACTTCTTCGCCAAGCGCCAACGCTGTCGAACTCGATGACGACTGGATGTTCGATGTCGCTGTAGGCCGCAGGTTCGACAACGGTTTCCGCGCCGACGGCGAACTCGCCAGCCGCAGCAACGACGCCAATTTGGGCCCGTCGTCGCAAGCGCAAGTGCGCGCCACTTCGGCCATGATCAACGGCTTCTACGATTTCATGCGCGACGGCCCGGTCCAGCCTTTTGTCGGCATCGGCGTGGGCTTCGTGAAGGTTGACGCCAACGGCGAAGACGACACCAGCCTCGCCTGGCAGGCGATGGCGGGTCTCGCCATCCCCCTGCGCGAGCGCTTGAAACTCGACATCGGCTATCGCCATTTCGAGGCTGACGAATTGGAATATTCCGCGCTCCCCGGCAGCTACGAGCATGACGCGGTGACCTTGGGCCTGCGTTACGAGTTCGCTGGTCCCGCTCCGGCCCCAGTCGCGGCAGCCCCGGCGCCCGCGCCGGAACCCACGCCGATCCCGCCGCCTGCCCCATGCCCGACCTCGCAATTCGTGGTCTATTTCGAGTGGGACCGCTCGAACTTGAACCCCGCCGCCGCTGCGACTATCGACCAGGCGGTCGCCCGCGCCCGTCAGTGCAACATCAACGCGGTCGTGGTAGTTGGCCACACCGACACTTCGGGCTCCAACGCCTACAACATGGGCCTGTCGCAACGGCGTGCGGCGGTGGTGCGCGACGCGCTGGTTTCACGCGGCATGGCGGCTTCGCTCATGAGCACGCAGTCGCGCGGCGAATCCGAACTCGCCCAACCGACCCGCGATGGCGTGCGCGAACCCCTCAACCGCCGCACTGCGGTGACCATCAGCTTCCGCTAGGAGCGTGATCAAAAAAACAGCGGGCCCGGCATTTGCCGGGCCCGCTTCCTTTTCCACTCGGGTGATCTCGATCAGCCCAGCCAGCCCTGCTCGGTCGGCTGAGTTTCGTCGGGCGCTCTGATCATCCCCACGTCCGCGAGCGCGGCCAGGTAATCGAATTGCGGTTCCGGCGCCAGGAACGCCCAGGACGAATCCAGGGCCGGCGTGTCGGGTGAAACCACGGTAAGTTCTAGCGCCAAGGCGGTGGCGGTGCTGGCGAACACAAAGGCGTCCCAGGTGGGATCGGCAAGCACCAGCCGCTGAACTCGCTGCGCCCGGGGCGCCTCGGCCGCGGGCGCGCGCGCCTCGTTGGCCGCCGCCTCCGGGGCGAAAGAAGCCGCCGCCTGAGCGGACATATATAAAATGAGAGCGCCGACGCCGGTCCGTTTCATGGGGTCCCTCCAACCACGAGCACGACTACTACGCGTATGGTAACCATTTATTCCACAGCCGAAAGATATAATTCGCGTCCATGTTGATTCGGCCCTGCCGCCGACTTCCCTTCCGTTCCTGAAACGTCTATAGGCCGCGACCAGCTAGGTTGATTGCGCCCGTAATCGCTAGCCGTTGCTCTTCAGCGCCCAGCGCCTGGCGACGACGCCGGGCGCTTTGCGTTTTGGAGCCCCCGATGACGACCATTCTCATGCCCAAGGCCACCGCGGTCTGGCTGATCGAAAACACCTCCCTCGGCTTCGATCAGATCGCCGCCTTTTGCGGGCTGCACCCGCTCGAGGTCCAGGGCATCGCCAACGAGGACGTCGCCAAGGGCATACGCGGGGTCGATCCCATCGCCGGGGGCGTGCTCTCGCGCGAGGAGATCGGCAAGGGCGAGGCCGACCCCGCCTACAAATTGCAGGCGCTCGAGCAGAAGCGTGTCGACCTGCCGCAAGTGAAACAGCGCGGCGCGCGCTATACCCCGATCGCCCGCCGCGGCGACCGCCCCGACGCCATCCAATGGTTCCTCAAGAACCACCCAGAGGTCGCCGATTCAAAGATCGTGAAACTGATCGGCACCACCAAATCCACGATCGAGCAAGTGCGCCACCGCACCCACTGGAACTCCAGCCAGATCAAGCCCGTCGATCCCGTCACCATCGGCCTGTGCACGCAGATCGAACTCGACGCCGTCGTCTCCGAAGCCGCCGCAGCGAAAGCCCGCGCCGACGCGCGCGCGGCAAAGGCAGAAAGCCGCACGCTGAAAACGGCGCAAGAAACGGTGCCGCCGGAGACGTATGAGTAAGGGGTAGAATCGCGTCGCTGCCTCACCGACATTGTAGCTAGTCGCGGGTTCTGAGCTTCACTGCTCCGCCACCCATCAATACGCGCACGCTTCGAACGCGCGCTTCACATCCCTGCCCCATTCGGCATTGTAGCGCTCGATCAGGCGCTCGGCGGCGGTAACGCCCGTAGTGGCGATATCGTCCAGTTCGGTGAGGAAGTGGGTTTCGTCCATGCCCGATGAATCGAGCCGCGCGCGCGACTTGAGCCCCTGGCGCGAAATCGCCAGCGCTGCTTGCGCTATTTCGCGCGCGCTGGCGCCGCGGATCGGCGCGCGCAAACCCAGCACCGGAACCGCGCGGCGCAAGCTTTCGCGATCCTCCGCGGTCCAGCTCTTCACCAGCGACCACGCCGCTTCCAGCGCTGCGTCACAATAATAGATGCCGGCCCAGAACGCGGGCAGCGCACACAGGCGCGACCATGGGCCCGCATCGGCGCCGCGCATTTCGAGAAAGGTCTTCAGCCGCACTTCCGGGAAAATCGTGGTGAGGTGGTCCTCCCAATCTTTCTCGGTAGGACGCTCGCCCGGCAGCGCGGGCAATTTGCCCTCCATGAAAGCGCGGAAGCTCTGGCCCGAGCAGTCAATGTACTTGCCGTCGCGATAGACGAAATACATCGGCACATCGAGCGCATACGCCGCGTAGCGCTCAAAGCCCATGCCCTGCTCGAACACGAATGGCAGCATGCCGGTGCGGTCGGGATCGGTGTCGGTCCACACATGCCCGCGATAGGAGAGAAAGCCGTTGAGCCGCCCTTCGGCGAACGGCGAATTGGCGAACAAGGCGGTCGCGATCGGCTGCAGCGCGAGGCCGACGCGGAACTTCTTCACCATGTCGCTCTCGGAAGCGAAATCGAGATTGGTCTGCACGGTGCAGGAGCGGAACATCATCTGCCGCCCGAGCCGGCCGACCTTCGCCATATAATTGCGCATGATCTGGTAGCGGCCCTTGGGCATGATCGGGGTTTCTTCGAGCGACCAAAGCGGGGAAAATCCCAGACCGAGAAACGCGATGCCGAGCTTGCCGGCGACATCGCGCAATTGCGTGAGATGGGTTCCGGTTTCAGCGCAAGTCTGATGCAAATGCTCAAGCGGCGCGCCGGACAATTCGAACTGGCCGCCGGGCTCAAGCGTGATCGAGGCAATGCCCTGCTTCAGCGCAATGATGTTCTCGCCTTCGCGGATGGGTTTCCATCCGTAGCTGTCGGCCAAGCCTTGCAGCAGCGCGCCAATGCCGCGCTCGCCTTCGTAGGGAACAGGCTCGAGCGTATCCTTGTAGAAGGCGAACTTCTCGTGCTCGGTGCCGATACGCCAGGTCGTGGAGTCGGGTTTGCAGCCGTTCTCCAAATGCGCGACCAGATCGCGAAAGCCGCTTAGCACCACGGCCTTTTCCTTCGTCTTGGCCATCTCGCGTCTCCTCGCGCCCATGTGGCGTTTTCGTCTCGGCCCTGCAAGCCGTTACGCCGGCGTCAGCCTAGCGCCAATCGCCCCACGCCGCCTGGACGATGGTTAACGCGGCGATCACCGCGGTCTCTGCACGCAGGATGCGGGGTCCGAGCGATGCCGGATGAACGAACGCTAGCGCGCGCAACACGCGGCGTTCCTCAGGCGTGAAGCCGCCTTCAGGGCCGATGAGCAGCGCGATCGCCCCCCCTCCCCCCACCGGCCGCTCCGCGGCCGGCGAATCCAGCGTGCGCGGGATCGCTTCGCGATCCCGTGGCGGGGAG
>JAKFYF010000191.1 GCA_021731005.1 Hyphomonadaceae bacterium
CAGCTTCGGCTTGATCCGCGACCACTGCTTGTCGTTCAGCCAGAACAGCCCTTTGCGCATGTGCTCACCCCCGCGACAAATCACACGCAGAAGAGAATCACTGTTCGCTAATTGAGTACAGACCCTAAACCTTTGAGCTCACGCGCCTCGCGCGCCCCGCTCTCCCAACTTCACGTTGGGCCAAGGAATAAAGCGAACCCGGAAACGCGGATGCGTTGTCCGGGGATTGGCGCGCGCTCCCTCCAGGGTGGAGCGCGCGCCTCCCGGCGCGCCCGCGAGCCGACAGGCTCGCTTTCGCCAAAAAAAGAGCGCACCAGGAGGTGCGCGCTCCAACCTGGAAGCGCCTGCGCATTTGCACGCCCCCGCACCGCCGGCTTCCAGCCGGCATGCGACGCCTCAACCGGAACAGGCCTGCGCACGTGGAATCGCCGCATGCCGACGCTCCGGGAGCGGTTATGTCGCAACAAGAGCGGGCGAGGCGCCCGCGGTCCAACGCTACGCCACGTACAGCACCGGGGTGGCGTCTGTGGTCACCTGGTTGCGTCCGTTTCGCTTGGAGGCGTAGAGGCAGGTGTCGGTGCGCTCGACTAAGCCCGCGGGCGTATCGCTCGGCGCGAGCCGGGCGACGCCGATCGACACCGTCACCTGGCCGAGATCGTCATTGGTCGAGCGCCGCCGCAGCCGCTTGGCCGAGATCGCCGCGCGCATGGTCTCGGCGATCTGCGCGGCGCCGCGCATGTCCATGCGCGGCATGATCATGGCGAATTCCTCGCCGCCGTGGCGGGCGATCAGAAAGTCCGGGCGCGCGTGCGCCTGCAGGGCGCTGGCGAGGAAGCGGAGGATCTGGTCGCCGGTCTGGTGGCCCCAGGTGTCGTTGAAGCGCTTGAAGAAATCGATGTCGCACAAGAGCAGGCAAAGATCGGTCTTCTGCGCCCGCGCTTCGTCGATGCGCATGCGCAGCGCTTCGTCGAACATGCGCCGGTTGGAGAGGCCAGTCAGCGCGTCAGTGAGCGACTCCAGGCGCACGGATTCAAGACTGGCGCGCAACGTGTTGATCTCGCGCGAGGATTTCTTCAGTTGATCGGTGAGGTGTTGATTGTGGTTGGCCATGTCGAGGGTGGCCGCCGCGAGACTTGATACGATCTGCTGGATCTGATCCGAGGCGAGGCCGCGATTGAGATCGGTGGCGGCGCTTTCGAGCGTTCGCCCGTAATCGCCGCTCTTCTCCTCGCTCAGACGCATGAAGGCCAGCACCTGGCCGAGGTCGCGTGCGATCTTCTCGCCGGTGATGGCGATCTGCGCCGACGCGGCGGCGTCGCCGAAATATTGCTCGTGCAATTGTGCGGTAAAGGTGTCGTCGACTTCCCCGCCGCCGCCGATGCGGGCTTCGATCGCCGCGTTCAGGGCTGGGGTGCGGCCCAAGTGAAACTCGAACCACACCTCGTAATTGAGCGCGCTTGGGGTGATCCCGTGCTGGCTCATCAGCCTAAGGGCGCTTTGGGCGGCCGCGGCTGACGGATCGGCTTGGCTTGCGGTCATGGAAAAATCGACCTGGCGACTGAATCGTCCGAGTGGATCCAAGCTAGAAAGCGGATGATGGACAAGCGGTTAACGAGTTCGTCGGCCCATCGCATTTTCGGGTTGCGTTTCCCCAAGGGCGCTGCGGTACAAGGGCTGCGGAGCATCCCCATGACCAAGCCCGCCATCCCCGCCGCCGAGCAAGCCAAAGCCCGCATGCACGGGCTCATTGCGTTGCAGAAACAAATTAATCTCGCCAAAGGGGCGCCGGATGCGCGCGCGCGCAAGGGCAGGCTGACCCGCGCCATCGAACTGCTGTTCAATCACCGCGACGATTTGGTGAGCGCGCTCAACGCCGATTTTGGCGCCCGTTCGCCAGATATGAGCATGTTCACCGATATCGCCGCCGCGATTGCGCCGCTCAAGAACGCCCGCGCCAATCTGGAAAACTGGATGAAGCCGCAGGGGCGCAAGGTGACCCCGGCTGCGCTCGCGCTGCTCGGCGCGCGCGCGGAAGTGCGCTACCAGCCCAAGGGCGTGGTTGGCGTAATGACACCGTGGAATTTTCCGGTGCAATTGTCGTTCGACGCCATTGCTGGGGCGTTTGCGGCGGGCAACCGCGTGATGCTGAAGCCATCGGAATTCTCTCCCGCGACCTCGGCGTTGATGGGCCAATTGATCGACCTGTATTTCGATGAGGACGAATTGGCGGTGGTGCTGGGCGGTCCGGAAGTGGGGGCGGCGTTCGCGGGGCTGGCGTTCGATCATCTGATCTTCACCGGCGCGACCTCGGTGGGCCGCCACGTCATGCGCGCCGCGGCGGACAATCTCACGCCGGTTACGCTGGAACTGGGCGGAAAGAGCCCGGTCATCATTGGCAAGGGCGCCGATATCGCCAAGAGCGCCGCACGCATTATGGGCGGCAAGGCCATGAATGCGGGGCAGGTCTGCCTGGCGCCGGATTACGTGCTGGCCCCGGCCGAGAGCGCCGATGCGTTCGTTGCGGCGGCCACATCGGCGGGCGTGAAGATGTTCCCCACCATCAGGGACAATCCCGACTACACCGCCATGATCAACCAGCGTCATTATGAACGCGTCCTGGGTCTGGTCGCCGACGCCAAAGCCAAGGGCGCCCGCATCGTCGAAATCAATCCCGGCAACGAGGATTTCACCCAGCAGGAGCACCGCAAGATCCCGCTGACGCTGGTGCTCGGCGCCACCGATGAAATGGCCGTCATGCAGGAGGAGATCTTCGGGCCGGTGCTGCCGGTGCGCACCTACACGCTCTTCGATGACGCTATCGCCGAAGTGAACGCGCGCCCGCGCCCGCTCGGGCTCTATTATTTCGGCGAGGACGCCGCGGAGAGCGAAGCCCTGCTCAACCGCACCCATGCCGGAGGCGTCACCATCAATGACGTGATATTCCACATCAGCCAGGAAAACCTGCCCTTCGGCGGGGTCGGTCCCTCGGGCATGGGCGCCTATCACGGCCATCGCGGCTTTCTCGAATTCAGCCACGAAAAGGCGGTCTATCGCCAGACGCGAAGCGAGATCATCGCCATGTTCCGCCCGCCCTATGGCGAGGCGTTCAGGAAGCAGGTTGCGGCAAGGTTGAAGCCTTAAAGACCCAGTCGCGCCCGCCCGACGGCCCTGCTATAGCCGCGCGGCCATGATCGAAACCACGTTCAACCCGAAAGAAGTCGAGCCGCGCTGGAGCGAGGCTTGGGAGAAATCCGGCGCGTTCAAGCCGAAGGCCGACCCCGCGGTCGATGCGTTCTGCATCGTCATCCCCCCGCCCAACGTCACCGGCTCGCTGCACATCGGCCACGCGCTCAACAACACGCTGCAGGACGTGCTGGTCCGCTTCGAGCGGCTGCGCGGCAAGAGCGTGCTCTGGCAGCCGGGCATGGATCACGCCGGCATCGCCACGCAGATGGTGGTGGAGCGGCAACTCGCGGAGAGCAAGGCCAACGAGGATCGCCGCTCGTTGGGCCGTGAGGAGTTCCTGAAGCGCGTGTGGGCGTGGAAGGAAACGTCCGGCGGTATGATCATGAACCAGCTGCGCCGGCTGGGCGCATCGTGCGATTGGTCGCGCGAGCGCTTCACCATGGACGAGGGATTGTCTGCCGCGGTGCGCAAGGTGTTCGTGCAACTCTACAAGGAGGGGCTGATCTACAAGGACAAACGCCTTGTGAACTGGGACCCGCATTTCGAAACCGCGATCTCCGATCTCGAAGTCGAGAACCGCGAAGTGCCGGGACACATGTGGCACTTCAAGTATCCGCTGGAGAACGGCGAGACCTACCAGTTCCCGATCGCGTTCGACGAAGACGGCAGGCCGACCGAATGGGAGACGCGCGACTACATCTCAATCGCCACCACGCGGCCCGAGACCATGCTGGGCGACGGGGCGGTGGCGGTGTACCCGAGCGATACGCGCTACGCGCCGATTGTCGGCAAAAAAGTGCTGCTGCCGCTGGCGGATCGCTACATTCCGATCATCACGGATGATTACCCCGATCCAGATTTCGGTTCCGGCGCGGTCAAGATCACCGGCGCGCATGATTTCAACGATTATAAGGTCGCGCGGGCACACAACATCCCGCTCTACGTGCTGATGGATACGAAGGGCCGCATGGCGGACGCCGAGCATGTGCCGGCAAAGTATCGTGGGCTCGACCGCTTCGAGGCGCGCAAACAAGTGGTGGCCGATATCGAGGCGCTTGGTTTGCTGATCAAAGTCGAGAACAAGAAGATCAGCCAGCCCTTCGGCGACCGCTCCAACGTCGTGATCGAGCCGATGCTGACCGATCAATGGTATGTCAACGCCGACGAACTAGCGAAGCCGGCGATTGCGGCAGTGGAGAGCGGCAAAACCAAGTTCGTGCCGGAGAATTGGACCAAAACCTATTTCCAATGGATGCGCAACATCGAGCCGTGGTGTGTCTCACGCCAGCTCTGGTGGGGACACCGTATCCCGGCTTGGTACGGGCCGGACGGTGCGGTGTTCGTGGAAGAGAGTTACCAGGAAGCGCTCAAGGCGGCGAAAAAGCACTACGCCGAAGGACCCTCTCCCCCCTTGCGGGGGAGAGGGCAGGGTGAGGGGGGGCGTGCCGACACGCAGTTTGCTGATCAAAGTCGAGAACAAGAAGATCAGCCAGCCCTTCGGC
>JAKFYF010000182.1 GCA_021731005.1 Hyphomonadaceae bacterium
AGCGCATGCTGGGCCATGCCTCGGGCATGATCGGGCTGCCGCTGCGGCTCTTGGCGCGCGAGGTCTATGACCGCGTGGTCGCCGCCAAGGGCGCAGCGGCGGCTGCTTTGATCACCGGCGAAGAGAAAATAGCGCCAGAAACCGCGCGCTATTTCGTCTGCACCGTCGAGGCCATGCCGCTCGATCTCAAGACCGAGTTTCTGGCCGTGGACGAAATCCAGGTGGCGCGCGACCCTGACCGCGGCCATGTCTTCACCGACCGCATGCTGCACGCGCGCGGCTTCCACGAAACCATGCTGCTGGGTTCTGACACCATGCGCACCATGGTGCGCAAGCTCTTGCCGGAGGCGGAGATTGTTCGCCGCGAGCGGATGTCGACGCTGTCTTATGTCGGCGCGAAGAAGATCACCAAATTGCCGAAGCGCTCGGCAGTGGTCGCGTTCTCAGCCGAGGAAGTTTACGCGATTGCCGAATTGTTGCGCCGCCACCGCGGTGGGGCGGCCGTGGTGATGGGCGCGCTCTCCCCGCGCACCCGCAACGCGCAGGTGAAGCTTTATCAGGACGGCGATGTGGATTTTCTGGTCGCCACCGACGCCATCGGCATGGGCCTGAACATGGATGTCGACCATGTCGCGTTCGCCTCGCGGCGCAAGTTCGACGGCCATGGCTGGCGCGATCTGCGCGCCGACGAAATCGCCCAAATCGCCGGCCGCGCCGGACGCTTTACCCGCGACGGACAATTCGGCGAAACCGGCGAATGCGCGGCGTTCGACGAAGAAACCATCGAACGCGTCGAAAACCACGAGTTCGAGCCCATCGAATCCATCCAGTGGCGCAATCGTGAACTTTGCTTTGACAACATCGCCGCGCTGACGCGCTCGCTGCAAGCGCCGCCGGACCGCAACGGCCTGGCGCGCGTGCGCGGCGCCGACGATGAGATGGTTCTCAAGCACATGGCCGAGGACCCTGAATTGACGGCGCGCGGGCGCGACGGCCTTGATGTGCGCCGCTTGTGGGATGCCTGCCAATTGCCCGATTTCCGCAAGACCAGCCCGGAAGAACATGTGCGCCTGGCTGGCCGCATCGCCGTGCATATCCTGTCCGACAAGGGCCGCATACCGAACGAATGGGCGGGCGCGGAATTGGAGAAATTCGACCGCGCCGAGGGCGATCTCGATGCACTGCAAGCGCGTCTGGCTCACGTGCGCACCTGGACCTACGCCGCGAGCCGTCCCGACTGGCTCGATGGCGCCGAGCACTGGCGCGAGCGCACCCGCGCGGTTGAGGATAAGCTCTCCGACGCATTGCACGAGGCGCTAACCCAACGCTTCATCGACCGCCGCACTTCGGCGCTGCTCAAAGGCTTGAAGCGCGAGGACGCGCTGCTGGCCGGCATCTCCGCCGATGGCGAGGTCACCGTCGAAGGCCATTATGTCGGCCGGCTTGAGGGGCTCGAGTTCAAACCCGATCCGCGCGCGATGTCCGACGTTGAGGGCCGGGCCGTACGCAACGCCGCCTTGCGGGCGCTGAAGCCCGAAGTCTCGCGCCGGCTCGCAGGCATTGCCGCGGCTGACGACGCCGAGATCGCGCTGGCCCGCGACGGTCGCCTGCGCTTCAGAGACGCGGCGATTGCGCGGCTCGCCGGCAGCGTGCCGGTCCTGCGCCCGCGCGTCGAACTCATTGGCGCGCAAAGCGCATCGGAAGCTGAACGCGCCGGCGCGCGCGAGCGGCTGGAGCGCTGGATTGCCGACGCGCTCGCGCGCGATCTGCGCCCGCTCATTCGGCTCGAGGCGGCGTGGCGCGAGGGGACGCTGCCACCCGACGCGCGCGGGCTGGCGTTCCGCGTGCTTGAGAACAATGGAGCGCTCGACCTCAAGGGCGAACCTCCGCTGCAACTGAGCGCCGAAGCGATGGCAGCGTTGCAACGGCTCGGCGTGCGGGTCGGGCGCCACGCTGTGTTCATGCCGGCGCTGATCCGTCCCCGCGCCGCGCACACGCTCGCCATCCTGGCGCATGCCGCACACGCGCCGCCCGGACATACCCTCTTCTTGCCTAGGCCTGGCGCGGTAAGTGCGCCGCTCACTCACCCGCTCAGCTGGCCAGAGGCCGCCGCAGCCGGTTACCGCGTCTGCGGGCGTTTGGCGGTGCGGTTCGACGCTGTCGAGCGCCTCAGCGATGCATTGGTCGCCGCCGCGGTCCACCGCCCGGCACAGCTGACGCTGGCGCTGGCCGGGCTGATCGCGCGGCCGGTGCGCGACCTGCCGGCGGTGCTGCAAGCGCTGGGCTTCCGGCAAATCGCGCCCACAGGCGAAGCGCCGGGCGGGTGGCTGCCGCCCCACGCAAAGGCGCCGCGGCGGCCAACTCCGGTCGCGGCTGGGCCGTTCTCACCGCTTTCGGAGCTCTTGCCGGCGCGTCCGCCCCGACGCAGGCGCCGCCCATGAGCGAGCGTCAGCGCATCGACGTGTGGCTGTGGCGGGCGCGTTTGGCGAAATCGCGGGCGCTTGCCGCGGCCCTGGTTGCCGCGGGCAATGTGCGGATCGTCCATAACGGGCAAACCCGCCGGCTGGAGAAGCCGGCCGCCGAGATCCAGCCCGGCGACGCTATCGTCATGGTCGGCCCGAAGGGCGTGCGCGCCCTCAAGGTGACAGGGCTCCCAACCCGCCGCGGTCCCGCAAGAGAGGCGGCGGCTCACTATGCCGAACTCGACGATAGAGAGAGCCTTGCTTGACGGGCGCGCCCCACCCCGCCATGTGAGCCCCCCGAAAGCGAAGCGAAAATGACCTATATCGTCACCGATGCATGCGTGCGTTGCAAATATATGGACTGCATCGAGGTCTGCCCCGTGGACTGCTTCTACGAGGGCGAGAACTTCCTCGTTATTCACCCGGACGAATGCATCGATTGCGGCGTCTGCGAGCCGGAATGTCCGGTTGACGCGATAAAGCCCGATACGCAGGACACCCCAGACGGGAAATGGCTCAAGATCAACACAGATTACGCGAAGATTTGGCCCAACATCACCCACAAAGGGACCCCGCCTGACGACGCTGACGACTTCAAGGACAAAGAAAACAAGTTCGAGAAGTACTTCAGCTCGGCGCCCGGAGAAGGCGACTGAACCTTCCAAGCGCAAGCCCTTCCGATTCAGCTTTGGATGTGGTATGCATATCCAAGAGTTAAGGGTCATGAGGCCCTCGGCAGCGGGATAGGCACCACGCGCCAATCAGAGAAATGCAAGGCGGAGGCTGCGAACGGGATGCCCGTTCGCCGCGAGCTTTGTGCGGCCTGGTTGGAGCGCGCGCTATTCCGTTGCCGCATAGCTATGTGAACGGAGACCCGCATGCAGACCGCAACGATGCCGACTTCCTTCCGCCCGGGCGATCACATCGTCTACCCAGCGCACGGGGTCGGCAGGGTCATGGGCGTCGAGAAGCAATCGGTGGCGGGGCTCGACCTCGATGTGTTCGTGATCTCGTTCGAGCAGGATAAGATGACGCTGCGAGTGCCGATGGCCAAGGCCAAGGCCAGCGGCATGCGTGCGCTCGCCTCCGGAGACGTGGTCAACCAGGCGATGAAGACCCTGCAGGGCCGCGCCCGCATCAAGCGCACCATGTGGAGCCGCCGCGCTCAGGAATACGAGGCGAAGATCAATTCTGGCGATTTGGTGCAGATCGCCGAGGTGGTCCGCGACCTCTACCGCGCCAGCGACCAGCCGGAGCAATCCTATTCCGAGCGCCAATTGTTCGAGAGCGCGCTCGACCGTATGGCCCGCGAACTGGCGGCGGTTGAAAAAACCGACCGCGATGCGGCCGTGCAGCGCGTGTCGGCTTCCCTGGCGCTGAAAAAGCCGCGTACGCCAGCGGCGGCGGCGGAAGAAGCCCCCGTTGCTGATGCGGAAGCGGCGTAAGGCGCCTGAAACACGAAGGGCCGGGCGAAAGCTCGGCCTTTTTTGTTCTCTCCAGGGTGGAGCGCGCGCCTCCCGGCGCGCACTTGGCGTTTCACCCCACCCCCTGCCCTCTCCCCTCAAGGGGAGGGGATTCGATGGATCCACGACCATCTACTCGGCCCGAAGCGCCTCGATCTGTCGCGCGTCGTCCACGCAAATCTGCGGTTGCTCGCGAAACACGCCCAGCGCGCCGCGCACGCGCACGCGCGCGCCAGAATAGGTCTGCAGCGGCTCGCCATCCCAGCCGCTGAAAGCCTCGCCGAACACGACAGCGCTGAAGCGCGGGCCGCCCGCTTCGCCGCCCTCGAAGTCGAGCGCGGCGCGGCGTTCGTTCTGAAACACATTGGCGACGCGGCCCTCGACGATGCGATAGGGCGCGGCCCCGCGCAGGCAGTTTTCTCCGAAAGCGGTAGCAGCCTCGGCGGCTTCATTCGCACTGAGCACGCGGTAGGAGCGCTTGGCCCACAGCCCGCTCCGGCTTGCACGCGCTTGCACTTCGATGGCGATGAGTTCCGCGCTGCGTGCGTGATTATCGCGCCGCGGACGCACGAGCGCGGCGCCGCGTGCGACCAATTCGTGCTGCAACCAGAACCAGCGTCCGCCTTCGCTCTGCACATACAGGTGCGCCACCGCGGTCTCCTGCAGCGCTTCCTCCAGCGCCGGCTCGCCATCGCGCGCGCGGCGAACCCAGCGCTTGGTTCCGCCATAAGCAAGCCGCACGCGCGATGGCGAGCCGGCGC
>JAKFYF010000105.1 GCA_021731005.1 Hyphomonadaceae bacterium
GGTCACTGTGCCAGAAGCCGCAAGCGCCACAGTGGCGCCGCCGAGTGCGCGCATCGTCGATGAACGCGAGAAGGAGGACGCCTTCGCCGCCGCCACTGTGGCGCTTGCGGCTTCTGGCACAGTGACCACCGAGGTGGCGCTGCAAGGCACGCCGCTGGTTATCGGCTATAAACTGGGTTGGATCACCTGGGCGGCGGCGCGCGCGTTTCTGTTCAAGTCGAAATACGCCACGCTGATGAATGTCGCCGCCGACGCCGAGGTGGCGCCCGAATTCATCCAAACCCGTTTCACTCCGCACAATGTCGCGGCCGCCGCCGCTCGCCTGCTCGACGATGAAGCGGCGCGCGAGGAGCAGGTGCGCGCCCAGAATGAGGCGCTGGCGTTGATGGGCCGCGGCGGCAGGGCGGCGTCAGAGATTGCGGCGGACGCGGTGCTGGCGGTGCTAGCGGGCTGAACCGGACCGCCGGCGCCCAGGTTCAATTGCTCAAAATCGCCCTGTTGTTCGGAGCAGAGGGGGTTTAGGCTCACCGCCATGTCAAACCCCGCAACACCGCCTTCCGATGATGGCGCCGAAACGGTCGACGGCGAAAAGCTCGCCATCACGTTCAGCACCAAGCGCTGTATCCATGCGCGACATTGCGTGACCGGCGCGCCGAGCGTGTTTTTGGCCAATGTCGAGGGCCCCTGGATCCACCCTGACGCCATGGACGCCGAGGAATTGGCCGCCATCGCCCGCGAGTGCCCATCCGGGGCGATCCAATATCGTCGCAAGGACGGCGGTGCGGAGGAGCACGCCCCGCCGGTAAATCTGATCTCGATCCGGGAGGCAGGGCCTTACGCATTGCGCGGCGATCTGCGGCTCGACGGCGCTCCGATCGGCTATCGCGCGACCCTCTGCCGCTGCGGCGCGTCGAAGAACAAGCCGTTCTGCGATGGCTCGCACCACGAAGCGGGGTTCGACGCCAGCGGCGAACCGCCGACCGGGGACAAGACCGACATGCTCGCCGTGCGCGATGGGGCAGTGGAGATCGCGCCGCAGGCCGACGGGCCGCTGATGCTCAAGGGCAATCTCGAAATTGTCTCGGGAACCGGGCGGGTGGTGGCGCGCGTGGAGAAGGCGTTTCTTTGCCGCTGCGGGCAATCGGCCAACAAGCCGTTCTGCGATGGCGCGCACAAGAAGATTGGATTCAAGACCAGCTAGGAGCGCGCGATGTGCCGCAACATCAAGACGCTGTTCAATTTCGATCCCCCGGCGACCGATGAGGAAGTGCGCGCGGCGTCACTGCAATTCGTGCGTAAGCTCTCAGGCTTCAACGCGCCATCGAAAGCCAACGAGGCTGCGTTCAATCGGGCTATCGACGAGGTGTACGCCTCGGCGCGCCGCCTGGTCGACAATCTGGAGACCAACGCCCCGCCGCGCGACCGCGAGATGGAAGCCGAAAAGGCGCGCGCCCGCGCGGCCGAACGGTTCGGCCGGCCGGAGTCGGCTTAAGCAGGCGGGACTCAGTCCGTGAAGCCCATGATGTCAGCCGGCGCGCCGTACTCAGTTGGCCATGAGAGCCAAGCCATGTCGGTTGGAGCGATCACGTGGGTGACGATGCGCCAAGCGCCGTTCTCCTGCTTGAGCAACGCATAGGTGTAGCCGCTTTCATCCATCGCCCCGTTCTCATAGCGACTGGCGAGCGCGGTCGTGGACCATGTAATCGCCGAACCATCTGGCTGTAGCGGTTGCACCGTCACCCAGGCCCATTCCTGCTGTACGTTTACCTGCTTGATCTCCAGACGCACTGGCGCGCCAATCTCGGCGGCGACAATCGGCGTTAGCGCCGAAATCATTGCGGCGGAATTTTCTGAAGAGGCTGCAGGCGAATTCGAGATTTCGGTGTTCGCCGGCGGCTGCGAACAGGCCGCGGCCAGCGCCAGGATTGCTGTGAATAGCAGGCGCATATTCATCCCCCTTGTGTTTCCGCCTTCGCCGCCAGCATCTTTTCAAGCCAGTGGATCGAGTAATCGCCGTTGATCACATCGGGCTCGTTCATCAGATCGCGGAACAGCGGGAGCGTGGTCTCGACCCCGGTGATCACCATTTCGTTGAGCGCGCGGCGCAGGCGCATCAGGCATTCGGCGCGGTCGCGGCCGTGCACGATGAGTTTGCCAATCAGCGAATCGTAATTCGGCGGGATCGAATAGCCGGCATAGATCGCGCTATCCAGACGCACGCCGAGGCCGCCGGGAGGGTGAAACCCCTCGATCTTGCCGGGCGATGGCCGGAACGTCGTGGGGTTCTCGGCGTTGATGCGGCACTCGATGGCGTGGCCGAGAAATCTCACATCCTTTTGCTTCACCGAAAGCGGGGCGCCGTCGGCGATGCGGATCTGCTCGCGCACCAGATCGATGCCGGTGATCATCTCGGTGACCGGATGCTCGACCTGGAGACGGGTGTTCATCTCGATGAAATAGAACTCACCGTCTTCGTAGAGATATTCGACGGTGCCGACGCCGAGATAGCCGAGCTTCGATATCGCTTCCGCGGTGACCTTGCCGATTTTCGCGCGGTCTTCGGCGTTGAGCGCGGGGCTCGGCGCTTCTTCGAGCACTTTCTGGTGGCGGCGCTGCAGCGAGCAATCGCGTTCACCGAGATGGATGACGTTGCCGTGGCTGTCGGCGACGACTTGTATTTCGATGTGGCGCGGATGGGTGAGATATTTCTCGATGTAGACGGCATCGTCGCCGAAGGCGGCCTTAGCTTCGGTGCGCGCGGCGGTGAAGGCCTCGCTCAAATCATCGGCGGTGCGCGCCAAGCGCATGCCGCGCCCGCCGCCGCCGGCAGCCGCCTTGATCAATACCGGATAGCCGATTTTCTTGGCGATCTTTTTGGCGTCCTCCTCGTTGGCCACGCCGCCATCCGATCCCGGCACCACCGGCATGCCGGTCTCGATGGCGGCTTGCTTGGCGGCGATCTTGTCGCCCATCAGACGGATGTGCGCGGCGGTGGGGCCGATGAAGGTCATGCCGTGCTCGGTGACGATCTCGGCGAACTGGGCGTTTTCGGATAGGAAGCCGTAACCCGGGTGGATTGCCTGCGCGCCGGTGATCTCGGCCGCTGCGATCAGCGAAGGAATATGCAGATAGGATTTTGACGCCGGCGGCGGGCCGATGCAGACGCTTTCATCGGCCAGGCGCACATGCATGGCGTCGGCGTCGGCGGTGGAATGCACCGCGACGGTGGAAATGCCCATCTCCTTGCAGGCGCGATGGATGCGCAGCGCGATCTCGCCGCGATTGGCGATGAGGACTTTTTCAAACATGGGCGTGCGTCCCTTCTCCCCCTTCCGGGGGAGAAGGTGTCGGCGCAGCCGACGGATGAGGGGAGGCGGCCGCACGTTGCCTGTGAGAGGGGGAAAGCGGATGGCGCCCCCTCATCCGGCCCTTCGGGCCACCTTCGCCCCCGCAGAGGGGGAAGGAACGTGCGCGCATTGCGGCGCTTGTCATTCCAAAATCACCAGCGGTTCGCCGAACTCGACCGGCTGGGCGTCGGTGACCAGAATCGCGATCACCTTGCCAGCGCGCGGCGCCGGGATCGGGTTGAAGGTTTTCATCGCTTCCACCACGAGCATGGTCTGGCCTTCGTTCACCGTGTCGCCGATCTTGATGAAGGCGGGCTTGCCCGGCTCCGGCGAAAGATAGGCGGTGCCGACCATGGGCGAGGGCACCATGCCGGGATGTTTGGCGGGATCGTCCGACTGCACGGGCGCTGCGGGCGCTGGCGCATGCGCGATTGCGAGTGGCGCCGCGGGGGCGGCGATCACGGGAGCGGGCGCGTGGGCCGTTGTCAAGGTGCGGGCCAGACGCAGCCGCAACTCGCCGTGCTCGACTTCGATTTCACTCAAGCCGCTGTCTTTCAGGATCGCGGCAAGTTCGCGGACCAGTTCGGGATCGATGCTCTTCTTCTCGCTCATCGGCTGCGGTTTCCTGCTCACTGCGTGCTTAGCTTTCTTGGGCATGGAGGTGGGCGGCTTCGATGGCCAGCAAATACGAGGTCGCGCCAAAGCCGGCGATCACGCCCTTGGCGGCTTTGCCTACCAGCGAGACGTGGCGGAACTCCTCGCGCGCGGCGGGGTTGGAGATGTGGGTTTCGATCACCGGCAGGCCGATCGCCAGAATCGCGTCATGCAGCGCCACCGAGGTATGGGTGTACCCGCCCGCATTGAGCACGACCGCACAGGCTTTCTCGCCCGCTTCCTGCAGCCAATTCACCAATTCGCCTTCGACGTTGGATTGGCGGAACACGATGCTCCGCCCGAGCTGGCCCGCGCGCGCGACGCACGCCTGCTCGATATCGGCCAGCGAGGCGCGACCGTAGATCTCCGGCTCGCGGGTTCCGAGCAGGTTCAAATTCGGGCCGTTGAGGACGTAGATGGGTTTTGGCGCGGACATGGGCTGTTCATTGGCGGCGCGGTTGCCCGCGCGCCCAAGGGGGGCTAATTCGGCGCGATAGGAAGCACAATGCGCCTTACCGTCAATGGAGAAGTGCGAGAAGCGCCCGATCAGGCGACCCTCGCCGACCTGCTCGCCTCGCTGGGGATAGAAGGCCGACGCGTGGCGGTGGAGCGGAATCTGGAAATCGCGCCCAAATCGCTTTGGGGATCGACCAAGCTCCAGGAC
>JAKFYF010000336.1 GCA_021731005.1 Hyphomonadaceae bacterium
AGCCATGAGGCGAACGCCCCCTCGCGCGAGGAAGTGGTGCGCGTCCTCGGCGAACCTGCGATAACGCGTCAGGACGGCGCTGGAGTGGCGCTGACCTATCGCACGCAGACTTGTGCTTTGCTGTTGCTGTTCGAGGCCGACGAGCAAAATGCCCACCGCTTGACGCTGGTGCATATCAACGCGCGCCGCGCGGGCGAGCCGACGCCGAGTACGGAGCAATGCGCGGCGGAAATGCCAGGCCACTGATGGTGCGGGTTGCGTATCTGAGCGGGCGCACCTATCGCGGCGCGGCTTTGGCGCGAGGCAACGTGCCCGCCTTGGAGCTGCCGGATCGTGAATTGATCTTGGCCGCCGGGCGCGAGCGCGGCATCGGGTTCGAAACTGTTTATTGGGATGAGCCCGACTTGCAAGATCAAGGCTTCGATTTGGCGATCATCCGCACGTGCTGGGATTATACGGGGCGAGCGCAGGAATTTGTCGAAACGATTGCGGCGCACGAGCGCGGCGGCTTGCGTGTGTTGAATTCTTCCGCGATCGCGGCTTGGAATGCGCGCAAAACCTATCTGAAGGAACTCGGCGCCGCCGCCATCGAAACCGTGTGGGCCGACAAGGCCGATGCGCGCAGTGTGGCGCAGGCCTTCGACGCGCTCGACGCCGCCGAGATCGTGGTCAAGCCGCAAGTAGGCGCGGGCTCGATCGGTACAGTACGGCTAAGACGCAACGCCTGGAGTGAAGCTGATCTCATGGGCGGACCGCAAGGGGCGGCGATGATGCAGCCCTATCTCCGAGCGATCGAATCGGAAGGTGAGCGTTCCTTGATTTGGTTCGGCGACAAATACTCGCACGCTGTTCGCAAGGTTCCTCTGGAGAACGACTGGCTCGCCAATATCCCCGGCAAGACGCGCTTCTTCGCCGAGGCGCCGCCCGCGAGCGCGATGGCGGTCGCGGAGGCGGCGCGAGCTCTGGCGCCGGCGGAGATGCTCTATGTGCGCATCGACCTGGTGCTCGGCGATGACGATTGCTGGCGGGTCATCGAAGTTGAGGCCATCGAGCCTTATCTTTTTCTGAATTTTGCACCAGAAGGGGCCGCCTTTTTCGTCGACGCAATTGCGCGCGTCTTGGGCTGATAGAGGCAGAGATCGGCAATGATGCAACGGGGGCATTCGGGCTTGCGCGCGCCGCACGTATAACGCCCGTGTAAAATGAGCCAATGGTGCGCCCCGCGCAGGAAGCGCGGTGGCGTGACCTTCATAAGCTGCGCTTCAACTTCGGCCGGAGTGTTTCCATCGGCAAGACCGGTACGGTTGGCGACGCGAAAGACATGAGTGTCCACCGCTATGGTGGGCTCATCGAACACTTCCATGAGCACCACGTTCGCGGTCTTACGCCCAACGCCGGGAAGGCGCTCCAGCGCCGCCCGCTCGCGTGGGACCCGACCGTCGTGCTCGGTCAATAGGGCCTGCGAAAGGGCGATGACGTTCTTGGCCTTGTTGCGCCAGAGTCCGATGGTCTTGATGTGCGCCGCCACGCCCTCCTCGCCCAGCGCCAGCATTTTTTTCGGCGTGTCGGCGTTGGCGAACAATTCCTTGGTGGCGCGGTTGACGCCCTTGTCGGTGGCCTGCGCCGACAGCACCACCGCCACCAGCAGCGTGAACGGGTTGGTGAATTCGAGTTCGGTGCGAGGATCGGGACGCACTTCCGCGAGCCGCGCGTAAAGCGCCTCGGCTTTGGCTTTGGTCAGACGTTTGGGCATGTGCTATTGTAGTCCCGATGACGCCGCGTTGGGAACGCTTGCCAACGGAGCCGCCGTTAGCCGGCAGGCTCTACATGGATGCAATCCTGCGTCCGCACCGTAGCCTGAGCATGGCGGCATTTCGTCTGATGCTGATCGTGGTCATCGTTCTGAATGCGGCAATGGCCGCGGTATTCTTGGCTCACGGCGCTATTCCGGTCGCTGGGTTCTTGGGGCTCGATGTGCTGGCGCTGTGGCTGGCGTTCTGGCTGAACTACAGAGCAGCGCAGGTGCACGAGCGCGTGCGCGTCGGCGTTGATCGCGTGCTGGTGACAAGCATGGGCGCCGCGGGCGCCGAGAGCCATTGGTCGCTCAATCCGATTTGGGCGCGGGTGGTGCGGGAAGGGAGGGGCGTGTTCATCCGCGCCGGCGGCGACGCCATGCAGGTGGGCGCTTTCCTTTCGCCCAGGGAGAGCGAGAGTTTTGCCGCTGCGCTCGAGGTTGCGCTCCATCGCGCGCGGCGTGGTGGCTGAAAAACACCAATGGCCCCCGAACACATCGGTCATCATTGGACAAACAGTTTCCGTCATTCCGGGGCATCGCGCAGCGATGAACCCGGAACCCAGGGGCAAACGATGCGCTCGTGGCCCCTGGGTTCCGGATCGCGCTTCGCGCGTCCGGAATGACGAAGGCAGTACGCTATGAGTGAGTGCTGCTTACCTTTGGCTTGACTCAAAGGCCCAGGACGTCGCGCATGGAATAGAGCCCGGGTGGCTTGTCCGCCGCCCATAGCGCCGCCGCCAATGCGCCGTCGGCAAAAACCGCGCGGTCGAGCGCTTGGTGGGACAATGTGATGGCTTCACGTTCCGCCAAAAAGCTCACCGCGTGTTCGCCGATGACCCCACCCCCGCGCCGCACCGAAAAGCCGATGCCGCCGGCGCGCCGTTCGCCGGTGACGCCGTCGTGTGGGGGCAGGCGTAACGCGCTCAGGTCCGCGCCCCGTCCCGCGGCTGCTGCTTCGCCCAGCATCAACGCGGTTCCCGATGGCGCGTCGATTTTGCGGCGATGATGTGACTCGGTGATCTCGACGTCCCAATGCGGCCCCAGTTTCGCCGCCGCTTGGCGCACCAATTCCGCGAGCAGGTTCACGCCCAGGCTAAAATTGCCCGACCGCACCACAGCTATGCGTTTGGCGACCGCGGCGATTTGGGTTTCATCGGCCGGCGAAAGCCCGGTCGTGCCGACGATCGCTGCGCGTACGTTGGTTTCCTCAAGCGCGGCCAAAGCGGCGCATGTCGCGGCTGGCGTGGTGAAATCGAGCCAGACAGCCGCTTCGGCGGCCGCCGCGCGCACGTCGTCGACCGCACTGACGCCGTACGCCTGCAAACCGAAGAGCACGCCAATGTCGGCGCCGAGTGCGCTTGCGCCTGGCTGCTCGGTAACGCCGACTAAGTTGAAACGTTTGTCGGCACTCGCGGCGCGCACAAGCGCTTGGCCCATGCGCCCAGCGGCGCCCGCGACGGCGATGGCGAGATTCATCTGAAAAGCTATGGACCTTGCGCGCGGCGGCGGGCAAGGGGGGGCCGCTAACGCGATGGCCCTTCGGCGTTGGCTTCGAAGAACCGCGTCACCGTGTCGAAGAAACCCTGGGTCTGGGGATGGGCCTCCTCGCCGCACGACTTGGCGAATTCCTCCAGCAGCTTGCGTTGCTTGGCGCTGAGATTGACGGGCGTTTCCACCGATAGTTCCACGTGCAAATCGCCGCGCGCACTCGTGCGCAGGTGCGTCATGCCCTTGCCCTTAATACGGAAACGCCGGCCGGTCTGGGCGCCCGCCGGCACGTTGATTTTCGCGCGCTCGCCATCGATCGTTGGAATTTCCATCTCGCCGCCGAGTGCGGCCTTGAACATGGGCGTGGGCGCACGGCAGAATAAATCGGCGCCCTCGCGCTCGAACAGCGCGTGCGGCTTCAGCGAGAGAAACAGGTACAAATCGCCCGGAGGGCCGCCGCGCGCGCCGGCATCGCCTTCCCCGGCGAGGCGGATGCGCGTGCCGTCCTCGACTCCGCTTGGAATCTTCACCGCAAGCGTCCGCTCTTTCTGGACAAGGCCGCGCCCCCCGCACGAGCGGCATGGCGTCTTGATGGACTGGCCGCGGCCGTGACAGGCGGGGCAGGTGCGCACGATGCGGAACATGCCTTGGCTGGCGCGCACTTGGCCAGCACCCTGGCAGGTGGCGCAGGTTTGCAACGGCGCCTTGCCTTCCGACCCGGTTCCTCCGCACGGCTGGCAGGCCATCGCGCGCGGCACCAGAATCTCCCGCTCCATGCCGCGGAAGGCTTGTTCGAGTGTGATTTCCACATCGTAGCGCAAATCGGCGCCGCGCTCGGGCCCGTTGCGCGGACCGCGGCGGCCCTGGCTGAACATCTCTTCGAAGCCGCCGCCGAAAATCTCGTTGAACAGATCGGAGAAGTCAGCAAACCCTGCGCCGCCGCCGCCGCCGTTCTGGAACGCCGCCTTGCCGAAGCGATCGTATTGCGCGCGCCTTTCCGCGTCGGAGAGCACCGAATACGCTTCGCCCAATTCCTTGAAAGTCTCTTCGGAAACCTTGCAGCCCGGATTCTGATCCGGGTGATGCTTCATGGCGAGCTTGCGGAAGGCAGCCTTGATTGCGGCGGCGTCTGCGCTTCTGGGCACGCCGAGGATCTCGTAATAGTCGCGGCCGGTGCTCATGCAGAGGCTCCCACGCCGCTTGGGGGCCGAACACTCTTCCCCTCCCCGCGAGGGGAGGGGGCAGGGGGTGGGGTGAAACTCCGGCGTTCGTAGGTTGGAGCGCGAGCCTTCAGGCTCGCTTGCGCCATTGTATGCAGGCAGGGTGTGTGGAAGCGGGCCTGAAGGCCCGCGCTCCTAATCACGAACCACGGA
>JAKFYF010000285.1 GCA_021731005.1 Hyphomonadaceae bacterium
GATGCGCCCCGCCGCCATTTCGTGCGCCTTCCATTGCATCGCCATGTGGATGCGCTGGTAGCCCGATGGGTGATCGTAGAACGCCCACAGCTCCAGCGGCCCCGGCGACATCTTGCGGTACTCCGAAAGCAGCAGCGCGGTTTCGGCAAAGCCATCGGGCGCGCGTGAGGCATTGAGGCCGAAAATGTCGGCTTGATGTTCATGATGTCGGATAATGTTGTTTTGGATCGGCGCCGCCAGCGTAAACAGGAAGGTGATCACTGCCACGAATAGCGGCAACCCCGCCGGATCGGCGATGCCGCGCACCCCCCAGCGCTCACCCTTGGCGATGCGGTTGAACAGCAGGTTTGTGAGCGCGAATACGAACGCGATTAGCGCCCCAAGCATAACCAGAATCGAAGTGGTATGGTGCAGCACGTAATGGCCGATTTCGTGGCCCATGACTTCACGCACACCATCGGTGCTGGCGCGCTCGATCAGGGTGTCGGAAAGCGAAATCCGCGTGGTTCCGGCGAATCCAGACACGTTGGCGGTGACGCGATTGGTTTGCCGCGACACGTCGAACACATAGACATTGTCGGCGGGCACGCCGTTGGCTTGCGCCATATGCAGGATTTCCGCTTTGAGCGGGCCGTCCTGCATCGGCGTGTAGGTGTTGAACAGCGGCGAAATGTACACTGGCGCAAGCATGATCAGCACGATCATGAAAACAAGTGTGACGCCCGCGCCCCAGATCCACCACGCGTTCTTGGCGGCGCGGATGATCAGATAAAGCACGGCGATGAACAGCGCGCCGATGACGAGGTTGATGGCAAAGGCGATCATGTACTCGCCGAACCATTCGGCGAAGGTTTGCGTCGCCAAGCCGAACTGGTGCTCGCGTACAAATCCCACGTAATAATAGAACGGGAAGGTCAGCACTCCCGAAACCAGGAGGTAGAAGAGCCCCATGCCGAAGGCGACCAGGAAGTAGAATTTGACCGTGCTCTCCAGCCAGGCGCGCACGTTCTTGGCGAAGCCGGCCACCATAAACAGCATGGCGACGACAATATTCAGCGCGGAATCCGCCAGGTCGAGCCAGTACCCGCCCTCGAAATAAGAGTTGGAGCGCGCGGTGGCCTCGGGCCCCATGGTGGCGAGCCAAGCTTGCGTGGCGGCTTCGGGATCGAAGGGCAGGGGTGCTGCTTGCGCTGCGCCGGCCATGAAAGCTAGGGCGAAAACCACCGAACCAAGCAATCGCATACGCTTCCATCCCTCGCCGTGGCGTCCGTTTCGCTCTATGCATGCGGCAAGCATCGAGCTGGAGCTAACCCCATGTTGCGCTTGGATACGCCGGAAGGAAACCTCCCTCCGTCGCGGCGGTCGGTGGCGGCGTCGCTTTTCTTCAGCGCCTACGCCGCCGGCGCCGTGGCCGCGAACGCCGAGCCGGTGGTCACGCCAGGTGAGGGATTGGTCGAGGAAGACGTCCACTTCGAAGGCGCTGGCGGCTACCACTTGCCGGCCTATGTTGCACGGCCCTGGGGGCGCGGCCGCCACGGCGCGATCATCGTCGTCAACGAGATTTTCGGCATCCACGCCTACATCAAGGATGTCTGCCGCCGCTTCGCGCACGAAGGTTACGTGGCGCTCGCACCCGACTACTTCGATCGCGCCGGCGATCCCGCGCCGTTGACCGAATTCACTCAGATCCGCGCCATCGTCGCCGCCGCGCGACACGAACAAGTCATGGGTGATACCGAAGGCGCGATTGCTTGGCTGAGCACGCAGCGATTCGTGAACGCCGCCGCGCTCGGCGTCACCGGCTTTTGCTGGGGCGGAACCGTGGTGTGGATGGCCTCCGCGCGCTTTGCCGCGATCAAGGCCGGCGTTGCCTGGTATGGGCGTCTGGTGCGGCCGCAGGTCGGCGGCTTCGGCGCCGATGAAGAGCGGCCGTGGCCGGTTGATATTGCGTCAAGCTTGAAAGCGCCGGTGCTTGGGCTCTACGGCGAAAACGACCGCGGCATACCGGTGGCCAATGTCGAAGCGATGCGCGCCGCGCTCGGGAACAATAGCAATCCCACGAACTCTGAGCTGGTAGTGTATCCCGGCGCCGATCACGGCTTCCACGCCGATTATCGCGAAACCTACAATTCCGAAGCAGCGGCCAACGGCTGGGCGCGCTGCCTTGCCTGGTTCCGCGCCAACGGCGTTCGCTAAGCGCCAGCGCACACACCCATATCGGCCGAGCGCCGGCTGGCCGCTACTGCACCATTTCTGCGCTCGCGGGCTCGGCCTTCGGCAGCGCCAGTTGTACGCCCGGCAGCGCCAAAACCGGCCCCAGCGCATCGGCGCCGCCGCGCTCCATGCGCGGATGAATGAGCTGGCCGCCGTCGCCGAACACATAGACGAGCCGCGCCCAATCGTTGTCGTCGTAAAGGAAGGCAGGGCCTTCGGGATCGAGGTCCGACCAATCGGCTTCGCGCGGCGCGGCGGCGGCTTGGCCGAGCCAAGTGCGGGCGCCGTTCTCGTCGCCGCGGCCCTTGGCGACCTGCGCGAACAGGATGCAGATGCGCGAGGAGGGATTCTCGCGATAGGCGTCGTCGAGCGCGGCCTGCGCGCCGGCCCAATCGCCGCGCTCCATCGCCAGCTCCGCCAGCACCAACCGGCTTTCGCGGTGATCGCGGCGCCGCTCCACCAGCGCTATCATGCGCTGCGCGCGCGCGTCGCGGCTCTCACCCTGTACAAGATCGCGGTACGCATGCGCGAGCGCTGGATGCGGGCCGTTTTCCCACGCTTCCTCCAGGATCGCAGCGGCGCGTTCGTTCTTGCCTTCAAGCGCGAGCAGCCGCGCCGCCAACGCGCCCGCCGGGGCAAACGCCGGCGCGGTGCGGAAGGCCTTCTGCGCCAGCTCGGCGGCCTTGTCGGGCCGGCGCTCGCGTTCGAGTTTGGCGGCCTGGGCCGCCATCAGCACCGCGCGGCGGCGCTTGGCAACTTTGTCTTCCACGAATTTGCGCTTGTCGCCGATTTCCAGCGTCTCCATCGCCGCGTCCCAATCCGCGGCCTGCACCGCGAGGTCGAACGCGTACTGGAAGGGCCATGCGGCGCTCTTGGATGTTTTCAGCGCGCCTTCAGCCTGTGCGCGCGCGGCGGTGCGGTCACCGCGCTTCAGGGCCGCGGCCATCAGGCCTTTGCGGCCCAGCACTTCGGTGTCCTCATGTTGGAGCATGCCGGAATAGGCGCGCTCGGCGGCGGCGGTGTCGCCCCCGACTTCGGCGGCGCGCGCTTGCAGCAGCATGGCGAGCCTCGGCTCGTCGATCAGATCTTCGGCCTTGTCGGCGTGGCGGCGCGCGTCCTCGAACTCGCCAGCCTCGGCGGCGATCAACCCCAACGCCAGCGCTTCCTGACCGCGGCGCGTGCGGGCGCGCTGGCTGGCTTTGCCGATGCGCCCGGGCGCGTCCATCAGGAACATGAGCAGGCGCAACAGCGGCAGCGCGATCGCGATCAGCACGACCAGGATCAACAGCCCGAACAGCGCGCTGGTGGTGATCTGCACGCCGCCCCAGGAAATATCCACATTGCCCGGATCGGTGGTCACGATCTGCCACGACGCAAGCATGGCCGCGACCGCGATGATCAGCAGAAAAGCCAGTCTCAGCATGTGAATCAGCTCCCCCGCGACAATTCTGTGCGGATCGCGGCGAGGCGCGTGTCGATGTCCAGGCGGCGAGTGGCGTCGTCGATCCAGGGCTGGGCGACGCGCTTTGGCGCTTCCGGCAATTTGTTCAATTCGCGAATGGCGACATCGAGTTGATCGGAGGCGAGCGCTGCTTCCGTGCGGGTGACGATCGCGTCGGGGGTGTCGCCGCCGCCGGCGCGGCGCACCACGATCCATTGCGCCAGCGCAGCCTGGATGCGGCCCCAGAAACCGGCGCCGGCCTCGCTTTCCATGGCGGCGCGGATGATGTCGTTGTCGAGCCGCCCGAAGCGGTCGCGCAGCTCGATGCGCGTCGGCGCGCCGGTGCGCGCGAGCGGCGCCAGCGCGGCGACATTGGGATCTTCAGGCAACAGCGCGGCGAGCGCGGCGTGCGCTTGTTCGAACGGGCCTGAGGTGCGCGAAGCTTCTCCTGCGGCCACCACCGCATAAGAAGCGCGCGCGGCAATGCCGGCGGAACGCGCTTCCGCGGCCACCGCTGGCAGCTCCTCTTGCAGGCGCCGCACTTCGGCGACGAGCGTGGTCACTTGTTGGGTCGTTGGCAATTGTCGCAATTGCGTTTCGACGTCGCGCAAGCCCGCTTGCAGCGCAAACACGCGCGCGCCAGTGCCTGCGTCGCCAGCCTGACCCGCGGCGGCCGCCGAAAGCGGCGTGTTCATCAGCGTCTCGATAGCGTCGAGCCTCTGGTCGACGGCGGCGATCGCTTCCGGCGCCGCCGCTCCCGCTCCCGCGAGCTTGCTCGGCAGCACTTGGTCGAGCGCGCTTTGCACCGCCGGCACACGCGGCGCTGCCGCCCCGCCCGCCGCGCCGGCGCCGGCGGCGACGATCGCCAGCAAGAGGGCCGTGCCCCCGCCCACACCGCTTCTGGGCTGGGCGCGCGCCGGCTCAAATTCTGCGTCGATCGGTTCGGCGCCGCCGCGCTCGTCCTCGTCGTCCCTGCT
>JAKFYF010000056.1 GCA_021731005.1 Hyphomonadaceae bacterium
TTAGACGGGGTGAGGGTCGGGGGGCCCGAACACGCCCGGCAGCGGGGGGACAAATCAACGTGGACGAGAGCCTTTCAGTGCGCCTTCAAAAAACCATAGCAGGCCCAGCGGTTTGCGCCGGCGTTGGGGTGCATTCCGGCGCCCATGTGCGGCTGGCTTTGACCCCGGCTGGCGCCGATGCGGGTATTATCTTCATTCGCTCGGACGTGCGCGGGGTGGACAATGTGATCCGCGCCCATGCCGATAACGTTTCAGAGACCCGCAATTGCACCACGTTGCGCAACGCCGCTGGCGTGGAGATTGGCACGGTCGAGCACTTGATGTCGGCCTGCGCCGGCCTCGGTATTGACAATCTGGTGATCGAGGTCGACGGCCCGGAATTGCCGATCCTTGACGGTTCTTCCGCGCCGTTTGTGCAGGTGCTGACCAATGCCGGTGTAAAAACCCTGAACGCCCACCGGCGTGTCATTCGCATCCTGGAGCCGATCGAAGTGCGCATGGGCGCAAAGAGCGCCGCGCTGTTGCCGGCGGTGGATTTCCAAGGCCTCGACCTCGATGTGACGATACGGTTCGCCGATCTCGCCATTGGCGTGCAGCGCCGTAGGATAAGCCTGACGCGCGAAAGCTTCCTGACCGAAATCGCCGACGCGCGCACCTTCGGTTTCCTTTCCGACGTGGAGCGGATGCACGCGGCTGGCCTTGGCCGCGGCGCCTCCATGGCCAATGCCGTTGTGGTCGACGAAGGCCGGGTGGTGAACCCCGAGGGGCTGCGGTTTGACGACGAATTCGTCCGCCACAAGCTGCTGGACGCGGTCGGCGACCTCGCGCTCGCCGGCGCGCCGATTTGCGGCCGTTTTGTGGCGGACCAACCCGGGCACGCGCTGAACGCGCGCCTGGTGCGGGCGCTGCTCGACAGCTCGGAGGCCTGGATGTGGGATTGCGAGGGCGCACCCGAGGGCCGCCGCGAACCCGCCATGGCGCTGGCCGCGGCCGGCTGAAAATCCCTGTTCGCACTACAGCCGCTGGTGCTTTGCTGCGGCCCTGGCATCCTGTATCACGCGGCACTGCTCGGAATCGGAGTCCGGGTTCCGGTGCACTGGATGGGGCTCGCAGCGATTTCGGTCGGAGCCTGAAGCGAGAAGAGGCCAAGTATGAAGCTCAGGCAAAGGCAGATTGTGCGCGCGCTTGCGCTGGCTCTCTTGGCGGCCGGCCTCGGCGCATGCGGGGGAAACCGGGCGCGCGAAGCCGTGCAGTTTGTCGACGAGCCGGTCGCTCAGCTGTACAATCGCGGCGCGGCGATGCTTGACGAAAGACGCTGGGCCGATGCGCTTGCCGCCTTCGAGGAAGTCGAGCGCCAGCATCCTTATTCGTCGTGGGCGCGCCGCTCCATGCTGATGGAGGCGTTCGCGCATTATCAAGCCAACCAGTATGACGACTCCATTGAGGACGCGCAGCGTTTCATAGCGCTCCACCCCGGCAATGAGAGCGCCCCGTACGCTTTTTACCTTGTCGCCATCTGCCAGTTCGAGCGCATCCTCGATGTCGGCCGCGACCAGGGCACCACCGAACGCGCGCTGGCCGCCCTCAACGACGTGGTGCGCCGCTATCCCGAGAGCCCCTACGCTCAAGACGCCCGGCTCAAAATGGACATGGTCTATGACCAATTGGCGGGCAAGGAGATGTCGGTGGGACGCTATTATCTGCGGCGCGATCAGCACCTGGCGGCCATCAATCGCTTCCGCAATGTGATTGAGAACACGAACTTCCAACGCACGTCGCACGCGCCCGAGGCGCTGCACCGTCTGGTGGAATCCTACCTGTCGGTTGGCATGATCGACGAAGCCCAGCGCATGGCGGCGATCCTTGGGCACAATTTCCCTGGCAGCGACTGGTACCAGCGTTCCTACGCCGTGATGACCGATTCCGGCGTCGCGCCGGTGGCCGAGGATGAAGCCCAACGCCGCGGCTGGTTCGGACGCACCTTCGGTCAGGTTTTCTAGGATTCGCTGTGTGTGGCGCACAACAAGCCTGTCGACGAACTGAAAACCAGCGAAGCCGATCGGGAACTTGAGCGGCTGGCCGCCGAGATCGCGCGCCACGACAAGCTCTATTACTCCAAGGACGCACCCGAACTCACCGACGCCGAGTACGACGCGCTACGCAAGCGCAATGCGGCGATCGAGGCTCGCTTTCCAAGTCTGATCCGCGAGGACAGCCCCTCCAAGCGCGTGGGCGCAGCGCCCGCTGAGAAGTTCGGCAAGGTGCGCCATGCGGTAGCGATGCTCTCGCTCGACAATGCGTTCGACGCGGAAGATGCGCACGCCTTCGTCACGCGCGTGCAGCGTTTCCTCAATCTCGATGCGCCGCCGGCGTTCACCGCGGAACCTAAGATCGACGGGCTTTCAGCCTCGCTGCGCTACGAGAACGGCCGCTTCGTGCAAGGCGCGACCCGCGGCGATGGGCGCGAGGGCGAGGATGTCACCGCCAATCTGCGCACCCTGGCCGACATCCCGCACGTTTTGGAGGGCGCGCCATCGGTGCTCGAAGTGCGCGGCGAGGTCTACATAGAGAAGGCCGCGTTCGCGAAGATGAACGCGCGCCTGGAAGCGGAAGGCAAGCAGAGCTACGTCAATCCACGCAATTCCGCCGCCGGCGCGCTGCGCCAACTCGACGCGCGCATCACCGCGACCCGGCCGCTGCGATTCTTCGCGCACGGCTGGGGCGAGGTAAGCGAACCGCTCGCGGAGACGCAATACGACGCGATGCGGCGGCTGGAAGGGCTTGGGTTTCCGCTGGCGCAGATCAAGCGCGCGAACAGCGCCGAGGCCCTGCTTGCTGTCTACGGGAACATCCTCGCGCGCCGCGACAGGCTCGCCTACGAGATCGACGGCGTTGTGTACAAGGTCGACTTGCTGGCGCTGCAGCAGCGGTTGGGATTCGTCTCGCGCTCGCCGCGTTGGGCGATCGCCCACAAATTCGCCGCCGAGCAGGTCGAGACCGTGCTTGAGGGCATCGACATCCAAGTCGGCCGCACCGGCGCGCTGACGCCGGTGGGGCGGCTGAAGCCGGTATTCGTCGGCGGCGTCACAGTGACCAATGTGACGCTGCACAATGCCGACTACATCACCGGCATCGGCGCCGACGGCGCGCCCATCCGCGGCGGCAAGGATCTGCGCGTGGGTGACACGGTGGTTGTGCAGCGCGCCGGCGACGTGATCCCGCAGATCGTCGATGTGCTGCTGGAGAAGCGGGCGCGGGGCGCGTGCAAATACCATTTCCCCGATGCGTGTCCGGTCTGCGGGGCGCATGTCGCGCGTGAGCTCGCCCCGGGCGAGGAGGGCGTAGTCGCGCGCTGCACCGGCGGGCTCGATTGTCCGGCGCAGGTGGTGGAGCGGCTGAAGCATTTCGCCGCGCGCCGCGCCATGGACATCGAAGGCCTCGGCGACAAGCAGATCGAGGAGTTTCACGAGCTCGGTTGGATCAAGGCGCCCGCGGACATATTTCGCCTGCATGAGCATCGCGTCGAGCTGATGGAGCGCGAGGGCTACGGCGAGAAAAGTGTCACGAACCTGCTCGCCTCCATCGAGGCGCGGCGCGAGCCAGAATTCGCGCGCTTTCTCTACGGGCTGGGCATCCGCGATATCGGCGAAACCACAGCCGGCGTGATCGCGCGTCGGTTCGAAAGCTGGGACGCGTTCGAGGAGGCGATGCAGCGCGCGGTGAAGGCGCGCCCGGGCGCGGCATACGAAACGCTTGATCGCGTCCGCGGTGTCGGCGACGGCGCGCGCGCGGCGCTGATCGCGGCGGTGCAGTCATGGACCGCCGGCGCCTCGCCGGCATCGTCAAAACATGCGGACCTCTTTGCCGGCGAGGGATCTGGCGGGCCATTTCCAAAGATCAAAGGCGTCACCGCCAAGGCGTGGGAGGGGCTGGTCGCCGAGTTCGGCTCGTTGAGCGAAGCAATCGCAGCGGTAGGAGCGGCGGCGAAGCAGGCGCCGGGCGAGGATTTCCTCGAACTCGCTCGCGTCGATGGCGTTGGGCCAGTAGCGGCGTCACACCTGGTCGACTTCTTCGCCGAGCCGCACAACACCGAGGCGCTGAAGCGCTTGTTGGCGCAGGTTCGCGTGCAGGATCAGCCGCGCGCGGCGACATCGAGCAAAGTCGCGGGCCTCACCATCGTGTTTACCGGAACGCTGGAGAAGATGACGCGCGATGAAGCCAAAGCGCGCGCGACAGCTTTGGGCGCGAAGGTGTCGGGCAGTGTGTCGAAAAAGACCGATCTGGTGGTTGCCGGTCCGGGTGCGGGGACCAAACTCGCTGAGGCGGAGGCGCTTGGCGTCAAGGTGATGGATGAGGATGCGTGGATTGAGTTGAGTTCGTCGTGATGTGCGTCACCTCTCCCCCTGCGGGGGAGAGGTCGCTCCGGACAAGTCCGGGGCGGGTGAAGGGATCGCGCTCTCTCCTGCGCTCGCGCCGCCCCCTCATCCGGCGCTTTGCGCCACCTTCTCCCGCGCAGGGGGAGAAGGGAGGTCAAGCATTTGTGCGCTTGGCGCGTGCATCCGCCAGCGCCGCCACTGCAACCACGACAAGGTACGCCGCCAGGATCGTTACCCCCGCCTCCGCAGGC
>JAKFYF010000144.1 GCA_021731005.1 Hyphomonadaceae bacterium
CCCCTCACCCCGCCCTCTCCCCCCTCTCGGGGGGCGAGGGTTCTCAACGCTCAAGCCGCGTTCTTGCGCCGTGTTAGCGCGGAATAATCGCTCATCGCCTGCTCGCACATCGCGCCCGGCTTGAAGCTCAAACCGGCAATTTCGCGCACGGGAGTAATCTCCGCGGCGGAGCCGGTGAGAAAAGCCTCGCTGAACGTCGCAAGCTCGTTCGGGAAGATCGCGCGCTCGATCACTTCGACGCCGCGCCGACGCGCCTGGGCGATCACGGTCTGACGGGTGAGGCCGTCCAGAAAACAGTCCGGCGTCGGCGTATGAATGACCCCGTCGCGCACGAAGAAGATGTTGGCGCCGGTGGCTTCCGCGATCTGGCCGCGCCAATCGAACATCATTGCGTCGTCAAAGCCGGCGTCGGTGGCCGCATGACGCGACAGCGTGCAGATCATGTAGAGGCCGGCCGCTTTGGCGTTTGTGGGCGCTGTGTCGGGCGCTGGGCGCCGCCAGGGCGCGATCATGAGCCTCACGCCCTTCATCTTGTCGGCAAAATAATCGCCCCATTCCCAGGCCGACACCGCCACACGCACGTCGCGGCGCGCCGCTGAAACCCCCATCTGCTCGGAACCGCGCCACGCCAGCGCGCGCAGATAGCAATCGCCGAAGCCTTGCTTGGCGACCAATTCGTGTTTCACCCGGTCAAGCTCTTCCACGCCATAGGGGAGATCGAAACCCAGAATGCGCGCGGATTGGTGCAGGCGCTGGCTGTGCTCGCGGCTTTTGAACACCACCCCATCGTAAGCGCGCTCGCCCTCGAACACGCTGGACGCGTAATGCAGCGCATGGGTGAGCACATGCACCTTGGCGTCGCGGTGGGGGATGAACGCGCCGTCCATCCATACCCAACCGTCGCGATCGTGAAATGCCTGAGCCGCCATATGCCGTCCTTGCGCCGTCGAGGCCGTGCGCCCCGAACAGTATTGCCCCTTGCCCATTCGCCTCCGCAATGGGATTGTGGCGGGCATTGTTGGATGATTTTCACGTTCTTGGACAGCGGCACGGCATGTTTGTCAATCCGGAACCGGCTACGCACAATTTCCGTATAGCACGACGGCAAATTTGAGATGGACTTTCCATTTTTGTCGCCATCTTGGAGATTTCCCGAATGAACGCCGCGCTGGCGTTCGACGCCCTTGATCGCCCTCCTCACCTGCTGCTGGTCGATGATGACGACCGCATTCGCGACCTGCTGAAGCGCTTCCTCTCGCAAGCGGGCGCGCGCGTGTCGGCGGCCGCCGACGCCGCCCAAGCCCGCAAACTGATCGAGGGCATGGAATTCGACCTTTTGATCCTGGATGTGACAATGCCGGTGGAGGACGGCTTTTCGCTGGCTGAAAGCGTGCGCCGCACTTCGCAGGTTCCGATCGTGCTGCTGACCGCCCGCGGCATGCCCGAGGATCGCATTCGCGGCCTTTCCATCGGCGCCGACGACTATGTCGCCAAGCCGTTCGAGCCGCGCGAACTGGCGCTGCGCATCAACGCCATTCTGCGCCGCAGCGTAACCAATCGCGGCGAGGCCCCGGAAACGGTGCGCTTCGGGCCGTTCGCGTTCAACAGCATGCGCGGCGAACTGCAATGCGACGGCGCCACCGTGCGCCTGACGGAAGCGGAGGTGTCGCTGCTGCGCATACTCGCTGCGCGACCGGGAGAAGTCGTTAGCCGCGAGGAACTCGCCCGCCGCACCGGCGCGGGGCTGGAGCGTTCGGTCGATGTGCAGGTCACGCGGCTGCGGCGCAAGGTGGAGGCCGACGCGCGCGCGCCGGTTTTTCTGCAAACGGTGCGCGGAATCGGTTATCGGTTGGCGGCGGACTAAGCACGATGAAACTCGGCCGCTTCCGGCTTCGCGACTTCACCCCGACCGGGCTTTATTGGCGCGCCGCTTTGATCGTGATCGTGCCGGCCGCGATCCTGCAATTGATCATCACCCTGGTATTCCTGGACGACCATTGGCGCTTCACGTCAAAGCGCATGAGCCAGGCGGTCGCCGCCGACGTTACGCTGCTGTTGCAGATGTACGAGAGCGATCCAACTCCGGAGAATTTTGGCCGGGTGCGCGCTATGGCGCAAGCGCCGCTGCGGCTCGACCTCAAGATCGAACAAGGCGGCGCGCTCGCCCGCCAACGCTGCGGCCGTTCGCAGACCGCCTTTATCGACCGCTATCTGGTGGAGGCGCTCGAGTACGATCTCAATCGCGCCATCTGGTACGATCCCAGTTGCCGCGGGCCCTATGTCTATTTGCGCCTGGCAATCCCCGGCGGCGTGATGGAGGTGCAGGCGCGGCGCGACCGGGTGCAGGCGCGCTCTGGGCCGCTGTTCGTGGCCTGGGTGTTGTTCGGCACCATCTTCTTCTGCTTGGTGTCGATTTTGTTCATCCGCAATCAGGTGCGCCCGATCGAACAGCTCGCCGACGCGATGGAGCGGTTCGGGCGCGGCGAGGAGCCCAGGCCCTTCCGCGTCCGCGGCGCGCGCGAAGTCCGCGGCGCAACGCACGCGTTTTTCGACATGCGCGAGCGGATCAAGCGCCACATCGAGCAGCGTTCGCAATTGCTCGCCGGCGTCAGCCACGACCTCCGCACGCCGCTGACGCGGCTGAAATTGCAGCTCGCCTTGATGCCGCCCTCGCCTGACATCGAGGAAGCCAAGCACGATCTTGCCGACATGGAAGAGACGCTCGATGAGTATCTCGCGTTTGCGAAAGGCCTGGCCGAGGAAGCGCCCGCGCGTGCCGACCTGGGTGAAATCGCGCGCGGGGTCGCCGAGCACGCTGAGCGCGGCGGCGCGGCTATCGATCTCGCAATTGCTTCCGGCGCCGAACTTCCCGGGCGTGCGCGCGCGCTCAAACGCTGCGTCGCCAACCTCATCGACAACGCCGCCGCCCATGGCGACAAGGTGGCGGTGCGCGTGGAGCACGACAGCGCGACCGTGCGCGTCATTGTCGACGACGACGGACCCGGCATTCCCGAAGAACTCTATGAGGAAGCGTTTCGCCCGTTTTCACGGCTGGACGCCACGCGCTCGCGCAATCAAAAAGGCGTCGGCCTAGGGCTCGCCATCGCCCGCGACGTAGCCCGCGGGCACGGAGGCGACATCTACCTGTCGCGCAGCCCGCTCGGCGGCCTGCGTGCAATGTTGAGATTGCCGCGCCCGGCTTAGAGATGTGGTTTGTGCGATGGCCGCCGTGGCGGCGAATGCGGCAAGCGCCAACCCAGCAAAGTAGAGCGTACGCATGCTCCCCTCCCATGAAGTCGATGGCGGCGAAACTAGCCGACGCCCAGCGCGGTCACTCACAACTTAGGCGCCGCCTAGCAAGCCACCCAGCAGGCCGGCCACGACCCGCATCGTCATGATCCACAGATCGGCAACGACACGCCCCAGGCCGCCAGCGGAAAAAACCCATGCCAGCAGAACAGCCGCCGCCATGAGCGCCAGCGCCCATGCGCGCCGCCGGCGCGCGCGCGGATCGGCTCTGCGTTCGATGTGAAGTCCCATGCGTCCTGGGTAGGCTCACCGGAGCGGAAGCGCCAGCGCGCTGGACGAGATTCAGCGCAGCTTCTCGACCTGGCCGTACTCCAGATCCACCGGCGTTTCGCGGCCGAAAATCATCACCGCGACCTTAAGCCGTCCGCGTTCCTCGTCGACTTCCGAGACCATGCCTTCGAAGCTCTGGAACGGGCCGTCGGAGACGCGCACGCGCTCGCCGATCTCGTAATGGACAAGTTGGCGCGGCCTCTGCGCGCCAACTTCCGCGACGCGCCCGAGGATGCGTTCGACTTCCTTGTCGGAAACCGGTTGCGGCTTGTTTTGCTGGCCCAGAAAACCCGTCACCTTCGGCGTGTTCTTGACCAGGTGATAAGCCTCGTCGGTGAGTTCCATCTTCACCAGCACATAGCCCGGGAAGTGGCGATGCTGGCGGACCTTCTTGGTCCCGCGCACCACTTCAGTGACTTCCTCGGTCGGCACCTGGATGTCGTCGAACTGATCTTCGAGGCCCTGACGCTGCGATTGCTCGCGGATGGCCTCGGCCACCTTCTGCTCGAAATTCGAATAGGCGTGCACGATGTACCAGCGCGCGCGCTCATTGCTGGGACGCGAAGGGGCGGTTTGTTCTTGGGCTTCGACCATGACGCTCAACCAAAAATTCCAAGCAGGGAACCGACGCCCATGCGCAACAGGCTATCCACCAAGAAGAAGAAAATCGCCGCGGCAAAACCCATGATCAACACCATGATGGTCGACACCGTCACTTCCTGGCGCGTGGCCCAAGTAACTTTGCGTCCCTCGGCGCGCACCTCGCCCCAGAAGCGAAAAATCCCGCCCCTGCGCTGAGGTTCTTCGTGGTCGGCGTCTTCAATTGACATTCGGCGTTTCGACTTTCTTCCGGTGCTTGCCGCGTTGCCTTGGCGTGTCCTGGGGTATGTTCGGCGCCCATCGTGCGGGCCGGCCCCGGCCGATCCGGCGATGGCAGGAGTGGAGGGACTCGAACCCCCGGCCCTCGGTTTTGGAGACCGATGCTCTACCAGCTGAGCTACACTCCTACGCCCTCCATTTCCCCATAT
>JAKFYF010000162.1 GCA_021731005.1 Hyphomonadaceae bacterium
CTGCTTCTGCAGGCTCAAGGATTTCAGGCGCGTAGCCACCCGTTACGATAAGCTCGCACGAAATTATCTCGCCGCCGTTCAACTCGCCGCCCTCGTCGCCTATTGGCTCAATTGAGTCTGGACCCTAACCCAATCTTAACCGCCCCGCCCTACCTCGCGCCCATGAGACTCCAGCACCTGAGCGCGATCATAGCCGACGATCAAAAATCCTCCCGCGACATCGTATCGGAAATCCTGAAATCGACCGGCATGCGCGACATCCGCCAGGCCGATGACGGCGGCGAGGCGTTCAGGCTGATCTGCGAGCGCGCGCCGGACCTGCTCTTCCTCGACCTCGAAATGCCCTATGACGGCGTCAAAACCCTGCGCCAGATCAGAACCGCCGCGCACAGCCCCGACAGGCGCCTTGCGGTTATTGTCATGACCGCCTCGGCAACGCCGACGCGGCTGATGGCCTTGCGCGACGCTGGCGTCAATGAGGTTGTGTCCAAGCCGCTCACCAGCGCGAAACTCTACGCGCGCATCAACGCGGTGCTGCTCAATCCGCGGCCGTTCATCGAGGTTCTCGCCTATGTCGGCCCCGATCGCCGCCGCGGGCGGGCGCACAAATACGCGGGCCCGTTCCGGCGCGCGGGCGAGCGCGATGTGTTCGATATTGATGTCGCCTGATGCCAGCGGCTCACCTGCCTTTCGACGAATCCAGCCGCATCGAAGCGCTGAACCGCGCCTCCATCCTCGACACAGGGATCGAGGAGTTTTTTGACGACATTGTCGATTCAGTGCGGCAAGCCGTCGGCGCCCCGATCGTTCTGGTATCGCTGGTGGACGAACAACGACAATGGTTCAAGGCGCGGCGCGGAATAGATGCCGCGGAAACCCATCGCGATCACGCCTTTTGCGCCCACGCAATCTTGAGCGACGCGACGCTCACGGTCGCGGACGCCCGCCTCGACGCCCGCTTCAGGGACAATCCACTGGTGACCGGCGGGCCGCGCATCGTCGCCTATGCCGGCGCCCCTCTGGTGCTCGAGTGCGGCGCGCGCCTGGGCGCAATCTGCGCCATCGATCACGCGCCGCGGCAATGGAGCAAAGCCGAGATCGCCCACCTCGAGCGCCATGCGCGCCTGACGGCGCGCCACATCGACGCTCGCCGCGCCCATCTCGAGCGAGACCGCCACCGTTTTCTCGAATTGGCGCTGGCGCGCGCGGAAACGCGCTACAGGTCAGTGATCGAGTCCACATCAGAAGGCATGGTCGTGCATGGGCCCAGCGGCGCCATTATCGATTCGAACCAGGCGGCGTCTGAAATCCTGGGCTTGTCCGAAGATGAGCTTTTCGGCCGCGCGTCGCGCGACCCACGCTGGCGCGCGACCAAGGCCAACGGCGAAGCGTTTGCCGGCGACGATCACCCGGCCATGATAACCCTACGCACGGGCGAGCCCCAACACGATGTGGTGATGGGCATTGAAACGCCAGAGGGCGAGCGCCGCTGGCTCAGCATCAATTCCTATGCGGTGCGCACGAATCCTGGCGGCCGCGTTGACCAAGTCGTCGCCGTGTTTCGCCTGGTGCGGGTGGAGCAGGGGCAGACGATGCGCGGATAGAGACTGAGTTTGGGAGGTTGGAGAGCGGGGCTCCCGCCCCGTATATCGCCGTCGCACCAGCGTGAAAAAAGCAGCGCGCCAGGAGGCGCTCGCTCCACTCGGACGGAACGAGCCCCTCCCACTCCGCGGCAGCGACAACGTCACCGCTCTTCGTTTCGCTTCCGGTGCTGATACTTCGCGCGCTGGGCCTTGTGCACCTTTTTCCAGCGCGCGCGGTTGGCTGCTTCGGCGCTCACGTCCTCGCGGCGCGCGGCAAAGGCAAGCTCACGTCCGAGTTTGAGATAGGCTTGCCAGCGTTCGTGGCTTATACCGCCGCCTTGCAACGCCGCCAGCACGGCGCAGCCGGGCTCGTTGGCGTGCGAGCAATTGTTGAAGCGGCAGTTTCCCATCAGCGTAACCACATCCTCGAAACTGGCGTCTAGCGCCGCGTCGTCGGCCAACAGCCCGAGTTCGCGCATGCCCGGCGTGTCAATCACCAGCGCTCCGCCCGGCAAACGGAACAATTCGCGATGCGTGGTGGTGTGGCGGCCGCGGTCATCGCTTTCGCGGATCGCGCCCGTGCTCATCAAGGCGCGCCCCGCAAGAGCGTTGAGCAGCGTGGATTTGCCAGCGCCCGAGGAGCCGAGCAGCACCGCCGTCGCCCCGGGTTTCAGCCACGCGCCGAGCTCGCCAAGCCCGTCGCCGGTCAGCGCCGAGAGCGTCACGATCGGCGCGCTGCCTGCGATGGCCGCCACCAGAAGGGTGGCGGCGGCGGGATCGGCGCACAGATCGGTCTTGGTCAACACGATGACAGGCGAAGCGCCGCTATCGCGCGCGGCCACCAGATAGCGCTCAAGCCGGCGGGGATTGAGGTCATTGTTCAGGGCCGCGACCAGCAGCGCGACATCGACATTGGCCGCGATCACCTGAACACCGCCCCCCCGGCGCACGCCGCGCAAAAGCGCTCTTGCGCGGCAGCAGCGCGTGGATCAGCGCGTCGCCGACGGCTTCGGGCGCGCCGATCGCCAGCCAATCGCCCACTACCGGATGCTCGCCCCGCGCGGCTTCTAACGCGAACCGTCCGCTAAGCCGCCCCGCGATTTCTCCGGCTTGAGTCATTAAGCGCCAGAGGCCGCGATGGTGGGCTGTCACGCGCGCGGGCGCAAGCTCCTGCGCCGCATAGGGAGCGAATTCCTGCTGGCGCGTAGCGCTCCAGCCGTAAAGATCAATCATTTGAATAGGTCCAGCAACAAGTCGTTTGCGAATGCTGCCGGGGGCGCCCTCACGTCTTCAGAACGAGTAGCGGGCGCACGCCAGCAGCGCGGCGGAAGGCCGCTGAAACAATGGCTGTCATGATCGCATCCTCCCTCTGCTGGCGTTGCTGATCGTGTGACTCTGCGTCTGATGGCCCGGCGCCGTCAAGGCGGCATTCACGGGGGCGCTGCCAAGCACTCACTCCCCGCGAGGCCCCGCGAGGGGAGGGGGCCGCGTTTCAATCTGACGGGGACGTTTTGTGACGCGCTGCGACGTTCTCGCGGAGCCAAGCCGCGAATTCTTCCTCGCCGATCTCCGACGCCGCCAGCGCCAGCGTTTTCAGCGCCGCATCGACTTCGCTTGCCGTGAAGCGTGCGCCATTGCGCTCGAGGAAGAGCACCGCGACCATGAACGCCGTGCGTTTGTTGCCATCGACAAACGGGTGATTGCGGATAATGCCGAACGCGTAGGCCGCCGCCAGCGCGGCCACATCCCTTTCGCCGTAAGCGAATTGGTTTTGTGGCCGCGCCAGCGCCGATTCGAGCAGGCCCATGTCGCGCACGCCCGAAGCGCCTCCATGGACGGCAAGCGCCTCGTCGTGCGCGATCAACACTACGCCGCGTTGAACCCAGAAGGGCTCACTCACTTCGCCAACTCACGCAAAGTGTTGCGATAGCGGCGCATGACGTCGCGGGCGATCTCGAGCTGAAACCGAGTTTCTTCGTCGAACACCGTCAGCGCCACCCCATCCGGGGTTTCACTGACATTGAGTTCATCGCCCTCGCCGACGCGCAGCTTGGCCAGCACGTCCTTGGGCAGAACCACGCCGAGCGAATTGCCGACGCGGCGCACCTTGAGCGTGCGCCCGGCCGGCTTGGCGGGGGGCTGGTGTTCGAACGGCGCGCGCTCGGAATCGCTGACGCCCCTGGGCTTCTTCGGATCGGTCATTAGCGGCCTCCATTTGTTATAACTCAAGTTATAACAAATGCGCGCCGAAGTCACGCTGCTTCTATATAGTGTTGTTTAATATAAATATTTTGTGCCTAGGCAATGCCCTGCGCCACCGCCTTCAGCCGCTCGATCACCGAGAGCTTGTCGCCCGGGAAGTCCGCGTCGATCCACCAGGCCTCGACCTCGCGCATCACTTCGCCGACCTTGGGCCCGGCGGGTACGCCGGCAGCCATCACTTCATCGCCCGAGAGCGGCAATTTGGGCGGGGTCCACATCTGCCCGTGCGCGATTAGCGCGCGCCAGGCTTGCGCCTTGTCCCCGCCAGCGCCTGCCCAAGCCAGCATCACGCGATCGCGGAACGCTTCGTTGCCGAGCTTGTAGATGGCGCGGCGCATTTCCTTGAGCGACATGTAGGAAACGATCTTCGCCTCGTCGCCAAGCGCGGCAACCAGACGATCGCGCTCCTCGTTCGAGAGCTTCAGACGCCGCGCCAGCGCGCGCGCGCTTTCCTGATTTTCGAGCGCCGCCGCAATACGCGTCATCGCGTCCACCGGCATGAGCAGATCGGCTTCGAGGCGGCAGAGCGCATCCAGGCGCTGCTCGTGGCTCATTTCCGGCAGCGCGCGCGCGCGCACCTCGATCGCGCTCATGGCCTCCCAAGCCGCGCGCGGATCGGGCGCGGCGAGCAGCTTCTTTGTTTCCTTCCAGACGCGCTCGGCAGAGAGCGCGTCGAGGCCGGCGACGAGATCGGCGCAGGCGTGCAGCCCGTGCGGATCGAGCGGGCCCTTCGCGTACCATGCGTTGAAGCGGA
>JAKFYF010000296.1 GCA_021731005.1 Hyphomonadaceae bacterium
AAGCTGCGTTATCGCGCGCCGGCGTCAGACGTTGAAAGCGCACGCCGCGCAAACGAACGGGCGGAGCTGATGTGGCGCGGCGCGCTTGCTGACGCGCGGCGCTGAAAAACGAAAACGCCGCGACAGCCCCTGTCGCGGCGTTGAAGTCGAGGGGAGTTCGCCTCTTCTTGGGTTCGTTTACATCGCCGCTAGGCGCACCATGCGACGCAATTCGTCCGGCTCGCTGACGCGGCGCTTCTTAGCCTGGCTTGGCTGGTAGGAAAGACGCGCGTGATCCTGACAATACGGACCGCACGAGGACGCGCGCCCACAAAACGCAAAGGCCGTATCGGCGGGGTCCCCTATGGGGTACTTGCACATGCTTTCGTTGAGGGTAAGTACGGTTGCGGTCTTGCCATCGGCGAAGCGAACCGGTTCAAGATCGGGAATGATCACGTGCGGCACGCTTGAAGGCAGGCGCATGCGCGGCGCTGTCGGCCCAACGATGCGCGGCCGCGCCGTCCGCACCGGGCGCTTGGCCGGCCGCGAGGGCGTCGCCCGCCCGGCGAGGCCGAGACGGTGCACTTTCCCAATCACAGCATTTCTGGTAACACCGCCTAATTGTTTGGCGATCTGGCTGGCCGAGAGACCCTCGGTCCATAATTTTCGTAACAGCGCAACGCGCTCTTCGCTCCAACCCATAGCACAAGCCCCCTTGGCCCAGGCCCGCCTCTCAGCGGGAATGGCCCTACATTCGCTTTATTGGGGAGGATGTCAACCTGTTGAGGCTGGCTGGGTCACAGCACCATACCTATTGTAGTTACTAACCGGCGCAGCTCATTTAATCCACAACTTATTCCGGGGCTGCTCATGGCACATTTTCGCAAAAGCTTCGTACAAACGGCTTCTTAGCGCATTACTCAACGAGGCCGACTCACTATTATGAAGAATGTATGAAAGGTCATGTTCACGAAATGGACACCCGTGTCGAAACCGCAACACCCGCCAGCCGTCATTATGGCGCCGTTAATTGGTTAGGGCTGCGGACGCTGGTTCAGCGCGAGGTCCAGCGCTTCCTCAAGGTGGGCGCACAGACCGTATTCGCGCCGTTGATCCAGACGCTGTTGTTTATGATGGTGTTCTCGCTGGTGCGCGGGGGCGATTGGCCAGGCTCGCAACGCGCTTACGCCGACGGCCTGGCGGCCGGGCTGGTGATGATGTCGATCCTTTCGAACGCGTTCCAGAATTCCTCTTCCTCGCTGCTGATCGCCAAGGTGCAGGGCAACGCCGTCGATTTCCTGATGCCGCCCTTGTCGGCGCTTGAGCTCACCATCGCTTTTCTCGCCGGCGCCGCCGCGCGCGGCATGCTGGTGGGGCTGGCGAGCCTTGTCGCCGTGGCTTGGCTCGCCAACGTCATGCCCGCGCATCCTTTGATCGCTCTGTACTACGCGCTGGTGGCATCGGTGATTTTTGGCGCCATCGGTTTGCTCGGCGGCATCTGGGCCGACAAGTTCGACCATCTCGCCGCAGTGACCAATTTCATCATCGTGCCGCTGACGTTCCTCTCCGGCACGTTCTATTCCACATCGATCCTGCCCGAACCGATCCGCACGCTCTCGCACTACAACCCGGTGTTCTCGCTGATCGACGGCTTCCGCTACGGCTTCATCGGCCACGCCGACGCGCCGCTGCTGACGGGCGCGGCAATCACCGGCGGCCTGGCGCTGGCGCTGACTTGGTGCTGCTGGGCGGTGTTGAAGAGCGGGTATCGGTTGCGGAGTTGAGGGACGAGGCGGGGCCGAAGTTAGCCCGCAACGAGACATCGGCCTACGCCAATGTCTTGACAAAGACGCTCGACGTGGCTGCGACTTCGTAACCGAGCGCCGCGTAGAATGCGTGGGCGTCCAAGCGGTCGACCCGCGAGGACAAAGCCACTGATGCTATGCATTTGGACTTTGCGGCCGCTTCCACCGCTTCCATCAGAACGCGGCCAACGCCGCCCGCTCGCCCCCTTTCATCGACCACAAGCGACTGAACCACCATGTCAAAGCCTTTTTCGACAGAAGGTCGTTCAAAGAAATGAACGAATCCCAAGAGCCCCTCGCGCCCCTCAGCGCCAAGCACGGAGTGGTCTGGCTTCGTCGCGATATGCTCCAGGCGGCCCCGAATCTCACCAACGTCGGCTTTGTAGCCGAGTTGCGCATTGAGAGCCGCCACCTCAGGCGCGTCGCTCGCAACCAGAAGCCGGACTCGTGTAACAGCGGCCATGCATTGCTCTTCAGGGTTCAGGGATACGCGCGGCGGCAATGTCTGCAATAGAACAGGGCAGCCCCTCGCGCCAACCGGGTAGAACCACCGTACGCCAAGCAGGGCAACCTTGCTCTGACTACTTCCGCACCAGCTTCGCCTGCTTGCGCAGCGCGGCGTTAATGCGGCTTTGCCAGCCTGGGCCGGCTTGCTTGAAGTGCTCGATCACGTCGCCATCCAGGCGGATGCTAACGGCATGCTTCGGGTCCTCCGCCGGCGGGCGTCCACGCGCGCGATTGATGAAATCCAGCGTCTCTTTTGAAATGGGACGCATCCGCTTCAATTGCGCATCCGTCAGCGGCGGATTATCGGGATCAATAGCCTTTCGCTTCGATGTAGAGACGCCGCTCTTTTGCGGCGGCCCGCCGAAGGCTGATGACGCGGAGCCTTCCCGCACGCCTCGTGAATACGAGGACGCATGTTTCCCGGCCGAGCTTGCCGAGTAGCGTAGTGCGGTCTTCTTCGGTTTCATGATCGCTTCCCTCAAGTTCGAGGGCGGTTGAGAAATCAAAATCGTCCACTGCCGCGAACGAAACGCCATGCTTGCGCCAGTTCGCGGCGGCCTTGGCTTCGTCCCACTCGAATCCGGGCGGCGGCTTTGGCATTTATTGTATATACATCAATTGCGCGCACGTCAAGCGCTGAAGCCGCGCCTTTGAGCAACGCCTCAAATCACAACCGTCATTCCGGGATCGCGGAGCGATACCCGGAACCCAGGGCAACACGCACGGCGCCCTACGATCCCCTGGGTTCCGGATCGCGCTGCGCGCGTCCGGAATGACGGAGCATATTTTCGCGAGAGAAGTTCACCCCAGCGCCCCAGCCAGCTTCGGCAGAAACACATCCATGCGATAGTCTACGTCCATGTGGTCGTCGTCAAATTCGTCGTACGTATGCGCGATCGCAGCGGCGGAGAGCTTCTTCGCAAACCTCCGCATGCCGTATTGGATGCGAAAATTGTCGTGGTTGCCGCAATCCATGTACAACAATTTGAGCCCGCGCAGATGCTCGCCCAAATTGTCGAACATCACCACAGGATCGTGCGCGAGCCAATTGTTCCAGCGTTCGGGGATGAACTCGCCGGTATAGGGATCGAGTGGCAGGCGCATATTCATGAATTGCGTGGGATCGGGATCGTAGAAAGCGCCCTGCGCGCAATCCATGAGCGCGACCGATTCCTTGAAGCCCATTTTTTTCTTGGCGATCAGCGCGCGCCAAGTCTTCTCGATCGAGTACTCATATTTGCGCAGAACATCCAAATCCTCAAAGAATGCCGGGATGTAGAGCGCATCGAACCCCATGTCGCCGGAATTGATCGAGATCGCGTCCCAGAAGCCGGGGCGGTTCATGCCGTGCCAGGCCGCGCCATAGCCGCCGGAGCTCTTGCCGAAAACGCCGCGGCGACCCTTGCCGCCGCAACCGAACTTCGCCTCCACGAACGGCACGATTTCGTCGCAGAGATAATCGGCGTAGCGGCCGGTGCCGATGGAGTTGAGATATTGGTTGCCGAAGAGCTTGGTGAAGCAATCGGGGAACGCAACCACGCAGCGGGCCATGCCTTCGTGGGTGAGGCGATCCAGCCGCTCGGGCACGTTCTCAGAAAACGGTTGCCAATTCGCGTGCGCCAGCCCTGACGAGGAATAGCCCTTGAGGTCCACCAAGAGCGGCAGCTTCTCGCCCGCCTTCCAGCCGGGCGGCGTCCACACATAAAGCTCGCGCTCGACGGGATCGCCCAGCGCATTGCCCTCGAGCACAATGGATTTGTGAACCAGGCGATGCAGTTCGCCGCGGGGGATGGTGTGGTCTTTTCGCATGAAAAACGTGATGATGCGTTCCGCTTGACCTGGCAAGCGCGCCGGCTCAAAAACCCGCCTTCCCAAATAGGACCTTCGCCCGATGACCGCCGCAGAAAGCCATATTCTCCCCGTCTATTCTCCGCCCGAGCAGATTTTCGTGCGCGGCGAGGGTTGCTGGATTTGGGACGACAAGGGCGACAAATACCTTGATTGCATCGCCGGCATCGCCGTGAACGCTCTGGGGCACGCCTCGCCGGTCCTCCAAAGGGCGCTGACCGAACAGGCCGCCAAGCTCTGGCACACCTCGAACATGTTCAAGGTGAAGGGCCAGGAAGAACTGGCGGTGAAGTACGTGCGCGACAGCTTTGCCGAAGTCGTGTTCTTCACCAATAGCGGCACTGAGGCGATCGAAGGCGCGCTGAAGACCGCGCGCAAATATCACACCGCCAACAACGCGCCCGAGCGCGTCGATATCATCGGCTTCCAGGGCTCATTCCATGGCCGCTCCTATGC
>JAKFYF010000305.1 GCA_021731005.1 Hyphomonadaceae bacterium
GGGGAGGGGGGCGTGAAAGCGCTTCCCACCTTGCTTAAGGTCGCCAAGCGCGACCTCGATCTGCTGCAGCGCGCGCTGGCCGATCAATTCACCCGCCTGCGTTTGATCGAAGAGCGCATCCTCGGCCACGATCAGACCTTGCGCGCCGAACAGGCGCTCGCGGCACGAGATTACGAAAGCGCGCGCGCCTATGGCGGCTATGCGGTGCTGGCGATGGGCATGCGTCGCGCGCTCGAAGCGGAAAAACAGTCGGTCGAACGTGAAATCGAGCGCATGCGCGAACTGATCAAGGCCGCGCACGTGGAAGCGCGCAAGTTCGACCGGCTGATCGAACTGGAAGAAGCGCGCCAGCGCGCAGCGGGGGAAAAGCGCGAAGCCGCGGAGCTGGATGAGTTTGCGACGATGGCGGCGGGGCGGCGCTCAAACACGGCTGTCTGACAGACTGTAACTTACGGGTTACAATGCTCGATGCCGCAGATTCGTCAGACTGAGGCTTACGAAGCCTGGATGGGGGCGCTGCTGGATGAGGAAGCGCGGGCGCGGATAAAGGTGCGCATTCGCCGCCTGTCGCTTGGCAACCCGGGCGACGTCAAGCCCGTGGGCGAAGGCGTAAGCGAACTCAGGATCAATTATGGACCAGGGTATCGCGTGTACGATGTCCATCGCGGCAAGGTGGTGGCGACAAGCGTTCGCAGGCCCGAGACATCAAGCAGGCACCGAAGCTGGCGCGAGATTTGGAGTGAGTGAGATGCCGGTCAAGACACGCGCATGGGATGCGGCGGAAACTCTGGACACGCCCGAACGTATCGCGCGCTATCTGGAGGCTGCGTTCGAGGACGGCGATCCGGCTCTGATCGCGGCCGCCATTGGCGATGCGGCGCGCGCCCACGGCATGAGCGACCTCGCGCGCGAGACCGGCCTTGCGCGCGAGGCGCTCTATCGCGCGCTCAGCGACACCGGCAATCCGGAATTTTCGACCGTGCTCAAAGTGCTGAAGGCGTTGGGATTGCGCTTGAATGCGGTTTCGGAGATCGCCCGCTAACGCTAGCCCGCGTTCAACGCTTCCACGATGCGGATCACATCCTCGTAGGCCTGGCTCTGCGGGTGGCGCACGGGCAGGGGGGTTTGCGCGCGGATCGAGTCCGGAACTTTGGGGTCGCGGCAGATGGCGCCGGCGAATTTCGGCTTGAGGCCCAGATATTCATTACACGCCATGGCGAATTGATCGAACACGCGCCGGCCGCGCGAGCGGCTCTCGGCCATGTTGACGATCACCCAGGGTTCGATCTTTGCGCCCTGCAAATGCAGCAGCTTCACCATGGCGTAGGCGTCGGTGAGCGCGGTGGGTTCTTCGGTGGTGACCAGGATCAGCCGGTCAGCGGCGCGCGCGAAGCGCAGCACATTGGGGTCGATGCCGGCGGCGAGATCGAGGATGATGCGGTCATAATGCGGCGCGAGCTTGGTGAGGCCGGTGGCGATGCGCGCCACTTCTTCCAGCTTGATCGCGCCGAGCGCGCCCGATCCCGAATGCCCGGCGATCAGATCGAAGCCGCCATTGCGCCCGGGCCCGCCCATCACCGGGGTCACCGCGGAATCGAGTTCGAGAAAGCCGCGCACCACCGAGTGCACGTCCGCGGTCGGGCGCACGCCGAGCTGCACGTCGATATTCGCGAGCCCCAGATCGCAATCCACCAAGAGCGTGCGTTGGCCGGCGCGCCCGAACGCGATCGACAGCATGGTCGAGAGCCAGGTCTTGCCAACCCCGCCTTTGCCGGAGGCGACAGCGAAGATCGGCGCCGCGCGCGTGCGCGACAGCGGCGGCGTATTGGGGAGGGCGGCGCCGGACATGGCCGAGATAACACCACGTCAAGGTTTATGGCGCGTTAGCGCTGGCGAAATGATTTGGTTAAGGAAAGGCTAACAGCGCTTCGCAGTGCAGCCCCGCTGTGCTAAGATTATCCTATGAGCAAGACCTACGAAGCCGACTTCTACACCTGGGCCATGACCCAGGCCGACGCCGCGCGCCGGCGCTCGGCTAATGAAGTTGACTGGGACAACGTCGCGGAGGAGTTGGAAATCTTGGGTAGGGGAGAAGCGCGCGAACTGAAGTCCCGATATGTCGTTCTGCTGACGCACCTGTTGAAATGGGTCTATCAGGCTGAACGCAGGGGTCGAAGCTGGGCCAATACTATCGCCAATCAGCGCGACGAAATCGCCGATCACCTGGCGCACAATCCGGGTCTGGCGCCGCGCGAGGCCGAGGAATTCAGCAAGGCCTATCATCTGGCGCGTCGGGACGCCTCCAGCGAAACCGAACTCGATCTCGACACGTTTCCCGAGACGCCGCCCTTCACCCTGGAGCAGGCGAAGGACGGCGCTTGGCTGCCAGATTAGCGCGCTTCCTGGTTCAAACCTGCCCCATCGCCTTGAGCCGCATTTTCGGATGCACCTCGCCTTGGCTCATTACCGCCGTCGAGGGCCGAAAGCGTTCGATCAGCGAACGCACGAACGGGCGAATGGCGGGCGAGGTGAGCAGCACCGGGGTCTCGCCCATTTGCGCGGCGCGCTCGAACGCGGCGCGCACGTCGGCGACAAAATCGTGCAGCTTTGACGGCGCCAGCGCCAATTGCCGCGACTGGCCTTCGCCCACCAAAGATTCGTTGAACGCCTGTTCCCAGGCCGGCGCCAGCGTGATGATCGGCATCGAACCGTCGCCATTCTTGTGCTGATGGCAGATTTGCCGCGCCAGGCGCCCGCGCACGTGCTCGGTGATCAGCACCAGATCGTGCATCGAGGGCGCGGCCTCGGCGATCGCTTCGACGATCGAGGAGAGGTCGCGGATCGAGATGCGCTCCTTCAGCAGGTTCTGCAGCACGCGCTGCACGCCCGACCAGGAAATGTGCGCCGGGGCGACATCGTCGAGCAGCGACTGGGTTTCCTTCGGCAGATCCTTGATCAGCTTCTTGACCTCGGCGAAGGTCAACAACTCGGCCATGTGTTCCTTGATGATCTCGGTGAGGTGCGTGGCGAGAACGGTGGCGGGATCGACGACCGTATAACCATGGAAACTCGCCTCCTCGCGCGCGGCTTCATCGATCCAGGCGGCGTCAAGCCCAAACGCCGGCTCCTTCACCGCTTCGCCAGGAAGTTTGACGCCAACGCCCGACGGGTCCATCGCCAGCAGAGCGCCGATCTTGAGCTTGCCTTCGCCGGCGATCATCTCGCGCACGCGCACGGCGTAGCGGTCGCTGGGCAGGGTCATGTCGTCCATGATGCGAACATCGGGCATGATGAAGCCGTACTCTTGCGCCAACGTCTTGCGCAGCACCTTGACCTGATCGGTGAGCCGGCGGCCCTGCACATCGTTGATCAATGACAGCAGGCCAAAGCCGAGATCGATGCGCACATTGTCCATGGCGAGGCTCGATGCAGACGTCTCCTCCGTGGGCTCAGCCGGAGCGGGGGTAGCCGCTGCGACGGCGGCGACGCGGGTGGCTTCGCGAAGCCGCCATGCCAGCAGCCCGGAGGCGCCCGCCAGCACCCAGAACGGAATGAGCGGCATGCCCGGCAGCACGCCGACCCCAAACGCGCACGCGGCGACGACGCCGAGCCCGACCGGATAGGATGCGAATTGCTTGGCCAGCGCCTTGTCGGCGGCGCCGTCGATGCCCGCCTTGGTCACCAGCATGCCCGCCGCGACCGAGACGATCAGCGCCGGGATCTGCGTGACTAGGCCGTCGCCGACGGTGAGCAGCGTGTAGGTGGTTCCCGCTTCCTCGAAGCTCATGCCATGCTGGAACACGCCGATGATGATGCCGCCGATGATGTTGATGAAGACGATTAGGAGGCCGGCGATGGCGTCCCCGCGCACGAATTTCGAGGCGCCGTCCATGGCCCCGAAGAAGGCGCTTTCGTCCTCGAGCGCGCGCCGGCGCTCGCGCGCCTGGGTGTCGTTGATGAGGCCGGCGGAAAGGTCGGCGTCGATCGCCATCTGCTTGCCGGGCATGGCGTCCAGGGTGAAGCGGGCGGCGACTTCGGCGATGCGCGTGGAGCCGCGGGTGATGACCACGAAGTTCACGATCACCAGGATGGCGAACACAATGACGCCGATGACGAACTCGCCGCCCATCACGAATTGCGCAAACGCCGCGATCACGTCGCCGGCGGCGTGCTCGCCGGACTGGCCGTTAGAGAGAATGAGCCGCGTCGATGCAATGTTGAGTGCGAGCCGGAGCAGGGTGGCGAGCAACAGCACCGTAGGGAAGGAGGTGAATTCCAGCGGCCGTTTGATCAGCAGCGCCGTCACCAACACCAGAAGCGAAAGCGTGATCGAAATCGCCAGCAGGAAATCGAGCAATACCGGGGGCAGCGGCACCAGCATGATGGCGAGGATCCCCAAGACCCCAAACGCCAAGGCGATTTCGCCGCGAAACAACATCGAGCGAAAGTCCGCCCCGGTAAGGCCGGGGCGCGAGAACTGGGTTGTTTCAGTCATGGTTCGCACTTCCCCTCCCCGCGAGGGGAGGGGGCA
>JAKFYF010000325.1 GCA_021731005.1 Hyphomonadaceae bacterium
GCGAACTCACCCGCCACGGCGTTGACCCCCACCCCTGCCCCTCCCCGCAAGGGGGAGGGGAGGCGCTCAAACACGACGCGCCACGTCAATCCCGCGCCGCGAAATGCAAATGCGATTGCCCTGCCCGATAGGGGGAGCTGTCAGCGAAGCTGACTGAGGGGGAAAAGCCGCTGCTTGCGAGGTTGGCGTCCACCCCTCCGTCGCGTGCTTATGCACGCGCCACCTCCCCCTATCGAGAGGACGGGCCAATGTCCTGCTCGACCTGATCACTCAAATGCGCTTGCCCCTTGCGGGGAGCGGACTAGGGGGTGAGGGGCGTGCAAACACACAGGCGCCTGCGCATCGGCCCGCCCCTCACCCGGCCGCTTCGCGGCCACCCTCTCCGCAAGGGAGAGGGTTCGCGACGGCGCAAGCTCACGCGCACAATTTTTCGATCAGCCTTTGCATGAAACGCGCGCCTTCCTCGATCTGGCTGCGCTCGATCCATTCGTCAGCCTGGTGCGCCTGTTCGATCGAGCCTGGCCCGCACACGATGGCGGGGATGCCGGCGCGCTGAAACAGGCCGGCTTCGGCGGCGTAGGAGACCGCGCGGATTTCGTTGTCGCCGGTGAGCGCGCGCGCCAGCATCTCAGCGGCGCTGTCGCGCTCGATCGCGAGCCCCGCGGTGTTGGAGCGGCGCGTGATGGTGACGCCGCCATCCGGCGCACGCGCCTTGATCTCGGCGTCCAGCCTCGCGGCCTCTTCGCGGAAGCGCGCCTCGATGACGTCGGCCTGTGCGATTTCGGGCGCACGCAGATCGAACACGAACTCGCAACGGCGCGCCAAAATGTTCGCCGCCGTGCCGCCTTCGACGCGGCCGATGGTCATGGTCGGCCCCGGCGGCGAGAAATGCGGGTGCGGAATTAACGCCGCAGCGCGCCCCTCTCCCGCCACCCAATTCATCAGCTTCAGCGCTTCCATCACCGCCGAAACGCCGGCGTCGGGCAAACTGGAGTGCCCCTCGCGCCCGATCACCTCCACGATGAACGAACGCACCCCTTTGTGCGCGGACACCACTTTCATCAATGTCGGCTCGCCAATGATGGCGGCGGCCGGGCGCGGCATGTCACGCACGATTTCGGCGATCATCGCCGGCGCGCCGAGGCAGCCGATCTCTTCGTCGTACGAGAACGCTAGGATCAGGGGCCGCCGCAACGGCGCCGCGCGCGCGCCATCGACATGAGCCAACGCCAGCGCCAGAAAGCTCTTCATGTCGGCGGTTCCGCGCCCGTAGAGCTTGCCTTCACGCTCGCTCACGTTCCACGGATCGGAACTCCAGGGCTGGCCATCGACCGGCACGACATCGGTATGCCCCGACAGCACCGCGCCCCCCGCCTCGCTGGGGCCGATCAGCGCATAGAGATTGGCCTTGCTCGCATTGGCGTTGGCGACGCGCTTCGCGGCGATCCCGCGTTCGCTGAGAAAACCTTCGACCCAGTCGATCAGCGCGAGGTTCGAATTGCGCGATGTCGTGTCGAATGCGACCAGGCGCGCGAGAATTTCGAGCGTCGCCCTGACGCGATCGGTCACGGGTGGCCCACGATGGAACCGTCCTGCGCCTGGAACGCGAGCAGGCGAATGCGGAAGCGCAGCGCCGAATTGGGCGGGATCACCGGCGGGCGGCCCTCGGCGCCATAGCCCAAAGCGGCCGGAAAAGTCGTGACGATCTCGTCGCCCGGCCGCATCTGCTGGATCGCCTCGGAGAAGCCCGGCACCACGGCGTTAAGCGGAAACTCCGCTGGCTGGTCGCGCTGAAACGAGGAATCGAACACGCTGCCATCGCTGACCAGGCTGCCCTCGTAATGGACCAGCACCACCGCCTCCGGCCCCGGGCGCGGCATGGTCTGATCGGGACCGCGTTGCTGGAACTGCACCTCCACGCCCGAAGCCAGCGTCACCGGTGGCTCACGCCGCTCGGCGATTTGCGCAGCCTCCTGCCGTTCCGCTTTCTCGATCTCGGCCATCACCCCGCCGCGGTCGACCGACGTGAGCAAGAACGCCAGCAGCGCGACAATGCCGATCACTCCCGCAGCCGCGGCGGCATACCAGCGCCTGTCGAGCGCTGCGAGAAACTTGCCGACGTCGCGATCGCGCTCGACGCGCGCGGTCTCTTCGGCCAGTTGTTCCTGCGCTTTCGTCGCCTCGCGGCGCTCGCGGTCCATTTCGCGCTTCAGCCTGATGTTCTCCGCTTCGCGACGCCGCAACATGATATCCACGCCAGTGGCAAGTGGGCTGTCGCGATGCGCTTCGAGCCACGCCCGAATCCCAGCGAGCGGCGTCTTCTCGGTTAGATCGCACCAATCCTGCACATCGGCGCGCCCGCACAGACCGGCGGTCCGCTTCAACACACCGCGCCAGGCATCGCTATCGTCGTCCGGTTCCTGGATCCAGGCGCGCAAATCCACAGCTTCGGCGGCGTTGAACGGCGCTGGAGGCGCAATCGCGTCCTCACCGGCCGCGCGCGCGCTCACCAATTTGTTCTGCTCGGCGCCGATGGCGGCGCCAGCGCTCACCCAGGGCGAGCCAACGCCGGACGGCGACCAGCACACAACCACCGCCCTGGCGGCGCGGGCCTGCGCGGCGGCCTCATCGCTGAGCGGCTGGCCGGAATCGGCGCCGGGCTCGCACCAGACGCTCAGGCCCATGCGCTGCAGTCCGAGCGCCAGACGCTCGACCGCTTCGCGGTCGTCACGGGTGCATGAGATAAACACGTCAGCCAAGCGGGCGCTCCTGAATATTTGCAAAAAGACTTCTCATAGGTAAAGCGCCTCGGACTGCTCTATGGTCCAGGGCTCGGCCTCGGCGGCGCGTTCCCATTCTTGGAACGCAGCGTCGGCGAAAATGGCGCTGCAATAAGCAGCCGGGCGCGCCGGCGTCTCGACCGCATAGGTGCGCAGCCGCGTGGCGACCGGAGCGAACATTGCGTCAGCAATGGAGCGCGCGCCGAACAGGAACGGCCCGCCCGAGCGATCCAGGGCGCGCTCCCACGCGGCGTGGAGTTGCGTCAGGTCGGCGCGCGTGTCCGGCGGCCAGTCCGGCGCGCGCGCGAGCCTGCGCCTGATGTTCATGGAAAGGTCGCGGCGCAGCGCCGCAAAGCCCGCGTGCATCTCGCAGGCGATGGCGCGAGCCTCGGCGCGCGCCACCGGCTCGGCGGGCCACAGGCTCGGCGCTTGCTCCGCCGCCCACTCGCAGATCGCCAGGCTCTCATGGATCACCGCCCCGGCGACATGCAGCGCCGGCACGCGCCCGCTCGGAGACACCTCCCGCACCGCCTGGATTTGCGATTGCCCATAGCCCTCCCCGCCGAGAGGGATGATGCGCTCCTCAAAGCCGATGCCGCCCCATTTGAGCGCAAGCCAGGGACGCATCGACCAGGACGAGTAATTCTTGTTGCCGATATGGAGAACAGGCGTGGCCATGCCCGCGCTTGTTTCAGAGCCCGGCTGGGAGATCAAGCCGGCGCCCGCTTCCCTCCCCCCGTCCGGCGGTCTAGCGTGCGCGCGGAAGGGATTCTCCATGCGCGCCTTGGCGGTGGCGGCGATCGTTCTGGCGTGCTTTGCCGCGAGCCATATGCTGGCGGAGCCGTCACCAGCGCTCGCTGGCGGTATTGCCGCTGACTCCGCATTCGTCAGCAAGCAACACGCACGCGCAAAGCCCTCGCGCGGCGCCGACAATTGCCGCTGGGCGCGCGACCGCGAGTGCGACGAGCCCGACATCGGCACCGGCAGCTGCGCGTTGGGAACCGACTACTCAGATTGCCGCGCGATGCGGCAAGGAGAAAACGATTCGTGCCGCTGGGCCCGCGACGGAGAGTGTGACGAGCCGCGCTTCGGCACCGGCGCCTGTACGCAAGGCACCGACCGGACCGATTGCGGCGACATCGCCTGGCTCCGCAACCAGGACGATTCCTGCGCAACCTCGTTCAACAGCGTGTGCGAGGAAGCCGGCCGCGGCGACGGCTCGTGCGCGGCCCGCACCGACCGCACCGATTGTAACCGCCGCGAGCGGCCGCTGACCATCAGCGATCATTTCTTCGGCCGCGACGACCGCGTGCGCGTGAATGCGCACGAAGCGCCGTGGCGCTTCATGGGGCGTCTCACCAACGATGCCGGCGAGGCCTGCACGGCGACGCTGATCGCAGCCGACGTGATCGTCACCGCCGCCCATTGCATCCACACCGAACGCGGCGTGCTGGCCGGCGCTCGCTTCGAGCCAGCGGCGGGTGGCGGCGCGGCGCGCACGATCGCCTACCTCATCAGCCCACGCTTCGATTACCAGCGCTTCAACTCCGGCGATGAAATCGATGGCCTCGATTGGGCGCTGCTTCGCCTCGACCGCCCGCTCGGGCAAGAACTGGGTTTTGCCGGCGTGCACAATCTCACCGGCGAGGGGCGCGCGGCGGCGCGCGCGGCCGAACTCTATCAAGCCGGCTATTCGTGGGACACCTGCGATACGCTTTCGGCAAACGTCCGCTGCCATCTGGT
>JAKFYF010000322.1 GCA_021731005.1 Hyphomonadaceae bacterium
GAGGCCGACTGTAACCGCTTGGTGCTCGTAGTCAGCTTCGACCGTGTCGAACTCGCCGCCGTCTGCGCGGAAATAGCGATAGCCGAGGTCCAGGCCCCACTGATCGGTGAGACCAAAAGCAACACCGGCAAGCCCTTGATAGGCTAGCACTGTGTCGTTGTCGTCAACAGATGGAACGCCGTTAACGCTAGCGTTCAGACGCGCCGAACCGACACCAACCCCGATGTAAGGTTCTACGCCGCCGCCGCGGTTAAAGTCATAAAAAAGATTGGCCATTGCAGACCAAGCGTGGACGTCGCCGTCGGTGACGGGGGCGGCCGGCGTGATCTGGTTGAACCGGTGACCCAATTCACCTTCGAGGCGGAAGCCATTCGAAAATGCGTAGCCAAGTCCCAGGTGCTGCGTCCAATCGTTATCCAGTTCGAACGGGTCAACGACACCTTCAACCTCGGCCTGTCCATCGATCGAATAGCCGAGATCGGCCCGTCCGTACCAACCTTCTGTAGCGTTTGCGACGCCGGCTGCGCCGGCCATCAAGGCCGCCAGGGCCACGGTCTTGCTGATGCGCGATGTCATATTCACCCCTCTTAGTGATATTTTCCCCTGCCTGCGTCCGCGCCCAATCCTCAGGCATTGCGGCCGCATGCAACAACAAACCAAATCTACCGCCGCCCGCGCCCACATTCCGTGCTGTGAATCAACACTTCACCGGGTCTGGTCCGACGACTCCCTGGCCAACATTCCGAATTCTGGCGCCACCGGCCGCCAAAGTCCATCACCCCATAGCTGCGCGAACTAGCTTTTTCCATTGGGGCGTTGATTTTATGTCGCCATTCCTAACGCTGGTGCAACAAAGCCCCGGGAATTCTCCGTAAGCGATAAGGCCGCGCCCGCCATGCGGACGCGGCCTTTGTCCCCCGATCGCCCCCAACGAGCCTGTCGCCAGATAACCTGCCGCAGGCTCTCCCAAACCTGTCGCAACACTAGCCCTCCCCGGCCAAAGCGGCAGCATCGGTTCACACCCGCAGCGCCCATTTCCCCGGGCCTGTGACGAACCGGCAACAATTCACGTCAGGGGAAAATGGAGGTAAGCCGCCCCGGCGCTTTGGGCGCTCGCTCGGACTGCCCCCTGCACTTGGGTTCCGTGACCCGGCGCATGTTTTGCCCGCCGCGCCTTGCCGTGACGCCGGCTGGTCCCTACACCGGGGCCGGCGAGCCCGTAGCTCAGTCGGTAGAGCATCTGACTTTTAATCAGGGGGTCGCGGGTTCGAATCCCGCCGGGCTCACGAATAGAATCAAATAGTTGAACGTCTCCTCACTGGCCCCAACTAGTTGATTTTCCCCTCCAGGTCACAAATAGGTCACAAGAAACGGTAATCAACAGGCATCGAAAGAAACCGGGAGAACCGGGCGCTGTCAGCTGTGTGACCTGGACTTTGAGCGGATCGGGTGATGACCAGTCGGTTTTGGCCCAATCAGACTATATATAATTTCCTTTAAAATCTGGTGGGTGTAACAGGATTCGAACCTGTGACCCGCTGATTAAGAGTCAGCTGCTCTACCAACTGAGCTATACACCCCTGGGGCAATTGCCTGGGCGACTTGCGTCGCGCCCTGCAGATAGGGTGATTGGGCGGCGCCGTCCAGCGTTTGTCCATGGCGACTGCGCTTGGGGCCCCCTCGTGCAATTCCCGGCCCCGCATCTCGCCCGGGCGACCCCAGGCGTTTGCGCCGGGGCCTTGCTTGCTCTTGCCGTTTCTTTCCGCTATCAGCCCCCTTCCCACTTTCCGGGGCTCCAGATTCACTAGGATTCAGGCCATGAAAGCCGAAGGCCATCCCGATTATCACTTCATCACCGTGCAGATGACCGACGGCAGCACGTTTCGCACCCGCTCGACCTATGGCGAAGAAGGCGCGACGCTGGCGCTCGAAATCGACCCCAAGGTGCACCCGGCCTGGACGGGCGGCAATCAGACCCTGCTAGATCGCGGCGGGCGCGTTTCGCGCTTCAACGACAAGTTCGGCGGCTTCATGAAGAAGAAGGAAGGCTAAGGCCTCAGCCTCCGAACGCGGCGTTCAGCTTCGCCATCTGATCGGACACGCCGTTGCCTGCGGGGGCCTCCCCGCCCGCGCTGTACATGGTTTCGTCCAGGCGCCGCACGCGTTCGTAGATCGCCGTGCCGCGCGCGATCAGCGCCTTGAGCGCCTCGGGCAATTCCTGCGAGCCGGCGAAGCTGGGAGTCGACCTGGGCTCACGCGAGATCAGCCGATACTTCGCGCTCGCGGCCTCGGCGAAGGCGATTTCCCCGTCGCGAACCGCCCGTTGCACCAAGAGCCAGGACGCCACCTGCATCAGCTGCGTGGTCAGGCGCATGCTCTCCCCGGCATAGGCCAGCGCCGCCGCTCGCGAGAGCCGCTTGGAGGCGGCCCGGCCGGGGCCGTCGAGGTAAGCAGCGCTCTCCTCGACAAGGCCCATGCCCTCCCGGAACGTGCGCTCGAACACCTCGGATTTGGCGAAATCCATGGCGCGGCGCACGTCGAAACCGGCGCTGATTGGCGAAGTTTGGCTCTTATCGGTCATCGGCCCTCATGGCTCGCAAGCGCCGGGCCGCCGCGCGCCCGCGCTCAAGATGGCCGCGCGCCGAAGACGGAATCGGCGGCCGCGCGCTGGGCCCGCTTGGCGGCGATCGCCTTCTCACAAAGCGCGATTTCCGCGTGCAGGCGTTCGATGCGATCCTCCAAATCGCCAATGGAGGCGTTCTCGAGCTGAGCTTCGAGCGATGCCACCTTCTTGACTGGCGGCGCAAAGGGATCGTCGTCGAGCATCGGACCTAGCCTCCTGCTTGCAGCCTAGCGCAGAATGACCGAGGTTTTAAGCGGCGGACCCGGGAGAAAGAGCGAACATGCGCAAAATTATCCATGGCCCCGATCAGCCGCTTTCCTTGGCGGTGGTGGCGAGGCCCGAGCCGGGGCGCGGCGAAATCCTGATCAAGGTGGCCGCCGCAGGCGTCAACCGGCCCGATCTCATGCAACGCGCGGGACTTTACCCGCCGCCGGCAGGTGCGCCTGAGACGCTGGGGCTTGAGGTGGCGGGCGTGATCGAAGGCGTCGGCGGCGGGGTCACGCGCTGGCGCGAGGGCGACGAGGTGTGCGCGCTGCTGCCCGGAGGCGGCTACGCCACTTACGCCATCGCCCACGAAGGATCGGCGCTGCCCGTTCCCAAGGGACTCTCGCTGACCGAGGCCGCGGCTTTGCCCGAGACCGTATTTACAGTGTGGGCCAACGTGTTCGAAGCGGGAATGTTGAAGCCGAAGGAGACCCTGCTCGTGCACGGCGGCGCCTCCGGCATCGGCACGATGGCGATCCAGATGGCCAGGGCCCACGGCGCGCGCGTTTTCGCAACCGCCGGCGCCGACGACAAATGCAGGATCTGCGAAAAGCTCGGCGCCGAGCGCGGCATCAATTACCGCTCCGTGGATTTCGAGGAGGTCCTGCGCGAAGCGGGCGGGGCCGACGTCGTGCTCGACATGGTGGGCGGCCCCTACGTGCAGAAGAATCTCGATCTGCTGCGCGATCAAGGCCGCTGCGTGATGATCGCCTTCCTGCAAGGGCCGCAGGCGCAGCTCAATCTCATGCGCATGATGTTGAAGCGGCTCACGCTCACCGGCGCCACCCTGCGCTCGCGCTCCGCCCAGGAAAAGGCGCGGCTGGCGCGCGAGGTGGAGCGCGTGGTTTGGCCCTGGATCGAGGCGGGCAAGGTGAAGCCCGTGATCGATTCCACCTTCCCGCTGGCTGAGGCTGAATCAGCGCATGCGCGCCTGCAATCGGGCGCGCATGCGGGAAAGGTAGTGCTTCTCGCCGGCGCCTAAGACATCCGCTGCGGATTCCCCAATTAGGCATGCTCCGTTGGAAGCGCATCCTCCAATGGCTAGTCTGCGCCGAAGCGCGAAATGGCGCGGTGGGCATGGAGAAACCAATGCGGAAATTGTTGAGCACGCTGGCGATCGCGGCGCTGATGGCGAGTATCGGCGCGAGCGCGCAAGCCATGGACGGATGGTACGGCCGCGCTGACGTGGGCTACGGCGTCGATGGGGAGATCGAGGGCGATTTCTTCGACGGCGAGGAGACCATTACCGCCGACGCCGACCTCGACAACGATTGGATGGCCGACGTGGGCGTTGGCTATAGCTACGGCAATGGCTTCCGCTCGGAAGCTGAATTGGCCTACCGCACCAACGAGGTCAGCGGCGCGGCGACCGATGTCGATGCAACCTCGCTGATGATCAACGGCTTCTACGGTTTCAACCGCGATGGCGCGATCCAGCCTTATCTCGGGCTTGGCCTCGGCTACGCGCAAGTCGATTCCGGCGCCGACGATGACGGCAATTGGGCCTGGCAAGGGCTCGCCGGCGTCGCCATCCCGCTCGGTGAACGGCTCTCGCTCGACATTGGCTATCGCTATTTCAACGTTCAGGAGCTCGAGTCCGGGCCAATCAGCGATC
>JAKFYF010000052.1 GCA_021731005.1 Hyphomonadaceae bacterium
AAATCGCGTCTCGAAACCGTCGGACGGCATCGACGGAAAATCGCCTGCCGGCAGGATCGGCAGATGCAGACGCGACTTGCCCGAGGAAATGAACAGCCGTGGATCATCGCCACTGACATCGAACTTGATCGCCGCCTTATCCGGCAGCTTGCGCACGAAGTCGTAAAGGTAGTTCGCGGGCGCCGTGGTTTGGCCAGCGCGCTCGACCTCCGCGGGCGCCGCCTCGGCGATCTCGATATCGAGGTCGGTGGCGGTCAGGCGCAGATGGTCGCCCTCGGCGGCCATGAGCACGTTGGAGAGAATAGGAATGGTGTTGCGCCGCTCGACGACGCTTTGAACGTGGTTCAGAGCCTTGAGGAGCGCCTGGCGCTCAATCGTCAGCCGCATGGCTTCATCCCGACCTCTGGCGTCCCTCCAGCTGCAATCACCGGAGAGCGCATATGAAACGACCCCCGCTTCAGAGGCTGAGTCGCCTCATCGCGGGGGTCGGAAGCTAGCAGCGCCCCGCCACGGTCCCAAGCCCAATTTGCAAGATTTTGAGGCTGGGACCGGCGACGGCTACAGGATGAGGGCGGCTCAGGGCTCGCGACGCACGGCGCGCGCGACGTTTTCGATCTCAGCCCGGAACGCCGGGTCCTGCTCGACTATGGCCGCGATGCGGTCGCGCGCATACATGATGGTGGTGTGGTCGAAGCCGCCAAAACGCTGGCCTATGTCGGGCAGCGAAGCGTGGGTCATTTTGCACGCAAGGAACATCGCCACCTGGCGTGGGCGCGCCACCGCATGGCGACGGGTGCGCTCAAGCAATTGTTGCAGGCTCATGTTGTAGTGACGAGCCACAACCTTTTGAACAAGTTGTACAGTGATCCGCTTCTCGGCGGCGTCGCTGAGCTTGTTTTGCAGGGCGTTGGTTGCGGCTTCTAGTGTCACTTCAGCACCTCCCGAAATTTTCCACTCAATGAGCAATTGGCACACGGCGCCGTCAAGTTCGCGGCCGGTCACATGCATACGCTCGGCTATGAAATCAAGCGCCTCTTTGGCAACGCTGAATCCAGGCGACGTGATCGCGTGGTGGCGCACGCGCATGTCAAGAATGCGGCGGCGCAGATCAGCGTCTGGTTCGAAGATCTCGCACGAGGCCGCGCCCTTAAGCTTCGAGCGCCACGCATCGTCCAGGCCCTCAAGGCCCTCAGCGCCGTGATTGGCGGCGAGTACAACCTGACCGCCGCGGCGGGTCACGTCGTACATGGTGTCAAACGCTTCCGTTTCAGTCATTTTCTTCCCGCAGATGCGGTGAAAATCGTCGATCAACAGGAGATCGGGCGCGCGCACGAATTCCTTGAACGCGCTGGAATCGCGCTTCTTGTGCAGGGCGCTCTGGAAGCCTTCCAGATAATCCTGGCCGGTCATCAGCAGCACCTTGCGCTCCGGCGTCCGCCGCTTTGCCTCATGCGCGATCGCCGCCAACAAATGCGATTTTCCGCAGCCTGGCGGCGAATGCACCAGCCAGATCGGGAACGCGACGCCCGCCGAGGCGGCGATCATCTGCGCAACGGTCAACGCGCGATGATTGGACGAAGCGCTGCAAAACGTGTCGAAGGTGAGGGACTGAGCCTGCGCACGGTCCACGCCGGTCGTGACCTGCCTTTGGCTGAGGCGGTCATCCACCAGCGCCCGAACATCTTCAGGGAATTCCTCCTCAAGGAGAATTTCAACCGGCCCGGCCTTGGCCTCGTGTGCGCGCAAGCGCGCTTCAAGGCGATGCTGAACTTGCTGACGAAGCCGCTGCTGCGCCATGCGCGATCCGGTGCGGAAAAGCAGCGACCCGTTCCATTCCGCGACGAAGCGGAGCGGATCGATGTACGAGCGAAAAAAGTCCGCTCCGAATTCACCCAAAAGTTCTCGGCGCACCATCTCGTAGGCGCGATTAATCCCGAAACCACCTGACCCGCCATTGGCGGCGTCGTCACCCTGTTCCATAGCCAACCCCTTGCCCTAGAACTTATGATTATTGACGTTTTCCGGCTCCGCCCCGGAGCCCAGACGCTCGTAGACAAACCCCTCCCGTTGCGGCCCAAACCTAAGTTTGGACCAGCGTTCACGCACCAGCGCTACTTGAGAATGTCGGGCGCTTCATTCGCCTGACGGACGAAACGATGGACCGAAATGACCGGCGGGGTCAAGGGCGCCCAGGTTTACAATTTCTTCAATATCCACAGCTGCGTGAAATGAACTCTATCTTGTTGATATTACAACACAAATCTATTGTGCTGCAGGCGAGGAAGCAGGCGTGCAAAAGCACGCTTTACTCACTGTTTCCAAACAGTTTCGTCGTGAAAACGTCGCTATGCTTTCACACTGCGACACGCCCGCTGGTTGCAGGATCAGGGCGCTTTTTTGGCGCCGGAAAGCGCGGTTACGCGCTTTGAAAGTCTCGAAATTTTTCGCGCTCCAGTATTCTTGTGCGCGACTTCCTTAGAAACGGCTCGCATCGTTTCCGATTCCGCCGCCTTCAGCGCCGCCAGAGCCGTTTTGGCGTCGCCGCCGGCGATCGCCTCTTCCACCGCCCGCCATGAGGAGCGCATCCGCGTGCGGCGCGCCTTGTTCACGGTCGTGCGCTTGGTGTTGCGACGATTGGCTTTCTTCGCGGATTTTGTATTCGCCATGGGCGTAAATGACTCGAGCTTGCAGTGGTTTCGGAAGCGAAGCGCGGGGCTATAGCGGGTCGCCTCGATAAGGTCAAACTTAGCGGTGTTTGAATGCCGGGGCGCGCTTCTCAATGAATGCCGCCATGCCTTCCTTTTGATCCTCAGTGGCGAAAAGCCCGTAAAACAGCCTGCGTTCGAGTTTAAGGCCCTCATTGAGCGGGGTCTCGAACGCGGCGTTCACGGCCTCCTTGTTGGCTATGGCGGCAATCTGCCCCATCGCGGCGATCTTCTTTGCTGCGGCGAGGGCTTCTTCCATCAATTTGTCCGCCGGCACGATGCGCGCAACCAACCCCGCGCGTTCCGCTTCGGCGGCGTCCATCATGCGCCCCGTGAGGCAGAGATCCATCGCTTTGGCCTTGCCCACCGCGTGCGTAAGGCGCTGCGAGCCGCCCCAGGCCGGCATGACGCCCAGCGTTATTTCTGGTTGGCCGAACTTAGCGTTCTCGGCCGCGATGATGAAGTCGCACATCATGGCGAGCTCGCAGCCTCCGCCCAGTGCGTAGCCAGCGACCGCGGCGATGACCGGCTTGCGGCAACGAGGCACGCGCTCAAGATTTGAAAACGGATCGCGCCGATAGAAATCAGCGAACTGACCGTCGGCCATTTGCTTGATGTCCGCGCCGGCGGCGAAAGCCTTCTCCGACCCGGTGATGACAATGCAGCCGATAGCGTTATCTGCCTCGAAAGCGTCGAGCGCGGCACTGAGCTCCGCGATCAACACGGCATTGAGCGCATTGAGCGCCTTGGGGCGATTGAGACGGATTATTCCAACGCCAGCATCGGTTTCGGTGAGGATGTTTTCGTATGTCATGGGCGCCTGATTGCGCCGGGCGGGCGGAAAAATCAATCGGCGCTCGACACGGCATGTTGTAGTGTGGCGGCGGCAAACACTGGAGGCGCGTATGCGCATTGCTCTTGTTCTGTTCGCGGCCTTCCTCGACGCCTGCGCCACCCAGCCCGAACAAGTTGGTCCCGGCGTCGAGGCGCCGCTCGCCAAACCGAGAATGCGCGTGTCTGCATCGGCGCAGTGAGCCGCGTCTGCGGCGACGCCATGAGTGAGGGCGCGTCAAGCACCGGCGCCATCGTGCTCTGCGCGGCGCGTGAGGAGCGCGCATGGAGCGCCATGCTCCTCGAATACGCGGTTGACTTGCGTCAGCGTGAAAGCGCCACGCAAACCGCATCACTCGATGCGATGCTCGCCGCGAGCGAACAATGGGCGCAGGCGCGCTGCGCTTATCAAGCCTCGATCTATGAGGGCGGCTCTCTGGCGCGCCTCGTCGCCGCGCTCTGCACACGCGACACGCTGGCGGAGTGGGTCATCGATCTGCACACGCACCGGCTCTACTACGGCGAAAATTAGCGCTGACACTTCGCACACCAGAATGTCGAGCGCCCGCCATGCACGGCGCGTTTGATCGCACCGCCGCATTTTGGCGTTACGCAGCGCGCGCCTTCCCGATCGTACACGCGGAAGCGCTGCTGGAAGCCGCCTTGGGCGCCGTCGACGGCGGCGTAGTCGCTAAGTGTGGAACCGCCAACAGCGATCGCCTCCTCAAGCACTTCGCGGATCGCGACGCTGAGTTTTTCCAGCCGCAACTTGGACACGCTCCTCGCCGCGCACGCGGGTGCGATGCCGGCGCGGTGCAGCGCTTCGACGACATAAATGTTGCCCAGGCCCGCGACCACACGCTGATCCAGAAGCGCGGCTTTTACGTTGGCCTTTTTTCCCGCGAACGCTTCGGCCAGATACGGCGCATGAAATTCGTTGCCCAGCGGTTC
>JAKFYF010000160.1 GCA_021731005.1 Hyphomonadaceae bacterium
GGGGGGAGCAGGCGGGCCGGGAGGCGCGGCCAACGTGGTTACCGTCGTAATCGCGCGCCATAGCTTCAGCGACGCCATCCAGGCGATCGGCACCGCCCAGGCGCGCGAGAGCATCGTCATCACCCCGAAAGCCGCCGACACCATCCGCGCTATTCGCTTCGACAGCGGCGACCGCGTGCGCGCGGGTCAGGTGCTGGTGGAAATGTCCAACGTCGAGCAGGCTGCCTCGTTGGATGAAGCGCGCGCCTCTAATCAGGCCGCGCAGGAAGAATTGCGCCGCTTCCAGGAACTCTACGATCGCGGCTTTGCCTCCCAGGCCCGGCTCGACACCGTGCGCGCCGCCGCCGAGGCCGCCGCCGCGCGCCTCGATGCCGGCCAGGCGCGTATCGCCGACCGCACCTTGCGCGCGCCGTTCGCGGGCGTTGTCGGCCTGCGCGTCGCGAGCCCAGGCCAATTCATGCGCCCTGGCGATCAGATCGGCACGCTCGACGACGTTTCGCAGGTCAAGCTCGACTTTAACGTGGCTGAAACCGAGATCGCGCGGTTGAGGCAGGGCGTCGCCATCAGCGCCCGCACCGCGGCTTTCCCCGAGCGCGTCTTCACCGGCGTCATCGCCGATGTCGACAGCCGCATCGACGCCAATACGCGCACGGTGCGCGTGCGCGCGATGCTGCCCAACGGCGACGGGGCGTTGCGCCCAGGCATGTTGTTGAGCGTGGAGGTTCGCTCCAATCCACGCCAGGCGTTGGCCGCGCCGGAAATCGCGGTGCTGGAGCAAGCTGACGGCGCTTATGTGTTTCGCGTCAGCAACGGCGCCGCCGAGCGGGTGCGGGTGGAAACCGGACAACGCAGCGCCGGCATGGCCGAAGTGCTCTCCGGCCTGAACGAAGGCGACCTCGTCATCACCGAAGGCGTGCAAAGCGTGCGCCCTGGCCAGCCCGTGCGCTCGCAGGAAGGGCCAGCCTCCGCGGCAAGCAGCGCGCGGCGCGCCGGGCGATGATGCTTTCCGATCTGTCGGTGCGCCGGCCAGTGCTGGCGATGGTATTCTCGATCCTGATCATGGTGTTCGGCGCCGTCGCGCTCGCCAGCCTGCCATTACGGGAATTGCCCGATGTGGACCGGCCGATCGTGTCGGTGACTACCAGTTATGCCGGGGCCTCCGCGCCGGTGGTGGAAAACCAGATCACGCGGGTGATCGAGGATCAATTATCGGGGATCGACGGCGTCGATTCCATCTCCGCGGCGAGCCGCGATGGGCGCTCCTCGGTCAATGTCGAGTTCCAGCTGAGCCGCGACATCGAGGACGCCGCCAACGATGTGCGCAACGCCGTCGACCGCGCGCGCGGTCAATTGCCCGCCGACATCGACGATCCCGTCATTCGCAAAGCCGACGCCGACGCAGACCCGATCATCTGGTTCAGCCTGGAATCGACCAACCTCGACCGCACCGCGCTCACCGATTACGCCGAACGCTACATCGTCGACCGCCTGGCGATCCTGGACGGGGTCGCCAATGTCGTGGTCGCCGGCGGTTTCCGCAAGGCGCTGCGGATCTGGCTCAACACCGATGCGCTCGCGGCGCGCGGGCTTACTGTGCAGGACGTGGAGGCCGCGCTGCGCGCGCAGAATTTGGAACTCCCCGCCGGCTACGTGCAGAGCCAGGAGCGCGACTACCAATTGCGGGTGGCGCGCGCGTTCGAAACGCCGGAGCAGTTCGCGCGGCTGCCTCTGCGAGGCGCGGCGGGTGACGCGGCGGTTGTGCGCCTGGGGGATGTGGCGCGCATCGAGTTAGCGCCGGAAGAGACGCGGAGGTTGTTTCGCGGCAACAAACACGACCAGGTCGGCCTCGGAATCGTGCGTCAGTCGCGCTCCAATGCGCTCGATGTCGGCCGGCGGGTGAAAGCCGAGGTGGAGCGTCTTCGCGAGGGATTGCCCGAAGGCGTCGACATCGTTCTCTCCTACGATTCCACCTTGTTCATCGAACGCGCCATTGCGCAGGTTGTGCGCACGCTGCTGGAATCGACCACTTTGGTGGTGTTGGTGATTTTCCTGTTCCTGGGCTCGTGGCGGGCGGCGTTCGTGCCCGCCGCCGTCATCCCGGTGTGCCTGCTCGGGGCGTTCGCGATCATGGCGGCGTTCGGGTTCTCGGTGAACCTGCTGACTTTGATGGCTCTGGTGCTCGCCATCGGGCTAGTGGTCGACGATTCCATTGTCGTGCTGGAGAACGCGCAGCGGCGCGTCGACACTCTGGGGGAACCGCCGCTGGTGGCGGCCGAGCGCGGGACGCGGCAGGTGTTCTTTGCCGTGGTGGCGACCTCCGCGGTGCTGGTGGCGGTGTTTGCACCGTTGCTGTTTGTCGGCGGTTATGTCGGGCGCTTGTTCGTGGAGCTGGCGGTGACGATCGCCGGCGTGGTCGCGATCTCGGCGTTCGCCTCGCTCTCGCTTTCGCCGATGATGTGTTCAAAGCTGATCAAGCCGGTGAAGTCGAGCACGCGGCTGACGCGCCTGGTCGATGCCGCGCTGACGCGCATGCGCGCCTCCTATCGCGCATCGCTGGAAGCGGCGCTGCAGCACAAGAGCCTGGTGTTTGTCATGTTCGGCGGGGTTGCGGGATTGGGCGGGTTCGTGTTTCTGCAGCTTTCCTCCGAGCTCACGCCGCCCGAAGACCGCGCCGCCATTGTTGTTTCCGTCAATGCGCCCGAAGGCGCGGGCTTCGAGTACACCAGCCGGGTGATGGGCGAGGTCGAAACGGTGCTGATGACTTACGTCGAAAGCGGCGAGGCGCAGCGCGTCATGGTGGTGGCGCCGGGCTTTGGCGATTCCGGGACCAATCGCTTCTCTTCCGGGTTTGCCCGCGTATTCCTGAGCAGCTGGGAGCAGCGCGCGCGCAGCGCCGCCGCGATCGAGACCGAGATGAACCAGCGGCTCGCGCAGATCCCCGGCGCCACGGTGCGCGCGCGCGCGCAAAATCCACTGCAGGGTGGCGGCGGAGGGAGCGGCGGCGCTGACGGCGCTTCCATTGTCCTACTGGGCTCTACTTACGAGGAATTGGCCGGCGTTGCGGGGCGCATTGTCGATCGCCTGCGGGGCAATCCCAACTTCGAACGGCCGCGCATGAATTACGAGCCGACCTCGCCGCGCGTGTTGGTGGAGATCGACCGCGAGCGCGCCGCGGGGCTCGGCGTTTCCGCCCAATCGATCGGGCGCACGCTCGAAGCCACGATGGGCGCGCGCCGCGTGAACACCATTACCGATCGCGGCGAGGAATATTATGTCTACCTGCAGGCCGAGCGCGACGAGCGCTCGGACATCGCCGATCTCGGCGGCAAGTTCGTTCGCTCGGACCGCACCGGCGAATTGGTGGCGCTTTCAACCTTAGTGACCATGCGCACCATGGGCGACGCCAGCGAGCGGCGGCGCATGAACCGTCAGGCCGCGGTGACGGTCGCGGCCTCCATTCCTGGCGGTTATGCAATTGGCGATGCGCTCGGCGAGATGGAACGCGTCGCGATCGAGGAGATCGGCGATCGCGCTATCAGCATCGATTATTCCGGCGCAGCGCGGCTCTACAAGCAATCCTCCGGCGCCGTGGGGTTCGCGTTCGGCTTCGCGCTGGTTATCGTATTCTTAGTGCTGGCGGCGCAGTTCGAGAGCTTCATCCACCCGCTGGTGATCATGTTGAGCGTGCCGATGGCGCTGACGGGGGGATTGTTCGGGCTGTTCTTGTTCGAGCAGACGCTCAACATCTACAGCCAGATCGGGCTCATCATCCTGATTGCGCTCGCCGCCAAGAACGGCATTCTGATCGTCGAGTTCGCCAATCAGCTCCGCGATCAGGGCCGCAGCATCAGGGACGCCATCATAGAGGCTTCCGACTTGCGCATTCGCCCGGTGCTGATGACTTCGGTGGCGACGGTAGTGGGCGCTATTCCGCTGATCACCGGCCAGGGCGCTGGCGCGGAAAGCCGGCTGGCGATCGGGGTGGTGGTGTTTTTCGGGCTGACGCTGGCCACTATGCTGACGCTCTTCGTCGTGCCGGTGTTCTACGAATGGCTGGCCCGCTTCACCAGATCGCCAGAAACCACCGCCCGCGCCATCGAGGCGTTCGAACACGGCGAAGCGGCGGCGAAGGCGGCGGAGTAGGGCGGCCTCAATCCTCCGGCGCGGATTCCACCATCAGGTACGCAATCAGGTCGCGGCGCTGAGTCTCGTTGCGCACGCCCGCGAACGCCATCCTATTGCCGGGAAGGAAGGTTTGCGGGTTGGTCAGCCAATGGTCGAGCTGGCCTGCGTCCCAGGTGAAGTCGGCGCTCCGCGCCGCCGCTGAGTATTCAAATCCTGGATTGGTTCCGATCTTGCGGCCGAACACGCCATGCAGGTTTGGGCCGACCCGGTTCGGCCCGCCCGCCTCGATGGTGTGGCAAGAGCGGCATTGCCCAAACGCGCGCCGGCCAGCTTCGTAGTTCGCCGTAT
>JAKFYF010000303.1 GCA_021731005.1 Hyphomonadaceae bacterium
ACGGAAACGGAAACGGAAACGGAAACGGAAACGGAAACGGAAACGGAAACGGAAACGGAAACGGAAACGGAAACGGAAACGGAAACGGAAACGAGCCGCCCGACCCCGTAGCGCCCCCACGCGGGCGTCCCCCGTGAACGCATTGTTCGGCGGCGGCAGACGCCTCTGGGCATTCGCCAACGCCGGGGCAAATGAGATCCTGAAGCGACTGGTTGCGCACGCGACGTTCTCGGTCGCGTGCGTTGCCTTGATCGGCGCCGGCCTTTTCCAACTCACTCGCCCCCTTGACGACGCCCTCGGCGCTTGGCGCGCGCAGGTGCTGCAACGTGGAACCACTGGCTCGGTCGTGGTGGTCGAATTGGACACCCGCAGCCTGCGCGCTATCGGCGAATGGCCGTGGCCGCGGGAAATCTTCGCGCAGGCGGTTGATAAGTTGCGCGAGGCCGGCGCCGATATGGTCGCCTTTGACGTAGACTTCAGCGCCCGTTCAACGCCGGGAGACGACGAGGCGCTGCGCCGGGCGTTCGCTGGCTACCAAGGCAATGTCGTGTTGCCCAGTTTTGTGCAGCGCAACGGCGTGGAAGAGAACTCGCCACTAGCGTCGCTGTCGGCGGATTCTCTGGTTGCGAGCGTCAATGTTCCGATCGACGCCGACGGGCGGACGCGGCGCTACAATCGGGGCTTTGAGCGCAATGGCCAATATCGGGCCTCGATGGCGAGCGTGCTCGCGGGCGAACCCTACGGCGCCACCGGACAATTCCTGATCGACTACGGCATTCGCGCGGGAGACATCGATCGGCTCCGCTTCATCGACGTGCTCAATGGCGCTTTCGAAGCGGCGAACGTGCGCGGCAAAATCGTGCTGATTGGCGCCAGCGCGCTTGAACTTGGCGATGAATTTTCCACGCCGATGCAGCCGACGCTGCCTGGCGTGTATGTGCACGCCCTCGCCTACGAGAGCTTGGCGCAGGGGCGCGCGCTCGTGAGCGTCAATCCCAACGTGATGCTTGCGTTTGTGTTGATCGTGTTTTGGCTGTTGTGGCCACGCAGGATTTCGGCTGATATGCGCGCGATGCTGGTGCGGCATGGCCTGGTTCTGCTGCTCGCGCTGCTTGCCCCTGTTGCTGCGCAAGCGATTTGGCCGGTCAGCGTCGACACAGGTCTGCTGCTGTTGGCGCAAGCGCTTTGCGTGGTGGCGACAGTGCAGCGCGAATTGGCTTACCGCGCGGCCGAATTATCGCGCCAGCGCGAGGCTCACCTCACCCATATCGCCTTTCACGATCCCGAAACCGAATTGCCCAATCGGCGCGCCTTGTTGGCCAGTCTTGAGGAAATGCTTTCGCGGCAGGGTGAACGAAAGGCCGTGGTGATCGCTGTCGGCGTCGATAGAGCCGCAACCCTTCGCAGCGCGATCGGTCATACCCATTTTAATCGTCTGGTGGCGGTCCTCGCCAACCGGCTGCAGGAAGAGTTCCGCTTGCTGGCTCATCAATTGTCGCCGTCGACGCTTGGCGCGATTGCATTGGTCGAAGATGAAGCGGCGTTGCTTGTCGCGCTTGGGCGACAAAAGAGAGACGGCTTCGATACGCACGCTGACATTGACGGTCAGACAATTGAAGTGGGGATGAGAGTCGGCGCGGCGGTTTTCGAGGAAGGGGATTCCGCCGAGGGTCTTCTCGAAAAGGCGACGCGAGCACTCGATCACGCGCGCGCGCAAAACCGGCGTTCCGTGCTTTTTAACGCTGCGGAGGTCGTAGATCCTGGGCTGCAGCTTGCGCTGGTGTCAGACATCGGCAAGGGTATCGCGCGCGGCGATTTCAGCTTGGTGTATCAAGCCAAGGCCGATGCGCGAAGTGGGCGCGTCGTCGGCGCCGAGGCGCTGTTGCGCTGGACCCACCCGGTGCATGGGGCCATTCCACCGGACCGCTTCGTGCCGACCGCGGAGAAAACCGGGGCCATTGTGGAGCTGACGCGTTGGGTGCTGGTTAAGGCGATCGACGATCAGGCATGGCTGCGCGCCATCGGCGGTGAGAATGTCATTTCAGTGAATGTGTCTGCGCGCGCGCTCGCCGATTGGGCGTTCTGCGCGGAAGCGATCGAGCGGATCAAGCAGGCGCGGGCCTCGCTGTGTCTTGAGATCACGGAAACCGCCATTATCGAGGACCCCGCCGCCGCCATCGCCGCCATCGCCAAATTTAGAGAGGCGGGCGTGCGCATCTCAATCGACGATTATGGCGCGGGTCTTTCCTCTCTGAGTTATCTGAGGCAAATCGACGCCGACGAACTCAAGCTCGACAAGGGACTCATCTCCGAACTCAGGATCAACGCGCGCGACCGCTTGATCCTGAAATCAACGATCGATCTCGCCCACGGCCTTGGCATGAGCGTGGTTTCGGAAGGCGTGGAGGACGAAGCGACACGCGCACTCCTGGCCGATCTGGGGTGCGATTGTGTGCAGGGCTATTTGGTGTCGCGGCCGGTTCCATTGGCGGAGTTCGCACGCTTGTGCGTCAAAGGCCGCATTGATGAAAGTGGCGCGCGAACGGACGGTGATCTTGGAGACGCGGCGGCTTAACCACGGAGCTGGTGTGGATGGGTGGGTCAAGGTCTCGGGCGGTCGGTAAAAGCCAGCGACGGTCGCCAGCCCTCGATTCACCCGATGTCTTCCTTCGGTCCGCGTGCGACGATGCGCATGGAGGCGGCCGCAATGGGGTGCGCCAGCGCGCGCGCCTCTGCTTCAGGCGCCTCGAGCCAGGCATCGATCTCTGCCCCGGTCAGCATCACCGGCATTGCCTTGGCATGGATCGGGGCCACGAGTTCATTGGCCTCGGTGGTGAGGAAAGCGAACAGCAGATGCTCGCCTTCCTCCTTGCCGCGCACGCCGCGCCACGGCCGCCACAAGCCGGCGAACGCAAACAGCGGGCGGTCCTCGCCAAGCGCGAACCAGTGCGCGACCTTGGGGCGCGCGTCGGAGTATTCGCAGAAGCTGGTGGCGGGCACGATGCAGCGTTGCGCCGGCGCCATCCAGGCGCGCCAAAACGAGGACGCGAGGTTGCGGATGTTGGTGACCGGCCTTCCCCCCGCAGGCGGCGGCGGAAACCCCCAACGCATGTTGAGCACTTCACGCGCGCCGTCCGCGCCGGTGCGCGCCACCGGCGCCAACTGATCGGGAAAAACCGCCGGCAGCGGCGGCTGGTTGGCGGTGCGATCGCGCATGGCGCGGGTGAACGCGACCACCGCGTCGCGCGACTTGGTCATGGAATAGAGATTGCACATCCGGCCGCTTTCATATCGTGCCGAAAGCGCTTTGTGACTACGGCAATGCCGGCCAGGGGACGAAGGTGATTGCCGAACGGGCGCCGCCGGGGTGGTTTCCCGAGCGCGCGCCGACGCGTCAGCCCCGCACGTTGAGGATGAGATCGTCCACCCGAACGCCGCCGCGATCGACCACCAGGAATTGATAATTGCGTTGGCCTTCCATGGTGGAGGATTCCACACCCTGCGCGTTGTTGGCGAATTGCTGGCGCAGATAGACGGAAAGTTCCCCCGCCGTCAGCGCGCCGTTGCGATTGGAATCGGCTTCCCCCGCCAATCCATTGCGCAGAAACAGCGAGAGGTAGCCCCCGGCCTGGAATTTGTCGGCGACCGCGCTGGTCAGATCTTCTTCGGAGCTGAACAAGCCCATGACGCCGGGCTGGGCCACGACATCGCGCGCAAATCCGCCGCTGAAGCAGGAATCGAGGGCGATGATCGATGTGCCGGCGTGGACCTGCCGGAACATCTGCGCCATCTGGTCGTCGGAGATAAGGCCGTCGACCATGACGATGGATTCATCTCGCTGGTCGGGCTCGTTGGCGCCCGCAACCGAAGCTGTCTGCGTGCCGTGGCCGGAATAGAAGAACAGGAACGTGTCGTTTGGTCCGGCCTGCGCGGCGACACGCTGGAAGGCCGCGCGTACGCCGGCAGTCGTTGCCTGTGCATTGGTGAGCACGATGCTTTGGTCGGCGAGCACGCCCGCGCGCCGCAGCGCCTCGCCCATCTTAACCGCGTCTTCGTCGGTGTATTGCAGGTTGTTGGCGAACCCCTGATAATCCGAAATTCCCACCATCACCGCGAACACGCGTCCGCCCGGGCGCGCTGGCGTCGCCGCCACCGCGGCGTTCCCGGCGCTGAGGGCGAGCGTGTACGCTCCGGATTCCCCAGGTTGGTAGGAAGTAGCGATGATCGCGTACTCTCCCGTTTCGGCCAGTACGGTTTCCAGGCTGGCGTCACGGTTGCCGCCCGGCGCATCGTCATTGTCCTCCTGCGCCCCCGAGGGCGCCACCAGAATGACATAGCTGTCGAGCGCGCTCGAACTCATGTCGATGCGCACGCGTTGGCCGGCCTCGCCCTGGAAGCGGTAGGTGTCGGTGAATTCGCCGCTACGCAACGTGGTATCGCCGGCGGCGAGTTGGCCG
>JAKFYF010000237.1 GCA_021731005.1 Hyphomonadaceae bacterium
GGTGAGTTCGCTCCCATGCGTCTTCTGTGAGAGCGCCGCCGTTACCCCCCTCCGGCTCGCATACGCTCGCCACCTCCCCCGCAAGGGGGGGAGGGGCGCTGAACTGCGACCGTCGGCACTTTCACCTAGATTTGTCTTCAAATGCGATTGCCCTGCCCTATCGGGGGAGCACGGTGGCCGGTCTTGTTGCGCTCACCTCCGCCGTTGCAGCCGCTCTTCGAACGCGGCGTCGCGCGGGACCGGTGCGAACCCTTCGCCAACCGAGATCTCGATATCGCGGTTGACGCCTCCGCCAAGGGGAATGGTGAGATGTTCAACGGTGCGGAAGACGGTGAAATCGTCGGCGATGACCGGGAGGTAATTCTGCGATCGGTGGATCACCAATACGCGCGCGCCTTCCTCTGCGCGCATTGGGTCGGTCATCTCGGCGGAGCCGCGCGCTTCCTGGTGCAAGAGCCATATCCGCACCGGGGGCAGCGGCGCTCCGACTCGCCGAGCATGGCGCCAATAATAGCCGAGTTCAAAGAAGGTGGTGCGGTCGTCGACGAGCACGGCGGTAAACGCCGGCTCTCCCGCCTTGGCGACAGCGCGCAACGCGATCTCATGGGAGGTCTCCTCCCAACCGCGCGCTTCGCGGATGCCGCGCGCGCGGTTGGCCACCTCGGGGGAGTAAAGCAGCAGCCAAGTCGTGACCGCGAACAACGCGGCGTTGACCGCGATCGCGCCGGCCAGGTAGCGGCGGCCATTCACGCTGCTGGCCAGCCTGCCGGCCACCCAGACAATGGTTGCGGGACACGCCGCGGCCGCCCAATTGGCGTTGGCGCGCGACACCAGCGCCACACCCGAGACGAGGACAAGCGGAGGCAAAATGAAGGCGAGCAGGAACTTGTCCTCCTCGCGCAAGGCCCTCCCATCGGTGGCCGCCTTCCAGAGCAGGGCGACCAGGGCGATGAAGATCAGCGGCCCCAACACCCCCGCCTGGCCGACGGCAAACTCAAGCAATTCGTCGGGGTTGAAGAGATCGCTGGGATCGAAGCGCGCGTTGGAGGCGGTGTGCTGTGCGGTAACAAATCCGTTCTGGGCGTTCCACCAGACGTTGGGGGCGATGATTGCGAGCGCCACCAGAATTGCGACGATGGCTCGTCCTCCGCCAAGCGCGCTCCGCGTGGGCGCCGACCAATAGGCCGCTAGCGCCGCGCATAGCGGAAAGTAGAGCATGGCGTATTTCGCTTGCGTTCCAAGCCCGACCGCTGCGCCAAGCGCTATCGCCCAGACCCAAGCGCGCGTCAGCGTCAGTCGCCAGAGCGCAAACAGCGCCGCCGCCCATAGCGGCAGCATCAGCGCGTCGGTTGAAATGACGTTGGCCGAAAGCGAGACGCCCGGAATCAGCAGCCAGCCGATTCCTGCCCAGAAGCCGGCCCAGGCGCCGTACATGGCCCGGCCGAGCCCGAACAGGACCAGCGCGGCGAGCGCGTGCGCCAGGGGTGCGGCCAGCCGCACCGCCCATTCGGCGTCGCCGAACAGGGCGGTTGTGCCAGCGATCGCCCACGCCACCAACGGTGGCTTGGTGAAATAGCCAAGCTCCAGCGTGCGCGACCACGCCCAATATTGCGCTTCGTCGAAATAGAGATCGATCAGGTCCAGGCGCAGCATATGAACGCGCAGCCAAGTCAAGCCGATCAGCATCGCCAAGAAGGCGAGCGTGGCGCCGTCAAACCCCCGTGCTCTCGTCATCAGCGGCGTCTCGGATTGTCCCCTCCGGGCGGTCTTAGCGGAACGGGCGGGCCAGCGCCAGCAAGCGGGCCGGCTTGCAAAGCGGTCGGGAGCGCTTATCTGGCGTCATCCACAAGCTTAGGCGCAATTGTGATGACCGGAATTCCCCCCGAATGGGCGCCGCATAAGGCGATCTGGACCGCCTGGCCGTCGGCGGCGGACCTCTGGGGCGCCACGCTCGATCCCGCGCGCGCCGAGGTAGCGGCGATGGTCCATGCATTGGCCGATGGCGGCAAGGGTGACCGCATGCGCGTGCTGGCGCACGGGCGCGAAGCCGAGGCCTCCGCGAAACTGGCGCTCGGCAAGAGCGCGGAGGTGCTGGCCGGGGCGTTCGGCGACATCTGGTTTCGCGACACCGGCCCGATTTTCACCGGCGGCGGCGGCGCGCATGGCTTTCGCTTCAACGGTTGGGGTGGAAAATATCAATTGCCCCATGACGAGGAAGTCGGCGCGCGGATCGCGCTCATAACCGGCGCCGCCTACAAGCGGCACGATTTCATCCTTGAAGGCGGCGCCATTGAAATGGACGGCGAAGGGACGTTGCTGACGACGCGGCAATGCCTGCTCAATCCCAACCGCAATCCGCACTGGACCGAGGCGGGCGCGGAACACGATCTCAAACGCGCGCTCGGCGTCGAGAAGATACTCTGGCTCGATGAAGGGCTGGCGAACGATCACACCGATGGGCACATCGACAATCTCGCGCGCTTCGTCGCGCCCGGGCGCGTCGTGTGCCAGGCGCCGTTCGACCGCGGCGACCCGAACCACGATGTGCTGGAAGAGGTCGCGCTCTCGTTGCAGGCCATGCGCGATGCGAACGGGCGTAAGCTGGAAGTGATCCGCATTCCCTCGCCGGGACTGGTGGAAGATGAAGATGGCGATGCGGTCCCGGCCAGTCACATGAATTTTGTCATCGGCAATAATGTCGTGGTCGTGCCGGTCTATTCCGGCGCCGGCGATGACGCTGTGAAGGCGTTGGCGGACGTGTTCCCCAAACGCAAAGTCGTGGGACTTCCCTCGCACGCTATCCTCACTGGCGGCGGCTCGTTCCACTGCATCACGCAACAGGAGCCAGGGTGATGAGCGAGCACAAGGCGTCGACCTCTCCAGGTTGGAGCGCGGGGCTCCTGCCCCGCATATCACCGTCGCACTTGCGCAAGAAGGATGCGCGCCAGGAGGCGCGCGCTCCAACCTCCCAAGATCGAGTTTCACCCCACCTCTTGCAGCCCGCGCAGGTTTGCCAATGACCCGCACCATCACCGTCGCCGCGATCCAAGCCGCCTACGGCGACGATATGCAAACCAACATCGCCAAGACCGAGTCGCTCATTCGCGACGCGGCGAAGCGGGGCGCGCAGGCGATCCTGCCGTCGGAGCTGTTTCAAGGTCGGTATTTCTGTACAACACAAGAAGAGAAATGGTTCGCGTCCGCGTTTCCAGCCGTGAGCCATCCCGGCGTTGTCGCGCTTGCGCCGGTGGCGAGGGAATTGGGGGTGGTGATACCGGTCTCGATCTTCGAGCGCGATGGGCCGGCCTATTACAATTCGGTCGTCATCCTGGATGCGGACGGCAAGCAGCTTGGCGTTTACCGCAAGAGCCACATTCCCGATGGCCCGGGCTACCAGGAGAAATACTACTTCCGCCCCGGCGATACTGGTTTCAAGGTCTGGGACACCGCGCACGGCCGCATCGGCGTGGGCATCTGCTGGGACCAGTGGTTCCCCGAAGCCGCGCGCGCGATGGCCTTGATGGGCGCGGAAGTGCTGTTCTATCCCACCGCGATCGGCTCCGAGCCGCACGATGCTACGCTCGACACCCGCGACCCCTGGCGGCGCGCCATGCAAGGGCACGCGGTGTCGAACGTAATTCCGGTCGTGGCGAGCAATCGTATCGGAACGGAGGCGAGCGGGCAGAAGTTCTACGGCTCCTCCTTCATCGCCGATCATCGCGGCGATCTGGTGCAGAGCTTCGAGCGCGAGGACGAAGGCGTGCTGGTGCATACGTTCGATCTCGACTTCCTGGACCGACACCGCGCGGCGTGGGGATTTTTCCGGGATCGGCGGGTGGAGTTTTATCGGTAGGGGACGGCTTTTTCTCCGAAGGGTGCGTTGACCGACCGTGTGCGTGTTGAGCCGAGCGAGGTGACCAATGTCCAAATCAGACTGTAGATGGGTTAATGAAGAGATCGAACGCATCAGGGAGTTGAGGAAGCAGCAAGGTCACACCTTGACGCCGTTGCAGGAAGGCATGGTCGCCGCGATAGCCTCGTGGGATCCTCGTTTTGACCCCTCGTCAGCCGAGGAGTTCAGAGCAATCCAGGCCAATGTTCAGAGTGGCAGGTGGGAAGGATCGGAAGAATGGCGGATTGGCACATGGTTCAACAGCTCAATCAGCAAGTTCGTAAATGATGGGAAACCGCGCTTTGTGGTCACGGTGAGGTGCGATGGGCAAAGTCTTGCGTGCGAATGCCCAACGCTTAACGGTGCTTACGCTTACATGCGGTTGTACGAAAATATCATTGTCGAACAATTCTATTCCGTTGGACCGCCTTGGAGGCTGTCCGAAATTTCGTGTAAGTAGGTTTCTGTGAGTTTACCTTTTGAAGGAGACTCACATGAAGACGATTGCGAAACCGAAACCGGCGATTTCCGCCGAGCTGCTCGACCAGTTGTTGGCGGG
>JAKFYF010000234.1 GCA_021731005.1 Hyphomonadaceae bacterium
AGCCAGGGGTTTGCGAACACCGCAACCAATGGACGCTCTTCGGCCTCCGCGCTTGGCAGCGGCGGCAGATCGAGCACGGAGACCGCGGGCGTCGGCGCGATCAGAGGCGGTGGCGGCGCGGCGGGCTCAGCCAAGCCCAGGATCGCGGGCAGGCTCGCGCGCGCCCGCCGCAACTCCATCCGAGACGCCTCACCCTCCTCGATGCGCGCGATCTCGAAGACATCCGTTTCGCCGGCGAGCGTGATGCGGTCCCCAGGCTCAAGCGCAAGGCGTTCTGGCCCCAAGCCGACGCTGAGCGTTTCGCTCTCGGCGCGCCGGTCCGCCAGCAGGCGCTGCGCCAGTGCTTCCGCGTTCTCCGCCTCCAGCGAAAGCGGCGCCTCCAGGACCACAACTCCGCCCTCGGCGCGGTCGAGCCGGCGCGCGCTCACATTGCCCAGCAGATAGTCGCGCGCGGGATCGAGAAAGCGCACCCGCGCTTCGACTGGAATTTCCGCCGCATCGCCGCGCTTGGCGAATGCTTCCCCTGCCGCGTCGGCGGTGAACTCGTCCACGCTGAGATTGGTCGGGCTCTCCGCGGCGCGGTGGCGGAACACGATGGCGCCTTCGTGTTCGGCGGCGTCGAAATCGAACGCGGCCATCAGCGGGGTCAGCGCCTCGCGCGCACTGGACGGGGAATCGACGATGAACCCGCTCACCGCGCCGCCAAGCGCGGAGGCGTCCACTTCGTCGACACCGGCGCGTGCGCAGAGATGGCGCGCCACTTCGCCCAGATCGGAAAGTCCCGCCCGGCCGTTGAGCCAATGTCCCAGCCGCCAGGACGCGCCGTCAGCCCACACGTCCGCGCGCGCCGGGAACGCGGGATGGGGGCGCGCATCCCAGCACCAGAGCGCCATCTCCTCGATCATCGGCTTGCCGTTGACGCTGGAATTTGGATTGAAGGCGCCGCCGACCGCCCAGTGTGCGAGATAGGCTTCAAGCATCCGGCGCTGAATCAGATCGTCGCGCGCGCCCGAGGAGAACGGCGGCAGCGCGCTTTCGGCGCTCTTGGCGTCGATGAACAGGTTCGGCGCGTTGGCGCCTTTGTCGACCGCCGGGCACCCCAGCTCGACAAGCCAGATCGGCTTTGATTGCGCCACCCACGCGGTTGGCGTTCCGCTGCGCACGCCGCCAGGGCGATTGTAATGCGCGCGCGACCAGAAATTGCGCACGTCCTTGGCCCGAAACACCCATGGCTCGCTATAGGCGCCGTCAGTGATATTGGTGCGCGTCTGCGCCGTGCGCGCGGCGTCGCTGGCATAGAACCAATCGTAATTCTCGCCCGCTTCGATGCGGCCTTCGAGATAAGCGGGATCGTGGATGCTGGCGCCGAGGCTTGCATCTGCGTGGGTTGTGCCGGCGCGCCAATCGGTGAGCGGCGGATACCAGTCGATTCCCACCATGTCGATGTTCGCATCCGACCACAGCGGATCGAGATGGAAGAACACGTCGTTCGAGCCGTCCTGCGGCTGATAGCCCGAATATTCGCTCCAATCGGCGGCGTAGCTGAGCTTCGCTCCCGCGCCCAGCATCGTGCGCACATCGCCGGCGAGCGTTTTCAGCGCCGTCACCGCTGGGAAATTCGTGGCGCTGTCGCGCGCATTGGTCACGCCGCGCAATTCCGAGCCGATGACGAATGCGTCGACCCCGCCCGCAAGCGCGGCAAGCTTGGCGTGGTGCAGCACGAAACGTCGGTACGACCATTCCACCGGGCCGCTATAAGTGGGAACGCCCCCGCTCGAGCCGAAATGCGCCGGCGTCGCGGTTCCGAAAAACGCGCTTACCTGCGCGGTCGCCGCGCTCGTCTTGTCCGGCGTGCCGGGCCGTCCCGGCGCGGGGGTGAGCGTGATGCGCCCACGCCAGGGATACGCCGCCTGCGCGGTCCCGCCATACGGATCGGGCAGCGTATTGCCGGCCGGCACATCCATCAGCAGGAAGGGATAGAGCGCGACCTTATAGCCGCGCGCCTTCAGCTCCGCGATCGCCTCGAGCACGCTGTCATCGCTCGGCGTGCCGCCATAGGCCGGCGCGCCAAACGCCTGGCTCACCAACAATGCGCCGGAACGCGTTACGCCGCCCGCGCGCCACACCAACGGCGAAGTATCCTTCGCCGCGATCTCGACGCCGGGCTTGATCTGACAATTGCCGCAGCGAAGGTCGGTTCCGAACCAAGCCGTCACCAGCAGCACGGTGGCGCAATTGGGAAAGTCCGCTTTCAGTTGATCGAGCGAGACCAGCAGATTCGCGCGCGCGCGTTCGGCGTGCATGTTCTCGGCCGCTTCCTGGCCCGGTCCGCTCTTGCGGAAAATCGGCTGTCTCGCGTAAACGAACTCGCCCGAAGCCGGGATCAAACACACGCTCTTGACCCGATCTTCCAGACGCACGCCCACGCTCGGCGTTGGGCGCATAAGTTCGAAGGAGAGTTGCGGGATGGAATTACCGAAGCGCTCGAGGGCCATGTCCTCGAACACGACATAAGCCAAACCCCGATACGCCGGCGCGTTGTCGGCGCCTTCGATAGCTTCGATCAGCGCGTCAGGCGTCTGAGTTTCCGAGCCCGCGTGCAGCCGCCAGGTGAATTGGGAGAGGTCGAGTTCTTCACCGTTGGCCCAGACGCGTCCGATGCGCGCGATCTCGCCTTCGCACAAACCCACCGCAAACGAGAGCGTATACGAATAGGTGCGCACGGTGCCGCGTGGGCCGCCCTTGCCGCCGCCGGTCTGCTCGACATTGGCGTGCTCCTTGAAGCGCGCCGCCCAGATCACTTGCCCCGCAAGCCGCACACGGCCGTATACAACGGGCAGCGAGGCGCCTTCGGTCGAGCCCTGGATGTGCAGATCGGTAAGCCGCGGCCCCTCCCCGTTCAGCTTCGGTCCAAACAGGCGTTGATCGATGCTGCGTCCAAGCTGAGCGCCGCCTGCTTGCAGCAGCGCCGTGCCGATGGCGCGGAAAGCGGCCGGCAGGCGTGAGCCGATGGCGCGGCCGACGGTGGAGAAAACTAGCTCGGCCACGGGTCCACTCCAGGAAACGCGAATGCCGCCGCACAGCGTGCGCGCCACCACGGCGCAAAGCGCGAGCGCACCACCGCGCGGCCCCAGTAGGCGTGGATCAGGCGGCCCTCTTCATCGAGGATCGCTGCATGCTTGGCCGGCGATTGCGCATCGATACGGAACAACAGCACGTCGCCGGGCGAGGCTTGAGCGATGGGCAATTGCAGCAGGTGGCGCTGCGCCGCGGCGAGCAGCGTCTCTTCGCCCGCGCGCTCGGCCCAATCGGGCGTGTAGGCGGGGGCAGCCGCCGGTTCGCCGCCATAGAGCGCGCGCCACACGCCGCGAACGAGGCCCAGGCAATCGCAGCCCGCGCCTTTGACGCTGGCCTGATGTTGGTAGGGCGTGCCAATCCACTCGCGCGCTTCGACAAGGATAGCGTGTCGGGAAATCATGAGAAGCGCGAACTTCCGTCCAAGAATTGATTGGCGTCAGGGCGCGCCTGCACCGCGTCGTTACCGGGCATGTGGGGGAAACCGCGGAAATTTTCTGTGTTGGCGAACTTGGCTTTGCAGGTGGAGAAACGCTTGTCGCAGCCGGCGTAGACCGTGAACGCCGCGCTGGGCGCAAGCGCTGGACCTGGCGGATCCAGCGTTTCGATCACGACGCTCGCACCCTCGATGCGGTGCGCCAACACTTCGCTTTCCCCGCCCGCGCTCCACACCAGCCGGCCGCGGGTGAAAAAATCGTTGGCGAATGCGGAAATGCCGGTCGCGCTGAAACTCGTGTTCGTGAGCGCGGCGCCCACGGCGCCGCTGCCGCGAAAGCTCGCGTTCTCGATGTCCTTGCCGCAGCGCGCATCGCCAAGGTCGGCGTCGCAAAAGCGCGAATAAACCCGCCCGATCGGCACGTTTAGCGCGGCCTGGATGCCGCGCAGTTCGGCTTCGAAAGCCTGCGCACCGCGCTGCACTTCTCCGATACGGCCGGCGAACAGGTGCACGCGCTGGGCTGGATCGTTCCAATCGACGCGGAACAGATCTACGCGCGCACCGTCCCACAGCCCGCGCCCGAGATCGTCCTCGGCGATCGCCGACGAGGAGAGAATTCCAGTAACGCTGGCGTTGTCGACATTGAGGCCGAGGCTCTTGTCGAGGGCGCCGGCGCGCAGGCCGGCCGCGGGTTCGCAGGTCAAAGCGTCAAATGCGAGCGGGCGGTCGTGATCGGTGAATGCGAACACCGCGTTGTCGCGCCGTGTGAAGCGCCAGACATGGGCAAAGGTGGTGACGCCGGAAGCGAGTGCGCCAGCGATTTCGTCGAACATCGTGTTCACCAGCACTTCAATATCGCGCTGATACAGATGCGAGTAGCGTTTGGTGAGTCGTTGGATCAGTTCGGATTTTGTCATACGTACCACACCATTT
>JAKFYF010000333.1 GCA_021731005.1 Hyphomonadaceae bacterium
TCCGGCCGCTCCGCGGCTACCTTCTCCGCAAGGGAGAAGGAATGGCTCCGCACCGCCTCCAACATTGGCGGCGCCTCGCCCTCTTCATCGCAGAAAATCAGCCGCCGCGACGTCTCCCAGCCGTCGAGCGCGCGCGGCAGCGAAACGGGCTCGAAAATTTCTGGCGCGTCGAAACGCTCGGTCTGCTCGGCGGCTTCGCGCGCGATCGAACGCAGGCGATCAAGCCGCACAGTCTCGGCGATGGTGCGCTGAGTGATGACGGGGCGGATGCGCGCCACGCCGAGTTCGGTCGCCTTCTCGACGATGAGATCAGTGGCGTGGCGCTTCACTGGCGCAAACATCAATTCGAGGTCGGGAACCGGCTGCGGCGCGCGCAGAAATTCCTCGACCGCGACAGTGACGCCGCGCTTGCCGGCCGCGGCGATGCGCGCGCGCCATTCGCCGTCCTCTGCGTTGAACAGGCGCACCCGGTCGCCAACACTCAGACGCAACACTGCGCCGAGATGGCGGGCTTCCTCCTGGCCCAGCACAAGCGAAATGCCGGCGCCGAGGGCTTGTGTCATCAGGATGCGTGGCGCCGGCATCACGCCAAAATGGACCAACACGCCGCCAGGGGCAAATGCGCTTGACGGGGGACAGCCGCTTGGCGCTCACTCGGGGGATGCGGGGATTCTGATGGCTGAAGCAAAGCTCCTGATCAGTGCGGGCGACGTGCTCGACGTGCAGCTAACCTCCGAGACGGTCGTGATCGACACGCCCGCGGGCCGCCGACCCGTCGCCGAGCCCGGCCATATCACCAATCGCATGCGGCTGTTCGTGAAGGACCTCGACGGCCGCGAGCAGGTCTACGATTTCGAAGAAACAGAACTTGGCGTGCGCGAAACCCAGCGCGTGGCGATCGTGCGCGCGCAGATGAAGCGCGAGCCGGCGCCGATCAATCTCATGCTGTTCAACCTCACCGCCGGCCAGCACGACACGTTCGAAGGCGGCCTTCGCGTCTATCTCGGCCGCAAGCCGTTCTTCGGGCCGTTGTGGAAGGCGGCGGGTCTTTCGCTGCTGACCGGCCTCATCGTCTGGCTGGCCAGCCGCTACTTCTATCATAAGGACGTCGTCACCGCGGGCTTTCTAACAGCCTCTGCCGCTTTGCTGTTGTTTCCGGCCTATGTCTGGCTCTCCCGCGCCTGGGACCGCATCACCGAGCGCATGCGCTATCGCGCCGCACGCAAGCGCTTCATCACCGAGATGAGCGCGCGCGTGCAGGGCTATGCGGACAAGGAGGCGGCGTGAGCGATGGCTGGCTTGGACCGCCGGCGTCCTCGCCGGCGGGTTCGATGGACCGCGAGGCGGCCCATCGCGGCTGGCGCTCACGCGGCTACATCCCACACTGCGATGCAGCGGGTCTGACCCAGCATATAGTTTTTGGATTGACAGACGCGCTTCCGCGCGGCGCAAAACCGACTTCCGCCCTGCATGGGGACCGCATCCTTGACGGCTTGCATGGCAGTTGCGTGTTGCGCTCTGGCGATTGCGCGGCAGTCGTCGAGCGTGCATTGCTCCACGCCGACGGCGAGCGATACCGCCTAATCGCGTGGTGCATCATGCCAAATCATGTTCACGTAATCGTCCAGCAGATGGAGGGGGGCCGCCTCGATGCTATCGTGCAGGCTTGGAAGTCCGCGTCCGCTCATTCCATAAACAACCACCTTAGTCGACGAGGACGTCTGTGGCGGCGCGAGTATTTCGACCGGTTCATGCGCGGCGATGGCCATTTGGCGACAAGCATTGCCTATGTGGAAGACAACCCTGTCCAGGCAAAGCTCGCGGCAAACGCAGTGGAATGGCCCTGGTCCTCCGCTCGCTTCCGGGACACCGCCGGCGAGGACGCCGGCGGTCCAAGAAAGTGAAGCCCGCCGATGCGCTGAGGCAACATTGGACCGACGCGCTCCCGCGCGCTTGGAAGCCGTATGCGCAGCTGTCGCGGCTCGACCGACCTATCGGCTGGCAACTCCTGCTATTGCCATGCTGGATGGGGATCGCGATCGCGCGAACGAGCGCGAGTTTCACCTGGAACGATCCACGGCTAGCGCTGCTGTTCGCCGTCGGCGCTATCGCCATGCGCGGCGCCGGGTGCACCTATAACGACATTCTCGACCGCGACATCGACGCCAAGGTCGAGCGCACGCGTCTGCGTCCGCTGCCTTCCGGCGCCGTCTCGCTGCTCGGCGCCTGGCTCTGGCTCGCCGCGCAGTGTCTGATCGGGCTTGCCGTCCTGCTCACGCTACCCCGCAGCGCGCAGATCGTTGCGCTCGCTTCGCTGCCGCTGGTGGCGCTTTATCCGCTGATGAAGCGCATCACCTGGTGGCCACAGGCTTGGCTCGGGATGGTGTTTTCCTGGGGCGCGCTCGTGGGTGGCGCGGCCGCGAGCGCGACCGGCGATATTCCCGCGGGCGCCATGGTCGCGTATTTGGGCTGCGTCGCCTGGACCGTCGGCTACGACACCATCTACGCGCTGCAGGACCGCGAGGACGACGCCCTCGTCGGCGTGCGCTCCACCGCGCGGCTGTTCGCAGACAAGTGGCGGCTGTGGACTGGCGGCTTCTACCTAGCGGCGCTTGCACTTTGGACCGGCGCCGCTGTCATCGCTAACGCTGGGCTGTTCGCAAGCGCAGCGCTCGCTCTGATCGGCACAGCGTTGGCGTGGTTTGTAGTGGGGAGCGTCGATGAAACACGCCCGGAGACTGCCCTTGCCGCCTTCAAGCGCAACGCGAGTATTGGGCTGCTCGTCGCACTGGCATTTGCGCTCGAACCGGCTTGGCGTACATTGCGGCCGCTATTTGGGGTGTGAGCGTGGGAGAAGCCGAGAAACATCTGAGCGCGGTGTGCAGGCGCTTTGCGCGGGTCGTACCCGGACACGAGGCCTTTCCGACTAAGTTCGAGAAGTCCAAGGACCCCTATCGCGCGCTGGTGCGTTCGGTGGTGTACCAGCAGCTCTCGGGCAAGGCCGCCGCCACCATCCATGGCCGCGTACTGGCGCTGTTTCCCGACAAGGACCATCCCGACCCGGAAGACTTGCTGCGCACCAAGGACGAAGCGCTGCGCGGCGCGGGCCTTTCGCGGCAAAAAACAGCGGCGCTGAAGGACGTGGCGCAAAAGCGCATCGAAGGAATTATACCGCAGGCGCGCGCGCTCGTGCGCTTGCCCGACGAAGAGATCATCGAGCGCCTTACCGCCGCGCGCGGCGTGGGGCGCTGGACCGTGGAGATGTATCTCATCTTCACGCTCGGCCGGCCGGACGTTCTGCCGATTGACGATCTCGGCGTGCGCAAGGGGGCGGAAAAACTGTACAAGCGCGCCTTCACGCCAAAGGAACTCGGCGCCTATGGCGAACGCTGGGCCCCCTGGCGCAGCGCGGCGGCGTGGCACTTGTGGCGGGTGATGGATACGCAGACGCCGGAAAAATCGAAGATCTGAGGCTAATACGTCTCCACCCCGAGTTCGCCGAACTCGCGGGTTACGCTGCGGTCGAAGTCGCGCGCCAGGTTCATGTCTTCGGTTCCCTCGTTGTCGCCCCCGCGCCGGCGCGCGATGCCGCGTCCAAACAGCGCGGTTGGATTGCCCGGCTCAAGCGTCAGCACCGCGTCATAGCTTTCGCGCGCGGCCTCCCATTCGCGGGCGCGCAAGTGCAACAGGCCGCGGCAGAGTTGAGCGCGCTTGTCGCGTGGATCAATCTCGACCGCGGCGTCAGCATCGGCGCGCGCTTGGTTGGCGTCGGCATCCCTTAGCAGCACGCGCGCCCAGCAGCGCCCGGCTAGGGCCGGCGAAAGCTGTGGATTAATCGCCAGCGCCGCGTCGTAATCGGCGAGCGCGCCGGCGTGATCGCCCTGCATCTGCTTTGCCCTCCCGCGGCTGGCAAGCGCCTGCTCAAAACGTGGGTTCGCCGCGATGGCTGCGTCGAAGGCGACGATGGCGGTTGTCGCGTCGCTGCGCTGCGCCGCGATTTCTCCCTTCAGATAATGCGCTACGTCGTTCAGTTCGCCGCTGGCGACGAGACGATCGACCAGCGCCTCGGCGGCGTCGAGTTGGCCGGAATTGATTAGAATAGCGGCGCGCCCGCGCACCGCGCGCATGTTCTCGCCATCGGCATCGAGAGCAGCGTCGAAATCACGCAGCGCCCTGGTGACATCGCCGCCTTCGTCATAGGCCGAGGCGCGATTGGCAAGGGCGACCGAGAGGTTGGCATCATCCAGCGTATCCGACTCGATAAGCGCCGAGCACGCCTCGATCTTGGCCTCGGTTTCGATCCCAGGATTGCCGCACGCGGCGCGCGCGCTTGCCAGCGGATCGGGCTTGGCGCAGCCAACGAGCACCAGCGCCGCTACGAACCATCCGAAGCGCATTCTCCATCCTCCCAAAACATGTCCTC
>JAKFYF010000050.1 GCA_021731005.1 Hyphomonadaceae bacterium
ACTCCCACCGCCCAACATGCATCATCGCATCGGTCGCGCGCACCAGCGCGTCGACGATGCCGGGTTCGAGGCTAGAGTGTCCGGCGTCGTGGATGATCTCAAGCTGCGCATCCGGCCAACGCTGCTTCAGCGCCCACGCCGATGACATCGGCGTGCACATGTCGTAGCGGCCGTGGACGATGCGGCAAGGGATGTGGCGCAGGCGCGGGGCTTGGTCCAACAACCAGCCGTCGCGCTCGAAGAAGCCGCCATGCACGAAATAGTGGTTCTCGATGCGCGCGAAGGCCTCGACGAAATTGTCTTCGTTGAAACGCGCCGGCAAGGCCGAAGGCCCGGCGATGGAAATGGTTTCCCCCTCCCAGCGCGCCCAGGCGCGCGCCGCATGCAAGCGCACATTGCGGTCAGGCGAGATAAGCCGCTTGCGGAAGGCCTGTACAAGATCGCCGCGTTCTTCGGGCGGGATTGCGGCGCAATAACGCTCGAACGCGTCGGGATAGATGTTGCTGGCGCCGGCTTGGTAGAACCAGTCGATCTCCTGCTTGGCCAGCAGGAAAATGCCGCGCAGCACCAGACCCGCCACGCGCTCGGGATGGGTGGCCGCGTAGGCGAGCGCCAACGTCGATCCCCAGGAGCCGCCGAACACCAGCCATTTGTCCACGCCGTAGCGCTCGCGCAGTTTTTCAATGTCGGCGATCAGGTCCCAGGTGGTGTTTTCCTCGATCTCGGCGTGGGGCGTCGAGCGGCCGCAGCCGCGCTGGTCGAGCAGTGTGACCTGATAGCGGCTGGGATCGAAGAAGCGGCGCATGTCCGGGGAAAGGCCCCCGCCTGGGCCGCCATGCAGCGCCAGCGCGGGGCGCCCTTTCGGGTTGCCGCAGCGTTCAACATAGAGCGTGTGCAGGGCCGAAACCTTGAGCATCTCGGCCGCATACGGCTCGAGCGCGGGATAGAGGTCGCGGCGCGGCTGCAGGGCGTGGGCGTTCATGCCGCCTGGGTAGGGGCGGGGGCGACGCTGGGCAAGTCTCCCGTGGCGCCTGCGTTCACTCGTGCTACGCGTTTGCCGTGATCGCACCGCCTCTAATGCCAAGGGTACCAAGTGCTGACCCCATGACTCATGGAAGTTCAACGCTTCCTGGAAATTTGAGCCCGTCATTCCGGGGCGGCGAAGCCGAACCCGGAGCCCAGGGGATCGTAGAACGCGGCTGTTGCCCCTGGGTTCCGGATCGCGCTCCGCGCGTCCGGAATGACGGAGTTTAGGGTCGGTTCGGTGTTTAAGGACGTTAGTATCTCCTCGCCCGCCGCCCGCGTCACCTTGGTGATGTCGTGCCTGTTCGCGTCGAACGGCGTCATCATGGTGTTTCTGCCGCGCTGGCTGGAGTTCGAGCGCGGCCTGGGTGGCGCGGAAATAGGCGCGGTGCTGTCCTTGTCGCAGCTCGCGCGCATTTTGATCGGACCCGCAATTGCTTACTGGGCCGATGGGGCAGGCGACCGGCGCATGCCGATCCGGACGCTTACGCTCGCGGCCGCTCTCGCTTACGTCGCCTTCTTCTCCGTGGACGGCTTTTGGCCGCTGCTGGCGCTGGGGTTTGTGGCGCTGTCGCTGACCCAGGCGATTACGCCGCTGGTGGAGGCCGCGACCTTGCGCGCCACAGCCAAAGGCGCGATCCCATACGGCGTTGCGCGCGGGATCGGTTCGCTCGCCTTCATCTTCGCGACCACCGCTGGCGGCATTGCGATCGCGCGCTTCGGCCTTGGCGCTGTTGTTGTGTGGGTCCTGACCGCAACCACTTTGACCGCCGCGTCGGCGTGGCTCGCGCTTGCGCCCGATCCCGCGCAGGTCAAGACTCGCGCGCCGCGTTTCCAGGCGGTCGGCGCATTGCTGCGCAATCGCCGCTATCTGACATTGATAATTGCCTGCGGCCTCATTCAAAGCGGCCACGCCTTCTATTACGGCTTCTCGACGCTGGTCTGGCGCGGCCAGGGCATTGCCGCCGATGTCGTGGGCATGCTTTGGGGGTTTGGGGTCGCGGTCGAGGTGGCGTTTCTGTGGAACCTCGCGCGCATCGAGCGTCGCGTCGCGCCCGAGGCGATGATCCTGGCTGGCGCCGCCGGGGGCGCGCTGCGCTGGGTCGCCATGGGCTTTGCTCCGACCGGCGCCGTGCTGTGGCCGCTGCAAGCCTTGCACGCGCTTTCCTTCGCCGCCGCGCACGTGGGCGCCATGCGCCTGCTTTACCGCGAGACCCCCGAACAGGCCGCGATCATGGCGCAGACCTTGTACTCGGCGCTGTCGGCGGGGCTGCTGATGGGCGGGGCTACTTTGCTGTCCGGTATGCTTTATGATCAATACGGCGCGGGCGGCTATTGGGCGATGGCGCTTGTTACCGGGGCCGGGGGGGCGCTGGCGCTGGCTCTCCTGGGGGGCGAAAGGCGAAAGGCCGCGCCCGTTTAACGCTTTGTTTCCAAGTCCAAACACGCCCGGCGCGCGCCAATGAGTTCATTGTTGGGACTTTTCTGTTAGGCCTGGGGCGCGAGGGGCAGAATAGCCCCAGGGGATGTTCCAATGGCCCGCGCGGCCGCTTTCGATCTGGTTGAGCGAGACCGCGCGCCGGTGCTGGCGCTGCGTGGCGACTGGACCATCGACACAATCGCCGAACTCGAAGCCGATCTGCGGGCGGTCGCCGGGAATCTATCGGTTAACGCTGTTGTCGATGTCGCCGATCTCGGCCGGCTCGATGTCGCCGGCGCCTATTTGATCGAGCGCACCATGCGCGCCTTTGTTGGCGGGGCGGCGATCCCGGTGCGGGGCGAACACGTTAACGCCGCGCGCTTGCTGGAGGCGGCGCGCAAAGCCGGCGCCGGGCCCGCCCCGGAACCGGCTGGGCCGCGCGGGCTTTCCGGCTTCTTCGAGCAGGTCGGACGCGCGGTTGACGGCGTCGTCCAGGAGACGCTGGAGACCGTCTCCTTCCTGGGCGAAACCTTGAGCGTGCTTGCCGGGCTGGCGCTGCGCCCGAGCCGCATCCGCTGGGTTTCGGTCGTGCACGTCATGGAGATCGCCGGCTTCAACGCGCTGCCGATCGTGATGATGCTGTCGTTCTTCATCGGCCTGGTGGTGGCCTATCTCGGTGCGCGCATTTTGGGCGACTTCGGCGCTTCGGTGTTCACCATCGAGCTCGTTGCCTTCTCCATGCTGCGCGAATTCGCGGTTGTGATCACCGCGGTGCTGCTGGCGGGGCGCACCAATAGCGCCTTCACCGCCGAGATCGGGGCCATGAAGATGCGCCAGGAAATCGACGCCATGCAGGTGATCGGCATCAAACCGATGGAGGCGCTGGTCGCGCCGCGGGTCATGGCCATGGTGGTGATGACGCCAATCTTGACATTTGCCGCGATGATGGCGGGGCTGTTCGGCGGTTTGCTCGTGGTTTGGGGTCAGCTCGGGGTGAGCCCCGCCATGTATTTCACCCGCATCTCCGACGCGGTGCCCGAGCAGCACTTCTGGGTCGGCATGGTCAAGGCGCCGGTATTCGCGCTGACGCTCGCCGTGATCGCCTGCAAGCAGGGGCTTTCGGTCGGCGGCGATGTCGCTTCGCTTGGCAAGCGGGTGACCACCTCGGTGGTGCAATCGATCTTCATGATTATTCTGCTCGACGCGATTTTCGCGCTCTGGTTCCTGGAGATGGATTGGTGAGCGCCGACATCGCCATACGCGTTCGCGGGCTCGCAACCAGTTTCGGCGAGCAGGTCGTGCACAAGGATCTCGACCTTGATGTGCGCCGCGGCGAGATTCTTGGTGTGGTAGGTCCCTCCGGCTGCGGCAAATCCGTGTTGCTGCGCGAGATTGTCGGCCTGCAGGCGCCGAGCGCGGGAGAGATTTCCTTTCCCTATCATGAGGCCCAGGGCATCGAGCCGCGCATGGGCGTGATGTTCCAGGACGGGGCGCTGTTCTCGAATCTCACCGTGCTCGAGAATGTGGAAGCGCCGCTGCGCGAACATACTGACGTTTCCCCGCGATTGCGCGCCGAGATCGCCAGCCTCAAGCTCGCGCTGGCGGGTCTCGGCCCCGACGCCCATCACAAGAAGCCGGCGCAAATCTCCGGCGGCATGCGCAAGCGCGCCGCCGTCGCGCGGGCGCTTGCGCTCGATCCGGAGCTGTTGTTCCTCGACGAGCCGACCGCCGGGCTCGATCCGATCGCCGCGGAGAATTTCGACCGCATGACCCAAAACCTCGCGCATGCGCTTGGGCTCACGGTGTTCCTGGTGACACACGATTTGGACACGCTGCACGCGATCTGCGACCGCGTCGCGGTGCTGTATGGCGGCAAGGTCGCAGCCCTTGGTTCGATCGCCGAGATCGCGGCGGACGCGAAGGGGTGGGTAAAGGATTATTTTTCCGGGCCGCGCGGGCGCGCGGCCGGCCGCG
>JAKFYF010000004.1 GCA_021731005.1 Hyphomonadaceae bacterium
GGCCAACGATGTTGTCGATCTCCTTTTGGGCCGTGTGACGGACGAAAAGGGGGCACCGCTTAGGTTGGAATCGTGGGGGCTGCAGCTCAACTACTACACCATCGAAGGTCAGCTGAATCTCGCCGACGCGGTGCCCGACGGCATGGTTGGCCTGCCGCCGCTCGTGCTTGAGCGGTGCTGGTTTTCTGCACCGATCTTGCTCAACGGCGCGCGCTTCGCGCGGCTTTCGTTTAGGGGCTCGCGGTTCGTGCGGCTGGAGGGCGACGATTGCCGGGTCGAGAGCGCCATAAACCTCGAGGAAGTCGCTTCGTCAGAGACTGAGAAGAGCAATTTTAGCGGCGCAGAGATGGAACTCAAGGGCGAGGGTGACGCCAAGCCCAAGCGCGAGAAAATTCCGCAATGTTCAGTGAACCTAAGCGGCGCGCGCATCGGCGGTGAACTGCGACTTGCGAAAGCGGAGTTGGCGGCGGCGCAGATGGAGGACCACGACCAGCGTGATGAGTCAAAAGCAAAATTTTGCGCGCTCGACTTAACCGGCGTACGCCTCGGCGGCGACCTCGTAGCCGATCCCGGCCTGGTCGCCAATGGGGGCGTCAAGTTGCGCGGCGCGCGCCTTGAGAGCGATGTTTGGATGCGAGACGCCAAGGTGCGCGCCGCCAACGGCGCGCGAGCAATTGACGCGCGCGGCGTCGAGGTGCGCGGTCGCTTCTGGGCCGCGAGGATTTCAATGCATGGGGAGATCTGCGTTAGAGGGAAAAAGAAGTACTCGATGTGCGCGGACTTTTCCGAAGCGAAATTCGGTGGTACGGTCACACTCGACCGTGGAACCTTTACGGCCAAGCCCTACGAGCATCCCTGGGCGGTCGATGCCCAGAATGCCGAATTCAAGCATGATTTGAACTGCGACCGCGTCGGCGGACTTGGTTATTTCGATGTTCGGGGGGCCAAGGTTGGCGGTAGCTTCAACTTTATTGGGGGTGAGCCGGAACCGGGACAACCCGGCATGTCGCTCTACGCCGACGACATTGAAGTAAACGGGCCTGCCTATATAGGCGGCAATATCGCCGACTGGGTAGCTATCAGCCGCGCGCGCTTGCGCAGCACGCTTAGGTTTGGCGGCGTCAACCGAGATTTTGAGGATGCGCCCTTGTCGCTGCAGGCGGTTAATGACGGAGTCAGGACCGGAGTATTCGCGGAAAATGTCGAAGTAGGCGCCGACCTCGAGATTGAAGGCACTCTCGTGGGACCGCTAAATCTAAAGCAGGCCGTCGTCGATGGCGCGCTTAGATTGAATCATCTGACGTTCATGGCGGATGATGTCTATTCACTAGCCGATGGCACATTGGCGCCGGCGCTTGGTCTGGAAGACGCGACGCTGAAAGGCGCACTCAAGATCGGCCCGCACAAGAGCGAACCAATTAGGTCCAAGCTCCGGACGGCCCTCGTCGCAGCTCGTTCGATCGGGCTGTCCTGCTATCCCGGCTGGACTGCGGTCGAGGTTATTGCCGACCAGCATGGGCCGAGTCGGGCGCTAGCTTCGTTGGCTCTGTGGGATGGCGCCAAGCGCATCGTGTTGTTGCAAGGACAGTCGGCTTCTATACACGAATTCAACGAACCGAAATCCTTGTTGAGACGGAAAGGCGAGCGAGAGTTCCTGGATATCGGGTCCGAAAGACAAGTGATCGACTATCTAAAGCTGTTCTGCGCCGCTGTTTGGGGCGATCATGGCGCCTTCACAATCATAGAGCCCGGCGGCAGCGCCGCCGACGCCGCCACAATATCCCCAAGGGTGTTGGAGAATCGTAGCGATGGCGCGCGTCTGGTCGAAGCGGACGTGCATTATGGCGACGCGGTGTTCCGTGCGAAATTCATCGTTACGCAGGGCGGCGAGATCGAAATGGCCGATGACACGCCGCTGCGCGAGGTCGCCAACCCTACGAAATATTCAGCACCTTGGCGTACGCTCCGCGACTCGGCTGAGCGCGGCACCGAGTTGCCGGCGCCCTTCGCCGGCGAGTGGGAGGCGTTGGCAAAGAAGAACTACGATCGCTTTGCGCGCGCCTTTTCAGAGTCCATGAGGTTGGCAGGCTTTCGGGTTGCGCGCGCCAATAGCGAGCCGCCGCCAACTCAATGGATCGATCTCAGCGGTCTGAGTTGCGCGGCGCTGGACGATGAGGACGGCGACGCATGGCGCCAAGGTGAAGATTGGCTTTTCCAGTTTGAACTCGATGGCTTGTCGTTTGCGCGCTTCAGGAATTACGACGGTTCAACGGATTCCGCGAGCGAACCCAAATCGGAAGGAGGCTCCGCGAGGCTGGACATGGCGCAAAACCCGCTGCGTTCGGGATTTGAACAAGCCAATAAGCGCCGGGCGCCGGAAAGGCGCAAGTCCCCAAAGAAGACGCGCCAGCGGCGTGCGGGTTCGCGCGTGGCATGGCTTCGGCAAAGTCGAGACGCGGGCGCAAAAGGCTTCGAGGAGTGGTCTCCTCAGCCATGGTCGGCTTTTGCTCAGGCTTACCGTCGTCACGGATACATTCCTGAGTCGAATATTATCCTTGAGGACAAGGCAAAACGGGAGTTTGATGGGTGGTGGCGTCGCTGGTTCACAGTGCGAGATTTGTGGTCGATCCCGCTCTTGGTTCCGGGCGTCCTGCTGTGGCTGGCCTTTAAAGGTTTTTGGGGCGGTGGATTTCAGTGGGGGCTTTCACCTCTGCGCGCCGCTGCGGTGTGCGCCGCCTGCCTTGCGATCGGCTGGGGCGGCGTGTACGCGGCGAACGACAAATCCGCGCTTGTACTTTCCAGCACCTTGGTGGCCACCGAAGCTGACGGCTACGATGTCGGAATTTCGGTTGCGGAACCGTCTCGCCCCCCAAGAACCGACATCCCATGCGGGGGCGCGATCAATCCCTTGACCTATGCGGTCGACGTCTTCATCCCGCTGATCGACCTGCGCGAGGAAAGCGTATGCACGGTGCGCTCCGGGGAATGGGGGTGGTCCCTGCTCAAGGCGCTTTACGCTTTGCTTGGCTGGCTGGTGATCTCGCTCACGATCTTCACCTGGTCGGGCCCGATGCGGCGTCAGACGGATGTTTGATGCGCTGAAGTACCCCGTTAACCGATCGCTCGCCCCCCTCCGCTAAACTCGGCCCCTATGGCCGCCAAAAAAACCTCCCCCGACCGTGGGCAGGACCTTTCGCTGATCCGCGCCTCGGGTTCCACCGCTCGGGTGCTTAACCTCGCCTTGGTATTCGAGCGCCACGGGGAGGGAGAGGAATTCCGCTCCAAGCCGCTGTTTCGCAACCAGAAGCTGAACCGAGCGCTGATCCTCAAGCACGCCATCCGCGCCCATGAGCGTAACCTGTTCGCTCGCCCCGAACCGCACACCACCAAGATCGTGTTTCCCTTTTCGCCTACCGAACTCGAACTCGGCGGCACCAGCGTCATGGTGGGCGAGGCCCGCTTTGCCGAGCTGTTTCGCCGAGCGCTCGGCGCCACTGCCAGCGAAGAGGATTTCGAGGCCGATCTGGAATTGGTCCAACAGCTGCACGAGATCCCCTCGTTCGATCCGTTCCTGTTGCGCGAGCACCTGAAGCGGGGGGGCCACGAAGCCGCGCGCTGCTTCTTCGAAATTTCAGACGCCGATATCGCCCGCATGCATGCGTTCGTGCAGCGCGAAATCGAGCCGCTGGTGGGTCAAGCGTTCGGCGCCGCGGGCAGGCGGGCCGAGAAACTTGCCCAGCGGCTCGCCGAAAAACTGATGACCGATGAGAACGCGCAGCTGCTGGCGCCGCTGCGCGAGACGCTGCGCCTGTCGCCGGGAGAATTCGCCGAGGGCGCGTTCGCCTGGAAAGGCTTTCTCTACTATAAATGGATGCTGAGCGAATTCGACGCGCGCCACGCCGATTTTTCCGCCAAATTCACCGGCTGCGCCATCGTCAGCGACGATCCCCGCGCGCGCCGCGATATCGAGCGGCTGCGCCAGACGGTGTTGACGCGCATGCATCTGGTGCTGGGCCGGGGCGGGGAGGCGATCCTGGCCTATGACCATGCGTTCAGCGCGCTCGCGCGCGGCGACGCCGTGCCGTTTCGCAGCTTTCTCATCGCCGCGCCCACGCAATTCATCCCGCTGGGCGAAGCGCTCGGAGCGGTCAAGCACATCCACACATTCTGGGGCTTTCGCTTTCCCGCCTCCGCCGCGCTCCGGCTCGAGGCCGAAGAGGCCGGCGAGATTCTCCAAGAGTTCGACCGCATGCTGAGCGGCATCCAACTCGTGCGCGGCGGCCTGACGCAGGAATTGGTGCTGGATTAGGCAAAAGCAGAGTCGAACCGAACGCAGCTCCCCACCTAGTGCGTCCTTCTCCACCCTGGTGTTTGCGCCACGCTCCGGCTAAGTTGACCGCAAGGA
>JAKFYF010000304.1 GCA_021731005.1 Hyphomonadaceae bacterium
CGCTCCACCGCAGCGGCGCGCACTCGGCGATGGCGGGGTGCAGATAGCCGCGCCAGCAGAGGTTGGTGATTCCGCGCGTGCATGGCGACGCGCTGATGGTGATGTCGGCCAGCGGGGTTTCGATAGTGTCGAGCAAACGCACGCGTGCAACACCGCCGGAGAGATTGGTTTCCGTGCGTACGATGAGATCATAGTCCGGCACGAACGCCGGTGGGCGTTTGCCGGGAGGTGTCCATGCCGCGCCGCGATCCACGACGAGCGCACCATCGCGAACCTTCGGGTTGCCGAGAAAGAAATCGGTGATGCCGACGCCTTCGAAGGCCAAGAGCCGTTCCGGTCCATCGACCATGACCGCGCGATAATCCTCAAAGCCGAGGCTTACGCTACCGCTGCCGGCGATGTCCGCGCCGCGCGGATCGTAGTGCGCGATCGGCAAATGCGCCGGCGGCGTATTCGCGCCGATCCAGACGGAGACGAAGCCGTTTGTCTCGACGACGGGGGAAGTCTCCACGCGATAACGCGGCGGAACGCGCTCATCGGCGCGCAAATTTGGAATTGCGGTGCAGGCGCCGCTCGCGCCGTCGAATGTCCAGCCGTGATACGGGCAACGGATATTGCCGGCGATGATCTTGCCCAGCGACAGCGGCGCGCGGCGGTGCGGGCAGCGATCCTCGACAGCGCACACGATTCCCTCGGCGTTGCGGAAGAGCGCGATGGGCATGTCGGCGCAGACGACGCCGAGCGGCTTGTCCGAGGTCACGTCCTCGGCGAGTGCCAACGGCCACCATGCGTCTTCGCGAATTGCCATGCCGTGGCTCCCTCAAAAGGCGCTGGCCCTTCCGCCGCCGCCGTTTCGGCGAATGGCGATGAGACACTTTTACAGGAAGTGTCTCATCTCTGGCAAGCGCTCCTCAGGGGCGCGCTCCGCGGGGGCCGCGCTCAGGCGGCGACCGCCATGGCCTGCGCCGTGCGCGCGTAGGGCTTGAGCCCGGTGAGGGTCAGGGCCAAGCCCAGCGTCGCCGCGAAAACCGCCACCAAAACAAGCGCATATTGGAGCGCTTGGTCGTCCTTGAAGACGTAATCGGTGACCAGGGCGACCGAGGTCGGTCCGAAGCCGATGCCGAGTAGTCCGCCAAGCAAAAGGTAGAGCGCGATGGCTTGGCCGCGCATGTCATTGGGGACGATCTCCTGGATCGCCGTCGGCGCCGCAGCTTGGCCTATGCTGAGCCCGAACACCGCAAGGGCGAGCAGCGCCAGCGAGATTTCCGGCGCTGGCGCGAGCGGCCAAGTGGCAACGCTCGGCAGCATCATCGTCCACGCGACGAGCGTCACGCGGAAGCGCGCGCCTGGCACGCCGCGCGCGAGCCAGCGGTCGCTCAAAAATCCACTGAGTAAAGTCCCGCAAAGCCCTGACGCCGCCACCAGCGCGCCGATCGCGATACTGCTTTCGACGGGTGGAATACCGAAGCGCCTGTCGAAGAAGGTAGGCGCCCACGCGAGCATGCCGTAGCCGATGACGGCGAGGATGGCGGGGTAGGTGAGGACACGCGCGAAAGTCGAGGGGTGCGCGCGCAGATGGGCGAAGAAGGCGCCGAGCGAGGCGTTCTGCGTTGCGCTCGCCCCGCGCCGCGCCGGCTCGCGCACCAGGAACAGAATGAAAGCGAACACCAAGCCCGGCGCGCCAGCCGCTAAGAACACCGCGCGCCACGGCGCCAGCTCTTCCCCGCCTGGAAACAGTGCGAGGCCGTCCTGCGGGATGAGGCGCAACAAGAGCCCACCGATCAGCAACGAGGCGCCGGAACCGATCGCCAGCGATACATAATATACCGCGATCGCGCGCCCGCGCCGCATCGGAGGAACGTAATCGGCGATAATGGAATAAGCAGCCGGCGCCAGCACCGCCTCGCCGACGCCCACACCCATACGCGCGAACAGCAGGTGTTCGTAGGTCGATGCGAACGCGGAGAGCGCGGTGGCCAAGCTCCAGATCAGCATGCCGGCGAAGATCAGGTTGCGGCGGTTGGTGCGGTCGACGAGGCGCCCGAATGGCAGGCCCATCAAGGTGTAGACAAGCGCGAACGCATAGCCCTGCAGGAAGCTGAATTGTGTATCAGTGACCGCGAAGGTCTCGCGGATGGGCCGCACCAGCAGCGCCGGCAATTGCCGATCGAGCTGCGAGAGCAAGGTCGCGAAGAACAGGACGGCGATGACCAGCCACGCGGTGGACGCGGGCGGATAAGGTGGCTCCTCGCTGCGAATTGTCACGCAAACGCCCCGCTTCGGTAGACCGGCCCGTTCCGGCAATGTAACATCTTAGAGAAATCTGTTCAGTTGCAAAATTGGGGGGCCGGAGCTGTGGCGCTGCAAGATTACGTGCTGCTCGGCCGGAGTGGATTGCGCATCAGCCGGCTCGCGCTCGGCGGCATGACATTTGGCGAGGATTTCGGCTGGGGCGCGCCCGAAGCGGTCGTCCGGGAGATGCTCGACGCCTATGTCGAGGCGGGAGGCAATTTCATTGACACCGCGAACGTCTACACGCTCGGCAAGTCGGAAGAAATGATTGGGCGCTACCTCAAAGAGCGCGCGCTCCGCGACAAGATCGTGCTGGCGACTAAGTTCACATTCAACACCGCGGCCGGCAACCCCAATGGCGGCGGCAATGGCCGCAAGAACATGATCGCGGCGCTCGACGCTTCGCTCCGGCGCTTGGGTACGGATCATGTCGATCTCTACTATCTCCACGTCTGGGATCGGCTGACGCCGGTCGAGGAAGTGATGCGCACGTTCGATGATTTGGTGTGCGCCGGCAAAGTCCGCCACGTCGGCTTCTCCGACGTTCCGGCTTGGTGGGCGGCGCAGGCCCAGACGCTCGCGTGCGCGCGCGGCTCGGAGCCCGCGGCGGCGCTGCAGCTGGAATATTCGCTCCTCGAACGCAACATTGAGCGCGAGCATGTCGATATGGCGCGCACGCTCGGACTGGGCATCGTGGCGTGGAGCCCGCTGGCGTCGGGATTGCTCTCCGGCAAGTACAAGCCGAGCGGTGTGGGGAAATTCGGCGAAGGTCGGCTGCAGATCGTGTCCGACCAGGCCAAGGCCGCAAACGCCAAGCTGAACGAGGCGAATTTCGCGGCGCTTGCGCGACTGCAGCGTGTCGCCGATGTGCTTGGTCGCAGTATGGCGCAGGTGGCCGTGAATTGGGTCGCAAATCGACCGGGAGTTGCTTCGGTGATCCTGGGCGCGACGAAGCCCGCCCAATTGCTTGAGAATTTACAATCGCTCGATTTCGAGATTCCGGGCGAGTTGGCGGCGCAGCTGGAGGCGATGGCGGCGCCGAAACCGGTGTTCCCGCACACAATGTTTACTGGCGCCTGGCAAAGCCGCGTGCATGGCGGCGTCGGCGTGGCCGAAACCCATCCGCACTACGCCCCCCCCGTGCGCATCACCGCAAAACCACAAGAGGAAAAGCTGGCATGAAACTCGCCCGCTGCGTCATCGACAAAGCGATCACCTGGACCCTCGTTGATCCCGACGCAAAAATCGTGCGTCCCATCGAAGGAAGCGTGGCTGCGTGGGGGCCGGAAGTCACGCGCGGGGAGGGCGCGCGAGCGCTTCGTTTCACCGGCGCTGCCGTTCCGCTCGATCAGGCGACATTGCTCGCGCCGGTCGAGCCAATTAATCGCGTCGTCGTGGCGGGCGCGAATTATGCGAGGCACTTGGTCGAATTCGGCGTGGCGCCGCCGGAGCAGCCGATCGCTTTCCTCAAAGCCAATGGCGCCTTGATCGGCGCGCATGACGAAATCCGCTATCCGCCGCTGACGCGGGAATTGGACTACGAGGTCGAACTGGTCGTGGTGATGGGCGCAGCGCCCATGTCGCACGACGATCCGCTCGCGAGCGTGCTGGGCTACACGGTGGGCAACGATGTCAGCGCGCGCGACCTGCAGCGCAGCGGACCGCCGGGGATCGGGATGGATCTGTTTGCTGCAAAGAGCCAGGACCGCTCCACCCCGATCGGGCCGTGGGTGGTCACGCGCGACGAATTTCCTGCGGGTCATCCCGCGCTGCGGATGACGCTCCATGTAAACGGCGAAAAGCGTCAAGACGGGAGCACCGGCGACATGACTTGGGATGTGCCGAATTTGTTGCGCTTCATCGACGAGCGCTCAAGCTTCGCCTGCGGCGATGTCGTGTTTACCGGAACGCCGGAGGGCGTGGGGCAGGCCAGCGGCCGATACCTCAATCCGGGCGATGTGGTGGAGGCGCGCATCGAAGGCGTCGGCGCGCTGCGCAACGTGATCGGCGCGCGCAGGTGA
>JAKFYF010000020.1 GCA_021731005.1 Hyphomonadaceae bacterium
TTCCGCGTAATCTCGATCCGCCCCGACATAAAAACTCTCCGCTCGAAACCAAGCGGAACCTCATGAATCAGCATTCGCACCCAATGGGAATCCCAAAAAATGAGTCAAACCCTCGGGCGGTTGGTATCAGATGCAGTATCGCGCGATCAGGCATCGATTGCGTCCGCCAGAGCGTGGCGGCGGACGATTCGATGCAACGCGTCTTCCGTGCTCATCTCGACCTTGGCGCCGAGCCTCTCGCCCAATTCATCCTCGATGCGGAAATAGTCCAACCCCATGGGGCGCGTCAGCTCGACGATCAAGTCCACGTCGCTGTCGGGGCGGGCTTCGTCGCGCGCGTGGGAGCCGAACAGGCGCACGCGGCCGATGCCTTGACTTTCGATCCAGGGCTTCAGATCGCGCAGTTTGGCCAGCACTTCGTCGCGGGTCATGAGCGTCAGCCTATCACGAACCGGCCTTGGCCGCCACCAGCCTGACGATATCGCCCATGATGGCGGTGAGCTTGAAGTCCTTCGGCGTGTAAACGCCGGACACACCCATCTGGCGAAGCGCCAGCGCGTCCGCTGGCGGGATGATACCGCCGACGACCAGCGGCACGCCGTCCATGCCGGCGGCGCGCATCAGCGCGAGCACCTCGCGCACCAGGTCGAGATGCGAGCCGGAAAGAATGGACAGCCCCACCGCATGGGCGCGCTTTTCTTTTGCCGCCGCCACGATTTCAGCGGGCGTCAGGCGAATGCCCTCATAGTGCACGTCCATGCCGACGGCGCGGCCGCGCGCGGCGATCTGCTCGGCGCCGTTGGAGTGGCCGTCGAGCCCGGGCTTGCCGACCAGCAGCGTGAGTTGACGGCGGAGCTTCTCCGAGAGCGCGGCGACATCGCGCTTCACCGCGTCTATGTCGTCACCGCCGCTATCGATGACAAGCGCAACCCCGGTGGGGCCGCGATATTCGCCATATACCTCGCGCAGCGCTTGCGACCATTCGCCGGTGGTGACGCCAGCCTTGGCGCATTGGAGCGAAGCCGGCATCACGTTGCGCGACTCTTGTGCCGCCGCGCGCAACGCCACAATCGCTGCCTCCGCCTCGCGGTGCTTTCGTTGGCTGCGCCAAGCCTTGAGCCGGCCGATCTGCTCGGCCTCGGCTGCGAGGTCCACGCTCTGGATCGTTTTTTCACCGGCCTCCAGCGGGGAGGGTTCTGCCTCGGTGAAGCAATTGACGCCCACGACTTTGAGCTCGCCGCGCTCGATCGCCTCGGTCCTGCGCCGGTTCGATTCCACCAGCGCCGCCTTGGCGTAACCGATCGCGGCCGCGGCCCCGCCCATGCTTTCGATCCGCGCCAGCTCCGCGCGCGCGCCCGCGGCTAATTCGGCGGTTTTCGCTTCGATGACCTTGGAGCCTTCGAAAATATCCTCGAACTCCAGCAGGTCGGTCTCGTAAGCCAAGATCTGCTGTAGCCTGAGCGACCATTGCTGGTCCCACGGTCGCGGCAGCCCAAGCGCTTCGTTCCAGGCTGGAAGCTGCACAGCGCGCGCACGCGCACCCTTTGACAGCGTGACCGCCAAGGTCTCGAGCAGGATGCGGTAGACATTGTTCTCGGCTTGTTGCTCGGTCAGGCCGAGCGAGTTGACCTGTACGCCATAGCGGAAGCGCCGGGCCTTCTCGTCGGCGACGCCATACCGTTCGCGCCCGATCTCGTCCCACAGTGCGGCGAACGCGCGCATCTTGCAGGTTTCGGTGATGAAACGCAGCCCGGCATTGACGAAAAATGAGATGCGGGAGAACACCTCGGGCATGCGCTGGGCGATGAGGTTTCTTCCCCCGTTCAGGGGGGAGGAAACCTCATCCAGCACCGCAATCGCCGCGGCCAGCGCAAACGCCAGCTCCTGCTCCGGCGTCGCGCCCGCTTCCTGCAAGTGATAGGAACAGATGTTGATCGGGTTCCACTTTGGCATCGCGTCCAGACACCAGGCGATAGTGTCGGCGGTTAGCTTGAGGCTCGGGTCAGGCGGAAAGATGTATGTGCCGCGCGAGAGGTATTCCTTGAGGATGTCGTTCTGCGTGGTCCCTTGCAGCTTGGCCAAGGCTGCGCCTTGCTCCTCGGCCAGCGCCGCGTAGAGCGCGATCAGCCACGCCGCCGGCGCATTGATGGTCATCGAGGTGTTCATCTGCTCGAGCGGCAAGCCGTCGAACAGCGTGCGCATATCGCCCAAATGGCAGACGGGAACGCCGACCTTGCCAACCTCGCCCTTGGCCAGCGCGTGGTCGCTATCGTAGCCGGTCTGCGTCGGCAGATCGAAGGCGACCGAGAGGCCGGTCTGCCCCTTGGCGAGATTGGACTTGTAGAGCTTATTGGACTCCGCCGGTGTGGAATGTCCGGAATAGGTGCGGAAAATCCAGGGCGGATCGGGGGCGTGCTGAAAAGCGCTCATCGCGGCGGAAGGAAGCATGCGCGCCACGGCAAGGGCAAGTGCAATGCCTCGATCAGGCAGCGATTCGATCCGATTGAACGAAAAATGTCGACTCGATGCGAGGCGTGCGGGCGAGACTCTATTTGAGGTCGATCAATGCACGGGCGGGTGCGTTGGTTAATGTGTATGTGTCGCCTGCAAGAGGCGGCAGGCCGTGGCGGCGTCTTGGCAAGCGGAGTTCGATCCGGCCTTTGCAAAGCCCTCCCCCGCTAACGCTGAGTGCGGGCCGGAGCGAGCGCAAGAAGCGAGCCAAGACGTCCCCCGGCCTGGAGGCGCCGTCAGGTGCGGCCTGGCGGGGGCGGCCAAGGGAGAGCTGAGATGCCTGTCGCCAAAGTGGTGGAGATATGCGCCGCCTCTCCAATCAGCATAGAGGACGCCGTCGCCAAGGGCGTCGCGCGCGCGTCTGAGACGCTTGAGCACGTGCAGGGCGCCTGGGTGCAGGACATCAAGGTCGAAGTCGATGGCGGCAAGATTGTCGAGTGGCGCGTCAATCTGAAGGTCACCTTCGTGTTGAACTGAACGCGGCGCTGGCTTGCAAGTTTCGCCGCTGCGGCGCAAGCAATCGCGCCAATGAGGCCTTGCATCATTCCCGCGATCCTATCGGGCGGCGCCGGCGCGCGGCTGTGGCCGCTCTCGACCGATGCAAACCCAAAACAGTTTCATGCGCTCTCCGGCTCGGATTCTCTGTTCGAGCAGACCGTGCGGAGGGTGTTCGGTGAGACCGATGCGGCGATTTTCGCGCCCCCCATAATATTGGCCAACGCCGCCCACGCCGAACTGGTTGAAGAGCGCCTTGGCGGCGCGGCGCTGAGCGCCCTGGTGCTCGAGCCGGAGGGGCGCAACACCGCGGCGCCGGCTTTAATCGCGGCGGCGCTGGCGGCGGATATCGCCCCGGATGCGCTGGTGCTCTTGTTGCCCGCCGACCACCTCATCGCCGATCACCGAGCATTCTTGTCCGTCCTGACACGCGCGGCGGCGTTTGCGCGCGAACACATCGTCGCCTTTGGCGTCACCCCCAACCGGCCCGCGACGGGCTATGGTTATATCAAGAGCGGCGCTCCCCTGGGTGATGGCGTGTTCGCGATCCAATCGTTCCGCGAGAAGCCAGACGCGGCCCTCGCCCAGCTTTACCTCGATGAAGGTGGTTATTCCTGGAATTCAGGCATGTTTCTGTACCACCCGCATGTGCTGCTGCAGGAGTTCGCAGCGTCCGCTGAGATACGCGATGGCGCGCTGGACGCACTCGTTGCGGCGCGGCGCGAAGGACGGCGCGTTGTTCTCGGCGCCGAGGCGTTCGCGCGCATTCCATCGGTATCGCTCGATGTTGCAGTCATGGAGCGCACGCGCCTTGGCGCGGTGGCGCCGTGCGAAATCGGCTGGACCGATATCGGGGCGTGGGATGAGGTTTGGCGCGTTTCGGAGAAGGATGCGCGCGGCAACGCCGCGCGCGGCGATGTGGTGGCGCTTGACTCAAGCGATTGCCTGCTGCTCGGGGAGGGTGTTGCGGTCTGCGTCGCCGGCGTGCGCGACCTGATCGTCGTCGCCACCCCCGAGGCCGTCATCGTCGTGCCGCGCGAACGCGCGCAGGAGGTGAGGGCTCTGCGAGACCATTATCTGAACCGGGCGCGCCCGTAGAACTTGAGCGAGAGCCAGCCCCGCCGCCATGTGAGTTCGGCCGCCATGCTCGCCGTCGCCATGGTGGTAGGGGCCGAGCGGGGTGGCGCCCGTGCTCCCTCGATAGGGCAGGGCAATCGCATTTGCATTTCGCGGCGCGGGATTGACGTGGCGCGTCGTGTTTGAGCGCCTCCCCTCCCCCTTGCGGGGA
>JAKFYF010000265.1 GCA_021731005.1 Hyphomonadaceae bacterium
GACAGGGATGGGTCCGCGTCCCACGCTGCCGGACTATGTTCCCGCCATTGGCCGACTCAAACGCGCGCCCAAAGTGCTTTACGCCTTCGGCCATGCGCACCTAGGGCTGACGATGTGCGCGATCAACGCGGAGCTTGTGGCGGCGATTGCGGGGGAACGCGCGGCGGCGATTGATATGGCGCCGTTCGAGGTCGAGCGGTTTGAGTGAACTCTCTGCGGTGAGCGATTTCCTCCCCCGCAAGCGGGGGAGGTCGCGAGCGAAGCGAGCGGGAGGGGGTAAGTGCGCCGCAGCGTCCGGCCCCGCCCCCTCAGTCAGCCCGCTAGCGCGCGCTGACAGCTCCCCCGCAAGCGGGGGAGCACGGGCGTCAAGCGCTCGCGACTTCCGCGGTGCCGTGGCAATACTTGAACTTCTTGCCCGAGCCGCACGGACACGGCGCGTTGCGCGAGACTTTGCCCCAGGTGCGCTGGTCGTGACGGTCGAAGCCTTCGGGCGCGAGTGCTGGCGCGTCGCGCAAGGCCATCTCGTTTTCGCCAGTGTCGGGGTTCTGGTGAATTTCGACCATGCGCGGCGGCGTCAGCGGCCGGTTCAATTGCTCCTCGGCCTGGCCCACCTGCAGATGCAACAGCATGCGCGTCACCGTGGTGCGCAGGTCGAGCAGCATGCGCTCGAACAAGGTGAAGGCTTCGGTCTTGAACTCGTTCAGCGGATCGCGCTGGGCGTAGCCGCGCAAATGGATCACGCTGCGCAAGTGGTCGAGCAAGCTCAAATGCTCGCGCCAGCGCATGTCGACCACTGAAAGCAGCACCTGCTTTTCGACTGCGCGCAGACGTTCGGGCCCCAGCAGCGCGGCTTTCTGCGCATAGGCCTGATCGACCTCGCGCGTCAGCCGCTCGATGATTTCCTGCTGTGCGATGCCCTCTTCGGCGGCCCAGCGATCGACCGGGGTGGCGAAACCGAAAATCTCCTGCCCTTCGATCATCAGCTCGGGCGTGTTCCACTGTTCGGGATAGGCCTTCTCCGGCATATGCCGCCAGACCAATTTTTCCACAACGTCGTGACGCATGTCCTTCACGATCGGGGCGACGTCGGCGATGCGCATGAACTCGATGCGCTGCTCAAAGATCGCCTTGCGCTGATCGTTGATGACGTCGTCGTACTTCAGCAGATTCTTGCGGATTTCGAAGTTGCGCTGCTCGACGCGCCTTTGGCTGGTTTCGAGCGCCTTGTTCATCCAGGGATGGATGATCGCCTCGCCATCCTTGATGCCGAGTCCGCGCATGATCGCGTCGAGCCGGTCGGCGGCGAAGATGCGCAACAGATCGTCCTCGAGGCAGATGTAGAATTTCGATTTGCCAGGATCGCCCTGGCGGCCGGTGCGGCCGCGCAATTGGTTGTCGATGCGCCGGCTTTCGTGGCGCTCGGTGCCCAACACGTAGAGCCCTCCAGCCTCGAGCGCGGCGCGCTTCTTCTGCTCCACGTCGGCGCCGAGCTGGCGGCGCAGCAGCGCGATCTGCTCGGGCTTCTCGTCGCCCTTGAGGGCGGACTTCAGGCGCATTTCGAGATTGCCGCCGAGCTGGATGTCGGTGCCGCGGCCGGCCATGTTGGTGGCGATGGTGACCGCGCCGGGCACCCCCGCCTGCGCCACGATCTGGGCCTCCTGCTCGTGATAGCGCGCATTCAGCACCTGGTGGGGAATGCCGCGCTGCTTCAGGAGTTGGGAGAGATACTCCGACTTCTCGATCGACACGGTGCCGACCAGCACGGGCTGCTTGCGGCGATGGGTGTCTTCGACGTCGGCTATGATGGCGTTGTATTTCTCCTTTGCGGTCCGATAGACCTCGTCATCGTCGTCTTGGCGCATGACCGGGCGATTGGTGGGAATATCGACTACGTCCAGTTTGTAGATGTCGCCGAACTCGGTGGCTTCCGTCGCCGCCGTGCCGGTCATGCCGGCGAGCTTGTCGTACAGCCGGAAATAATTCTGGAAGGTGATTGAGGCGAGCGTCTGGTTTTCCGGCTGCACCTTGACGCCTTCCTTGGCCTCGATGGCCTGGTGCAGACCTTCCGAGAGCCGACGGCCATGCATCATGCGGCCGGTGAATTCGTCGATCAGGACGACTTCATTGTCCTTGACGATATAATCCTTGTCGCGATGGAACAGCTTGTGCGCGCGCAGCGCCTGGTTGGCATGGTGGACGACGGAGATGTTCGCTGGCTCGTACATGGAGCCCTGCAGCAAGCCGCGCTCGACCAGGATTTCCTCGATCGCCTCCGACCCGGTCTCGGTGTAGGTGACCGAGCGCTGCTTCTCGTCATGCTCGTAGTGATCTGAACCGAGCAGCGGGATCAGCGAATCGATCTGCTTGTAGAAGTCGCTGCGGTCCTCGGTGGGACCGGAAATGATCAGCGGCGTGCGCGCCTCGTCAATCAGAATCGAATCGACTTCATCGACGATGGCGAAGCGGTGCCCGCGCTGGACCATCTCGCCCAGCGAGTATTTCATGTTGTCGCGCAGATAATCGAAGCCGAACTCGTTGTTGGTGCCATAGGTGACATCTGCGGCGTAGGCTTGGCGACGCTCGTTGTCGTAGAGCCCATGAACGATTACGCCGACCGACAGCCCCAGAAAACGGTAGATCTGGCCCATCCATTCGGCGTCACGCTTGGCCAGATAATCGTTGACGGTGATGACGTGGACGCCGCGGCTCTCCAGCGCATTCAGATACACCGGCAGCGTCGCCACCAGCGTTTTGCCCTCGCCGGTGCGCATTTCCGCGATCCTGCCCTGGTGCAGGATCATGCCGCCCAGCAGCTGCACATCGTAATGGCGCTGGCCCAACGAACGCTTGGAAGCCTCGCGCACGGTTGCAAACGCCTCGGGGAGCACCTCGTCGATCTTGCCCCCGCGCGCCAGACGGTGGCGGTATTCGCTGGTTTTGTTGCGCAGCGCGTCGTCGGAGAGCGCCTCGAAGGTCGGCTCAAGCGCGTTGATGCGCTGCACCATGGGCCGCAGCTGGCGCACCTTGCGTTCGTTGAGGGAGCCGAAAATCTGCTTGGCGAGATTGAGCATGAGGCCGATCTGAAGGTCCGGGCGCCCGACGGTTCAGGCGGTTTGTGGCGAGACGCGGGCAGTGCGCCAAGGAGCGTTGATATCTTGGGCTTTTGTGTGGTGTCCTCAGGCCAAGCCCGAGTGCGAAACACTCTCGACTTGTGCGTTCGCGAGACTTAAGAGCGCCCCCGTACCGTGTCAATGCGACCCCAGCGGCGGACGCGGTATGGGGCGTTGAATCTGGGCGCAACCGCAGCGGCCGTGGGGGTGCGAATTCCTAGAGCCCGTCGGGAGCAGAACGCATGGCCCTTTTGCAGCGCGCGCCACTCGCCGCCCTGGTGCTGCTCGTTGTTTGCGCCCTGGCTGGGTGCGGGCTTGGCCGCGACAGCGAACCCGAATCGGGCGCCCCCAGCACACGCAACCCGATCGTGGCCGCGACTGTGAACGGACGGCCCATCTATGTTGAAGATGTCCGCACCCATGCGGTCACGCGCGGCTGGCTGCAGGAAACCGAGGACCTCGACGCCAATTCGGATGCATTCTATCTCGCGCTGGAGGAATTGATCGAGGTGCGGCTGTTCGCAATGGAGGCGGAGGCGCGCGGGCTCGATCGCGAAGGCGACGTGCGGCGGCAATTGGAAAATGCGCGCGAGCGCGTGCTCGCCAACGCCATTTACGAAGAACTCGATCAGCGCGCCGTCGACCCCGAAGCAGTGGAGCGGCTCTACCGCGAAAACGCAACCCGCCTCGGCCAGGGCGAAGAAGTGCATCTGCGCCATATCCAACTCGCAACGCGTGAGGCCGCCGACGCCGCCAAGCGCAGGCTCGACCAGGGCGAGAAATTCGAGGTCCTCGCGTTCGAGCTTTCCACCGAGCGCGACACCGCCGCCGATGGCGGCGATCTCGGTTTCGCCGCCATCGGCGATCTGGCCGCCTCGGTGCGAGAAGCAGTGGAGCGCGGCAGCGTGGGACAGATCATGGGGCCGATCCAATTGCCGACCGGATGGCAACTCTTCCGCATCGAGGATCGCCGCGCGGTTGGCGTGCCCAGCCTGGAGACGCTGCGCCCACGCATCGTCGAATGGCTGCGCTACCAGGAAATTTCGCAGCTGCACGAACGCTTGCTGCGCAACGTCAACATTGTGCGCCTCCGCGAACAAGATGAATCCGTCGCGCCGGAAGGCGAAGTAACCGCCCCAGCCGACGCTCCCCCGGAGCGGCCGGCGCCGCGTCC
>JAKFYF010000009.1 GCA_021731005.1 Hyphomonadaceae bacterium
CCGTCCCTTCTGGAATTCCGAGAATCTCAGCCGCTTCGCGGTAAGTGAATCCCTCGATCTGCACCAGCGTAATCACACTCCTTTGTTCGTCGGGCAGCGCCCCGAGCACCTGGAGCGCCTTCGACAATGTCAGCGCTGCCTCCATCGCGCTGCGACCGTCAATTCCGGGAGCATCTGCATCGGGATCGCTCACAACAATCCGCTCGCGCGCTCGCCTTGACCGGATCTGGTCGATCCACACATTTTTTGCGATGCGAAACACCCAGCTGTCCAGCCTTGTGCCGGGGCGCCATTGATCGAGCCGCCGCAAGGCGCGTTCCAGCGCGTCTTGCACCAAATCATCCCCGTCCGCCCGCGACCCCGTCATCGCGAGCGCAAAGCGCCGCAGGCGCGGTATGAGTTTCGTCAGCTCCACCCGGATCTCGCTGCCTGTCCGGTTCTCACCGCTTGGATCGTGCATCGTTTGCTTCCACAACGGGTCCGGGCGGCAAATCCATCCAAGCCAATGCGGAATTTGCCTGCGCGTCAGGGGATGAGTCCACGCCCGGCGCGCGTTATTCATGCAGAGAGGCCAAACGGGTCGGGTGTCGCGTATGAAACATAAGGTGAAACTGCTCCGGGCTGTCTTGCTGTCGGTTCTGGTTCTTACTGGCGTCGGGCTTGCTGGCGCCGGGCCACAGCCCTGGGCGTCGGGCGGCGGTGAAGCGCAGGCGCAGCCCGGCGGTCAGCAGCACCAAGCGCGGCGTGATCGAGATCGACATCCCCAAAGGCGACGCGCGCGGGCCCGCCATCGCTTGGCGGAGTGGCGCGAGCACGTGCAAGAGCGGCGACGCGCCCATCCTGAGAGGTTTGACCGGGGCCGCCGTGGCGAGAACGTATTGCGCGCGCGGATACTGGCGATCAATCCTTCGGACTCGGCGCTCGCGCATGCGCGAGCCTTGAATTTTGTGCCAATACGCGCTGCGCAAACCGAGGATCTCGGCCTGCGCCTCGTCGTGCTGCGGGCGCCGCCGGGGATGTCAACACAGGAAGCGCTTGACATCCTGCAGGCCGCCGATCCGGGCGGCATCTATGATTTCGATCACGTCTATGATCCCTCTGGCGGGCAAACCAATACCAGCGGACCAGGCGGCGCCATTGCTGCTGCCAATGGCGCCGGCGCGCGCATAGGCATAATCGACGCTGGGGTCGCGCTCGATCATCCGGCCCTGCGCGGCGCGCGCATACAATCGCGTTCCTTCACTGGGGAAGCGACCGTGGCGCCAAGCGCGCATGGCACGGCGGTCGCGTCGCTCTTAGTTGGCAGCGACGGCGCATTCCATGGGGCTGCGCCCGGCGCGCAACTCTACGCCGCTGATGTCTTCGGCGAGAGCATCGAAGGCGGATCGGCCGAGGCGATCGCCAACGCATTGGCGTGGATGGCGCGCGAGCACGTCATGGTGGTGAACATAAGCCTGGCAGGACCGCAAAATCGCGCGCTCGACGCGGTTTGCCGAGCCATGATTGCGCGCGGGCTTATCTTGGTTGCGGCCGCCGGCAATGACGGGCCGACCTATCCGGTTGCGTTCCCTGCCGCGACCCAAGGCGTCATCGCCGTCACCGCGGTCGATGCTGAAAACCGGGTCTACCTCTCGGCCAATCGCGGCCCGCAGATCGCGTTTTCTGCGTATGGCGTGGAGGTTGAAGCGGCTATGGACGACGGCGATTACGAAGCGGTGTCGGGAACTTCGTTTGCCGCGCCCATTGTCGCCGCCGCGCTAGCGCTTCGCGTTCGCGGCGCTGTCACACCCGAGCAAGCGATTGCGGTCTTGTCGGCCGATGTCGTTGATCTCGGCGCGCCAGGCCGCGATCCGATTTACGGTCTTGGCCTGGTAAGCCAACACGGCGGCGACTCGCGCTGAATGCGCAGCGAGGCGCAAAATGCAGTCCCGCAATATGGATGGAAAGGGCGCGGCGTTCCGTTGTGTGGGTGTAGGGACTTCGAAAAGGGAAACTCAGATGTCGTTCACCAAAACGCTCATGGCCACTGCGGCGATGGCATTAACGATTGGCATGTCGGTCGCCGACGCCCATCCTCGCCACCACCGCGGCAATCCTCCGGGCCCAGCCGGTGGGCCGGGCACCAATTGGCGCAATCCCCCTGGCCCCGTTGGCGGACCCGGAGCGTCGCCGTTTTATCGCGGCTGGCATTATCGCGCCTGGCGCGGGCATAATTATTATTGGCATCCGCGCCTTCTCTGCTGGTACTTGCCCGACAACGATTCCAACCCGCCGGGCCCGGCCGGCGGACCGGGGACCAATTGGGAAAATCCCCCAGGGCCGGTAGGCGGACCAGGCGCGTCGCCTGATCGCAATCGCTGCCGCTGAGCGTTCGCCGCGGCGGGGTCGTGACGACTCCGCCGCAGCCTGCCCCACACAAAACATTCGCGCGGCAACGCCACCTGAAGGGTGGGTGCGCGGTCGTACCGATCACCTTGCCCGCGCCGGAGGGTTCCATGGAATTGTTGTATTCGTTCGCCGGAGTGACCGGCGCGCTGTGTTGTGTGAGCATGTACGCGGCGGTCAGCGTCGGTCGCATCAGCGCCGAGCGCCCGCTTTTCTTCATCGTCAACGGCGTTGGCGCGCTGCTTGTGATGCTGGGCGCATGGCATAGCTTTGACTTGGGCGATTTGGGTACGATCAGCCAAGAACTTACTTGGGCCCTGGTCAGCGTCATCGGCGCGGTCAGAGCGCAAGTCGCTGGAGGTAAATGAACGGGAAGATGACATACCGGGCCGAATGTCAGCTTTCGGACGGCCCTAAACCCTACGAGCGGAAGGTCGCCTCATGGGATGTCTCGCCCTCCTAGGAGTAGAGGAGGGGGCGGTCAGTAGCCCGCTTTGCCACAATGCTACGGATGAGATCCTGTGGCCCGATCTGGATATTGCCGCGTTGTGTTGGTTGTCCCCTAGCCGCGCCTCGCGCCGCGGCGGCCACCCCAAGGCGGTTGGCGCTACATCCTGTCTACTCGGCATCAAGATTCCAGAGGAGATCTAGCTTCATGCTGGCGAGTCAGCTTCGCCATATGCGTTGGGCCCGCGCCGTCCGGGAACGAAACCAAACAGAGTGTAAAACACGACATAGATGAGCACCCACGCCGCGCCGGCGATTGTGTACCACCCGGCCGGAGTGTCGAAGGCCAAACTGGGCTCTGGCGGATTGTCGGGACCACCCAGGCGGAAAAAGAAGATCGAAAACACCAACCCGAATCCAAGCGGAATCATTTGGAGCCAAGCTGACAACGACAGGTCGTGCAGGCGCCGCGCGTTAACGGCGAGTGTCATAATAACCCATGGCAGCGTCAGAAGCGGACCAATCGTGGGCACCGCGCCGACAATGGCGCTGATCACGATGATTCCTAACGTTGTGAGCCACCACTCACGCCGCCCGGCGCGGCCCTTAAACGAGCGCGCGCCAGGCCCGCGATGTCCAAGAACCCGCCCGCGATGTCCCCAACCGGTCCCAGCCGGTGCGATCTGGGTGAGGTAGCCCCACAGCCAGGGCCACACCCATCGCACCAGCAAAATGACGAGAAAGATGACAACGCCAGCCGACATCGGCGTCTAGCCCCTGATGCCCGTAGCGCCCGAGCGCTTGTTTCGTCCGGCTTTGCCAGCCATGTTTTCAGCCCTTTTGACCATTGTTCTAGCGCCTCAGGCCGCTAAAACAACGGTGGCGAGGGTGCGGGGATCAACGTGATCATAGGCATCGATCTGGGCACGACGAATTGCGCCGGCGCGGTCTTCCGCAATGGCGGCATCGAGATGATCCCCAACAGCTTGAGCCATGTGCTGACGCCGTCCGCCGTCAGCATAGACGGCGATGAGGTGTTGACTGGGCTGGCCGCGCGCGAGCGCCAGTCAACGCATCCGCAGCACACCGTCACCGCGTTCAAGCGCTACATGGGCACACGCCATCAAACGAACCTGGGCAAACTATCGTTTAGTCCCGAGGAATTGTCGGCGCTCATGCTGAAGAGCTTGAAGGCCGATGCGGAAGCCCATCTCGGCCAAACGGTGGAAGAAGCGGTCATCACCGTTCCGGCGTACTTTAACGACAAGCAACGGAAGGCGACGCGCCGCGCCGGCGAACTGGCTGGTCTCAAGGTCGAGCGCATCATCAACGAACCGACGGCGGCGGCGCTCGCCTACGGTCTGCATCAGCGCGACAAGCAAACGAAATTTCTTGTGTTTGACCTAGGGGGAGGCACGTTCGATGTCTCCATCCTGGAGATTTTTGAAG
>JAKFYF010000236.1 GCA_021731005.1 Hyphomonadaceae bacterium
GGCTTGGCGCGGCCGGGATATTCCGGGGGGGCCTCGGTGGCGGTGCGCGCCGAGGAACAAGGCGCCGCCGCGGGCCTGGTGGTTGCGGTCAACGGAGCGGGCTTCGTCATTTCGCCCCTGCTCGGGGGGGTCGTCTACGAACTGATCGGCATCAATGCGCCGCTTTGGATCGCTTCAATCCTGCTCGCCGCGATGTTCGCCTTCGTCTGGCGCAGCCAACGGCTCAAACACGCCATCATCGCCGAAGCGCCCAGCGATACGGCGGGGCCCTAGCCTGCCGCGCTGCGCGCCGCCTCAAGCACTGTGGTTGTCGCCCGCCCGCGCACCTCCATGCCGCGATCGCGCTCGAACGCACGGATGGCGCGGCGCGTGCGCGCGCCAAGCCGGCCGTCAGCGCCGCCGGCGCTGTAGCCAAGCCGATTGAGCAGACGCTGCAGTTCCCGCACGCCCGCGCGCGCCAGCGGCCGCGGCGGGGCTGGCGGCTCGGCGACAATGCCCGCGCGCGCACGCACCTGGACGAGCAGCGCCGCGGTCGGAAAGCCGTCCGCCAGCAAACTCTGTTGCGCCTGGAAGGCGCGCACGGCGCGGCGCGTGGCCGAGCCGAACAGGCCGTCAGCCACGCCCGCGTCGTAACCGAGCCCGTTCAGCAGCGTTTGCAGTTCGAGAATTTCCTCGCGGTTGAGCGAGCCCAGAGCGCGCGGCCAGTCGCGCACCAGCCCGCCGCGCGCCTCGAAAGCGCGCGCGAGCAGCGCCACCACCAGCGCGTAACGGTCTGAGGCATTATAGCGGCGGATGACCCCGAAATTGTGGTGCAGCAGCAGCGCCGGCCCCTGCGCGCCCGCAGGCAGGAAGAGCTGCGCTTGCAGCGTGCGCTCCTCCGGGCGCCAAGCGCCGCCTTCGACGCGCGCGACGCCGCGATTTTCCCAATCGCTTACCGAACGCTGCACGCCGTCGGACAGTGCGTAGTCGAAACCGTCCGGCAGCCGCACCTCATCGAACACCGGCTCGCCGCGCCGCCAGCCGCGATCGGCGAGATAATTGCCGATGGAGGCCGCGACATCGCCGCGATTGTTCCAGATATCGCGATGGCCGTCACTGTCCCAATCCACCGCCGTGGTGAGATATACGTCCGGCATGAATTGCGGCTGCCCGAGCGCGCCGGCCCACGAGGAACGCAGCTGGCCTTCGCTTGCCAGCCCGCGCTCGACCATCTCGACCAGCGCCAGCAAATAACCTTCGAATTGCGCGCGCCTGCGCCCTTCGAACGCGAGCGTGGCCAAGGCCGCAGCGGCTTCGTAATTCAGTTCCGCGCCGCCATAATTGCTCTCCAGGCCCCAGATTCCGAGAATGATGCCGGTGGACACGCCATAGCGCGCCTCGACCTGATCGAGCATGCCGCCAATCTCAGCCTTCAGCGCGCGCCCGTCATTGATGCGCCGCTCGGTGACGCGGTTGGTGATGTAGTCCCAGACCGGGGCCACGAATTCGGGCTGGCGCTGGTCCAGTTCAACGATGCGCGCATCCGGCGCGGTCCCGGCCAGCAATTGGCCGAGCACGGCGGGGTCGCGCCCCCGCGCCGCCGCGCGGGCTGCAAAATCGTCGCGCCAGGCGTCGAAGGCTAGGTTCCCGGACGAGGCAAAGCTCGGCGGCGCCGGCGGCGCTTGCGCCCGCGTCACCGAAAGCCCGCAGGCGACAGCAAGCATCAGAGCCGCCAGTGCGATGAGCGCGCGCTGCATGAATCCTCAACTTTCCCCGCTCGACCCTCTAAGGGGCGTCGCGGCGGGGTTCAACCACGCCGGCGCCCAAGGGCTTGTCATTGAAGTAGCCATATTGTAATTACACTATATGAAGGTCGCCGTAGTTCCGATTGGCAATTCGCGCGGTGTGCGCTTGCCCAAGGCAGTGCTTGAGCAGGTTGGTATGGGCGACGAAGCCGAACTCAGCGTCGAAGGGGGGCGGATCGTCTTGGCGCCCACCACTTCGCCACGCAGGGGCTGGGCGCAGGCTTTCTCGTCAGCCGCCCCCCCCCTTAGCGCCGAGGACCGTGATTGGCTTGACGCGTCGCTTGCCGAAGATGGCGAATGAAACGGTTTGAAGTCTGGATTGTGCGGTTGGATCCGGTCCTGGGCGCCGAGATCGGCAAGACCCGGCCTGCAATCGTAATTTCGCCCGACGAAGCGAACGCCGCGCTCCGCACTGTTCTCGTTGCGCCGCTGACCTCGGTTCGCCGCACATGGCCCACGCGTGTGCCGGTCAACGTCGGCGGCGGCGCTGGCGATGCCGCTCTGGATCAGCTGCGGGCGGTGGACAAGGTTCGGCTGAGCAAACGCATTGCAGAACTCGATCCGGCCGAGGCGCGGGCGGTGTCGGAACGTTTGGTGGAAATGTTCGCCTTCTGAAGGCGCAATTGACTTCAACGCCCCGCCCCCCTATTCACGCCGCTTCAAATTTCGCCCGGACGTTTCGGCCATGAAAGTCAAGTCGTCGCTCAAGTCGCTGAAAACCCGCCACCGGGCTTGCCGGGTGGTGCGCCGCAAGGGCCGGGTCTATGTGATCAACAAGGTCGATCCGCGCTATAAGGCCAAGCAAGGCTGAGGCGACCCCTCGCGACTACTGCGATTTCGGGGTAGAGTGGCGCCGATTCAGGATCGCGATGCGCCAGTTTTACCTTGTTCTTCTCTGTAGCTTGAGCCTGGCGGCTTGCGCCCCGCAAGGGCCCAGCCCGATTCGCCACGACGCCGCCCTCGAAGCTCTGTTCGCTGAGCTGGAACAGGCCGATGAGGCCAACGCCGCCGGGATCGAGGCGCGGATCTGGGCGCGTTGGTCCGATAGCGGCTCGCCGACGGTGAACATCCTACTCGAACGCGCGAGTGCTGCGGAGACCGCCGGGGATTCGGAACTGGCGCTGCGGTTTCTCGACCAGGCGGGCGACCTTGCGCCAGAATTCGCCGAAGTGTGGAACCGGCGCGCCAACCTCGCCTATCATTCCGAGGATTATTCCGGCGCCATCGCCGCGATTCAGGAAACCCTGAAGCGCCAGCCCCGCCATTTCGCGGCGTTGGCGGCGCTGGGGCTCATTTACGAAGAGCTGGGCCAGGAAAAAACCGCGCTCGACGCCTTCCGCGCAGCACTCGCCATCCACCCCCACTACCAAGCCGCACTGCAAGGCGTGGAGCGGCTTGAACCCCGCGTGGACGGCCGCGACGCATGATTGGCTGGGCGGCAGCAGCCGCGCTCATGCTCATCGCGCTGCTGGCGTGGAACACCCATTCCTATGTGCGGCGCGCCGAACGGCGCTGGCCAGCGTCGGGGCGTTTCATCGAAGCTGGCGGCGCGCGCGTGCATCTGGCCGAAATCGGCGCCGCGGATGCGCCGCGCATTCTGCTGATCCATGGCGCCAGTTCCAATCTGCGGGAATTGTGGGGACCGCTCGCCGAAGCGCTTGCATCCGAACACCGCGTTATCGCTTACGATCGCCCTGGCCTTGGGCACTCGACGCGGCTGCCGCGAGCGGAAACGCTGGCCGCACAGGCGCAAGTAGCCGCGCGCGTGCTGGAAGCCAGCGGGGCGGGACCCGCGCTGATCGTTGGCCATTCGCTCGGCGCCGCTGTTGCATTACGACTGGCGCTCGACTTTCCGAAGCTGGTTTCAGGCTTGGTTCTTGCCGCGCCTGCGTGTCACCCATACCCCCACGACAACGCTTGGTGGATAAGGCTCGCCGCCACGCCGGTGTTTGGCGATCTATTCGCTCATTTCCTGGTTCCCGCGCTTGGCCCGCTGCTGAGCCCGACGGCGGTCGCCGCGAATTTCTGGCCGGGCGCCGCGCCTTCCAGTTATTTCGAGGATGCTGGCGTGGGGCTCGTGTTTCGCCCGCGCGCCTTCCGCGCCAATGCGCGTGATGTCCGCGCCAGCAAGCTGGAATTCGCCGCCCAGGCCCCGCGCTATGGCGATTTGTTCGCACCCGCGATCATCGTCACCGCCGAGAAGGACAAGATCGTCAGCCCCAAGCGCCATGCCCGCGCGCTGGCGGCGGAAATGCCGGCGGCTGAATTGGTGATCGCGCCCGATGCCGGACACATGCCGCATAGATTGCGCACCGATCTGGTGTTGGCCGCGATTCGGCGTGTCAACGCGATGGCGGCGCCGTGATTGCCTCGCCCGCCATTTCGGTTCCGCCAAAGTCCGCCATCGCACGTCCCCTCGCTTCGAGAATCGAATCATTTTGAGGAGGCTAGCTGGCGGGCGCGGGCGCCGCCATCGCGT
>JAKFYF010000342.1 GCA_021731005.1 Hyphomonadaceae bacterium
GGGGCGTGCAAACGGTCCGGCGCCTGATTGTCGGCCCGCCCCTCACCCCGCCGCTTCGCGGCGACCCTCTCTGCAAGGGAGCGGGTTGGCTGTCGCGTTGCCCGGTGCATTTTCAATATCGCTCGAACCCACGCATCAAATCCCAATCGGTGACGCGGCGGTCGTATTCCAGCTGTTCCCATTTGGCGGTGTGCACATAATGCTCTACCACCTTCTCGCCCAGCGCCGCGCGCAACGTTTGCGAGCCTTCGAGCGCGGCGGTCGCATCGCGCAGCGTGCGCGGGATGTCCTTTAGCTCTGCCTGCCCATAAGCGTCGCCCACAAACGCCGGCGCGAGCGTCAGCTTCTCCTCGATGCCCTTGATGCCCGCCGCGATCAGCCCCGCGAAGGCCAAATACGGATTGAGATCGGCGCCGCCGACCCGGCATTCGATGCGAACCGCGTTCGTGCCCGCTCCGCACAAGCGGAACCCGGCGGTGCGGTTATCGACGCTCCAGGTGAGTTTGGTCGGCGCGAAGGTGCCGGCTTGGAAGCGCTTGTAGGAATTGATGTAGGGCGCGAGGAACCAGGTGATGTCGGGAGCGTATTTCAGCTGACCCGCCAGGAATTGTTTCATCAGCTCGGACATGCCGAGCTTGTCTTTCGCGTCGCGGAACATGGGTGTTTTGCCCGCCTTGTCCCACAGCGACATGTGGATGTGACACGAGGAGCCGGCGAGATCGTAGCGCCATTTCGACATGAAGGTGATCGCCTTGCCCTGCTCGTGCGCGATTTCCTTCATGCCGTTCTTCATGATCACGTGGCGGTCGGCCATGGTGAGCGCATCGGCATAGCGGACGTTGAGTTCCTCCTGGCCTGGCCCCCACTCGCCTTTTGAGTTTTCGATCGGAATGCCGGCCTTCTGCAGGCCGTTGCGCATCGCGCGCAGCACGGGCTCCTCTTTCGAGGTCTGCAGGATGTGATAATCCTGAATGTAGGCGCCTGCGGTTTTGGGTTCGTGATAACGCCTCTCGCGCAGGGTGCGGTAATCCTCGTCGAACAAATAGAATTCCAACTCCGAGGCCGCGAGCGCCTGATAGCCCATCGCCGACAGCCGCTCGATCTGAGCCTTCAGCATGGCGCGCGGGGAATGCGGGATCGGCGCGTGGTGATGATGATCCTCAAGGTCGCACAACACTAGCGCCGTGCCCGGCAGCCATGGCGTCACCCGCATGGTTGAAAGATCCGGCTTCATGACGAAATCGCCGTAACCGCGCTGCCAACTCGAGGCTTCGTAGCCAGGCACCGGCTCCATATCGATATCGTTGGCGAGCAGATAATCGCAGCCGTGCGTCTCCTCGTGCGCGCCGTCAACAAAGAATTGCGCATGGAAGCGCTTGCCGACGAGCCTGCCCTGCATGTCGGGAATGCAGACCAGCACGGTGTCAATGTCGCCGGACGCGGTGAGCTTGCGCAAGGCGTCGAGCGTGAGCATGCCTTCCATGGGGACCCTCCCGCGCCGGTTCGTGGCGCGCGCTATCTAAAGTAATTTTCGCCCAGATTGGAATGGAACCCTCTCCCTCCAAAGGGCCTTTTTTTTAAGCCCGCGCGCAGTGGATCGCTTCCCCCGGCGTCAACACCCAGTCGAGCAAGGCGTCGTGCGCGCCAGCGGGAACCATGTCCATTTCCTGCTCCGGATAAGCCAAGCCAACCGCCACGGCGCCGTGGGCGCGGTAGAGCGAGATGATGCGGTCGTAATGGCCCCCGCCCTGGCCGAGGCGCCTGCCCGCGCGGTCGAACGCCAGCAACGGCGCCAGGATCAGCATCGGCGGAAGCTCCTGCTCACCGGCAGGGGGCGATGGAACGCCAAAAGCGTCAGCGCTTAACGCCTTATCGCCGCGCCAGGCGAAAAAGCGCGCGGGTCCGGCGCGGGTTTCCATGCGCGGCAGCACGATCGCCCGGCCTGCTTTCGCCAGCGCCGCCAACAGCGGGCGTGGGTCCAACTCGCCTCCGACCGGCCAATACCCGGCCACGGGCGAGAGCCGGGCAAGCTCCATCGGGAAATGCTCGATCAGTTTCAGCGCAGCGTCGCCCGGCGCGACCGCCGCGCGCTCGCGCCGCATCAAAATGCGCGCATCGGCCTTGGCGGATTCGAGATCCTGGTTCGTCATCAAACCCCCCGCTCGCGGGGGAGGAAAAAATGTTGGGCGGAACCACATGCGCCGTGAGCCAAGCTCATCCCCTCAGAACCCTAGCAAGCTAGGTGGGCGCCAGGTGCTCCAGACCACGGTCCGGAACAGAGCCAGCTCCCGAGAGAAATGATACGGTCCCTGGGATGCAAGCAACCCACGAACGCCGCAGAATCCGCCCGAGCTGAATCTAGGCGCGAGTGGGCGCCTTCTCAAGCGGGCGCCTGCTGTGAGGTTTGATCGCCCGCTTCGGCCTCCGCCAGGCGAGCTTCGACCACCATGTCGTTCAGCCGCTCGATCTCGCCATGAGCGCGCGCCAGGGCGGCGCGCGCTGCTTGCACCTCGTCCATGAGCGATAGGGCAATGATCAGCAGATGCTCGGAACTGGCTTTTTCAGCGCCAAGCGCTCGCAACCTTGCCTCCAGCAACGCCGCGAGGTCGCGCAGGCGCCGTTCCTCCTCCGGGGCGCTTTCGAGGGCGATTTCTTCGCCCAGAACAGAGAGCACAAGCCGCATCAGCTCTTGGAAAGCACCTCCTTGGCCAGCGCGTCGAACGCCCGCACCGGGGCGGCGAGCGCGTCGGCGATGGCGCTGGGGCGCGCGCCGGCCCCCAAGCCGTCGAGGCTCGCTTCAATGGCGTCCAGCGCTAGCGCCAGCCGCCGCGCCTGGGCGGCTGCTTCAGCCGCGTCGGGGGATTGGTCGCCGGTCATGGTGGCCGGAGGTTAAGCCACGGAACGATTCGGTGAAAGCTGCCCTGCCTTCGCCTGGACGTTCCCCCAGCGGCGGTCTTATACCAACGTGAGTGCTGACCCACCGCGATATGCGACGCGCGGAGCGCGATCCGGAACCCAGGAGCCACGGACGCGACGCTTGCCCCTGGGTTCCGGGTTCGGTTCCGCCGCCCCGAGTGCGGGGGGGCAGTGATCAGGTGTCATTGTTTTGGGCCATTGGTCTAATTGGCTAAGCGAATTTTCGGAGCAAAAGCATGAGCGTGAAGGTGGCGATAAACGGTTTCGGGCGGATCGGGCGCAACGTGCTGCGCGCCATAATCGAGACCGGGCGCAGCGATATCGAGGTGGTCGCCATCAACGATCTGGGGCCGGTGGAGACCAACGCCCACCTGCTGCGCTTCGATTCCATCCATGGCCGCTTCCCGGGCGAAGTGAAAACCGGCGAGGATTGGATCGACGCCGGGCGGGGCAAGATCAAAGCCACCGCCATCAAGAACCCGGCCGAACTGCCGCACAAAGCGCTGGGGGTCGACATCGCGCTTGAATGCACCGGCATCTTCACCGCCCGCCACAAGGCAGCTCAGCATCTCGACGGCGGCGCCAAGCGCGTGATCGTCTCAGCGCCGGCGGATGGGGCCGATTACACGGTGGTGTACGGCGTCAATCATGCCGGGCTGGGCAAGGATCACATCGTCATCTCCAACGCCTCCTGCACCACCAATTGCCTCGCACCCGTGGCGAAGGTGCTGCACGAGGCCATCGGCATCGAGCGCGGCATGATGACCACGATCCATTCCTACACCAACGACCAGCCGAGCCTCGATCAGCTGCACAAGGACCTCTACCGCGCGCGCGCCGCCAGCCTGAACATGATCCCCACTTCAACCGGCGCGGCGAAAGCCATTGGCCTGGTGATCCCCGCCTTGAAGGGCAAACTCGACGGCATTTCCATCCGCGTGCCGACGCCGAATGTGTCCGTGGTGGATCTGAAATTCATCGCCGCGCGCGCGACCAGCAAGGACGAGATCAACGACGCGATCCGCGCCGCCGCGAACGGTTCGCTCAAGGGCGTGCTCGGCTTCACTGACGCGCCCAACGTGTCGAGCGATTTCAACCACGACCCGCGCTCGTCCATCTTCCACATGGATCAGACCAAGGTGATGGACGGAACATTCGCGTCAGTGCTCACCTGGTACGACAACGAATGGGGATTTTCGAACCGGATGGCGGATACGGCGGTATGGGTGGGGCGGATGATTTAGCGCCGGTTCTTACCCTCTCCCTTGCGGAGAGGGTCGCCGCGCAGCGGCGGGGTGAGGGGCGTTCCCACGCTCAGGCGCCTGCGTCTTTGCACGCCCC
>JAKFYF010000150.1 GCA_021731005.1 Hyphomonadaceae bacterium
GCGCCATCCTTCTCCCTTGCGGAGAAGGTGGCCGCGGAGCGGCCGGATGAGGGGCGCGCCGACATCAGGCGCCGGAGCGTTTGCACGCCCCTCACCCCCTGCCCCCTCCCCGCAAGGGGGAGGGGGTGCTAACCACCAGGCGGGAAACAAATGACCAGTTTCGATCTCATCGTCATCGGCTCGGGCCCCGGCGGCTACGTGACCGCCATTCGCGGCGCCCAGCTGGGCATGAAAGTCGCCATCGTCGAGCGCGACAAGCTTGGCGGCATCTGCCTCAATTGGGGCTGCATCCCGACCAAGGCGCTGCTGCGTTCGGCAGAAGTGTACCGCAACTTCCAGCACGCCAAGGATTATGGGCTGAGCGTCGAGGGGTTGAAATTCGACAGCGAAGCGGTGGTGCAGCGCTCGCGCAGGGTCGCGGCCAAATTGTCCGGCGGCGTTTCGATGCTGATGAAGAAGAATAAGATCGCTGTGATCGAGGGCGAGGCGAGGCTGGAGAAGGGCGCAGGCGCGCCGCGCGTCATAATCGCCAAGGACGGTAAGGACACAAGTTACGAGGCCAAACACGTCATCCTCGCCACCGGCGCGCGTGCGCGCGAAATTGCAGCTGCGGGCCTAAAGAGCGACGGCAAGCGCGTCTGGACCTATCGCGAAGCGATGACGCCGCCAGAATGGCCCGAGAGCCTCTTGGTGTTCGGCTCCGGCGCCATCGGCATCGAGTTCGCCAGCTTTTATGCGGCGTTCGGCGTCAAGGTGACGGTGGTGGAATTGCTTGACCGCATTCTCCCTGTGGAGGACGCGGAAATCTCCGCCTTCGCCAAGAAGCGCTTCGAGAAGGAGGGCATGAAACTGCTCACTTCCACGGAAGCGAAAACGCTAAGGGCCTCCGCCAGCGGCGTGGAGGCGCAGGTCGTCACAAACGGCAAAACCGAAACGCTGACTGCCTCGCACGCGATCGTTGCTGTCGGCATCGCCGGCAATGTCGAAGGGCTGGGTTTGGAGGCGCTGGGCGCCAAGGTCGAGAAGGGCCACATCGTTACAGATGGGCACGGCCGCACTAATATCGCCGGCCTCTACGCCATAGGCGATGTCACCGGGCCTCCCTGGCTTGCGCATAAGGCCTCGCACGAAGGCATCATCTGCATCGAGGCCATTGCTGGTCAAAAGCCGCACCCGTTGATCAAGGAGCGTATCCCAGGCTGCACCTACTCACACCCCCAGATCGCCAGCGTCGGCCTCACCGAAGCGGCGGCGAGGGCATCGGGGCGCGAGGTGCGCATCGGCAAGTTTCCGTTTGTGGGGAATGGCAAGGCGATCGCGCTAGGCGAGGATCAGGGACTGGTGAAGGTCGTGTTCGACGCCAAAACCGGCGAACTCCTCGGCGCGCACATGGTCGGCGCCGAAGTCACCGAATTGATCCAAGGGTACGCGGTGGCGATGCAGGCCGAAGTCACCGAACGCGAACTGATGGAAACAGTGTTCCCGCACCCGACGCTCTCGGAAATGATGCACGAAGCGGTGCTGGATGCGTACGGGCGGGTGATTCATATGTGAGGCTAAGCGAACCCTCTCCCCTCCGACCGCTTCGCGGTCGGCGAGTTGCAAAGAGGCGGGATGGCAAGCCATCCCAAGGCGGAGAGGGTCGCCGCGAAGCGGCGGGGTGAGGGGCGGGCCGACAATTAGGCGCCAGGGCGTTTGCACGCCCCTCACCCCCAACCCCCTCTCCGCGAGGGAGAGGGGGAGAAGCGATCCTTGCTGACGCTTAATGCGCCAAAGGTCTGAAAATGCTAACGTCCAAGAAAAAGGGGAACGTCATGCGTCATTTTCTGATCGCCGCCGCGCTCGCCCTGTTTGGGTCGATGCTTACCGCCTGCGAGACCCTCAACAGCCCAGCCATGCTCCAGCGCGACACCGTCATGGAAGCGGCGCGCCACACCACCGAGCGTTACGCGTCGAGTTGGAACGCCGACGACATGGCCGCGTTCGGCGCGCTCTACGCGGCAGACGCCCGCCACATCACCCTGGGCGGGGAGTTCCTGCGCGGCCGGCCCGCCATCGTGGCCGCGCACCGCGCCAATCGGGCCCGCTATGGCGCCAATGTGCGCATGGTCACGCGGCTGGAGGGCGCGCGCGCCATCACCAATGACACCATCGTGGCGATCATGCGCCTCGAATACGTGAACGATCCGGGCGCGCCCAACGGCATCCAGACCGCGCGATTGACCCTGACCATGGCCAGACGCGGCGGCGGCTGGGTCATTGCCCAGGCGCAGGCGTCGGCGCCAAGTTCCTGATGTGGCCAGCGATTACACCGATCCCGCCGGGGCGGCGAGCCCGACCCCGGAACCCCAGGATCCACAGCCGCGCTCTATGAACCCCTGGATTCATAAGTCGGCACTTTGCACCGCTGGCGTTGCACGGGCGTTCTCAGGCGGTCGCCAATACATTTTTCCCGGTGTTGGCGCCGGGCGCGCGCGCGCCTATAGCTGGTGCATTGCAGCCGCGCGCTTCGTCGTGGCGCGACAAAACTTGGCAGGGGTTTGGCCCATGGAAAAGAAGCAAAATCTGCAGGACACGTTCTTGAACGCGGTCCGCAAGGCGAAGACGCCGCTCACGATCTTCCTGGTCAATGGCGTAAAGCTGCAAGGCGTGGTCACGTGGTTCGATAATTTCTGCGTGCTGCTGCGGCGCGACGGCCAGGTGCAATTGGTCTACAAACACGCCATCTCCACCATCATGCCGGGCGCGCCCGTGCAATTGCATGAGATCGACAAGGCGATTGACGAAGAACACGGCTGAACCTCCCTCGCCCGATCTCAATCGCGCCATCGTTCTGCGGCCCTTTCTGGGCGCGGCCGCCGGCAATGAGACAGAGGCGCGCCTTGCGGAAGCCGTGGGCCTGGCCGGCGCGCTCGGCATTAGCATCGCGGCGGCGGAAGCAGCGCCGCTGCGCCAAATCAGTCCACGCACCTATTTGGGATCGGGACGCGTCGAGCGGATCAAGCAGGACGCCGAAGCGCTCGGCGCGGGGCTGATCGTCGTCGACGCGCCGCTCTCCCCGGTGCAGCAGCGCAATTTGGAACAAGACATCGCCGCCAAGGTAATCGATCGCACGGGATTGATCCTCGAAATCTTCGGCTTGCGCGCGCAAACCAAAGAGGGACGCCTGCAGGTCGAACTCGCGCGCCAGCATTACGAGCGCTCGCGTCTGGTGCGCACCTGGACGCACTTGGAGCGCCAGCGCGGCGGCTTGGGCAAGACCGGCGGGCCCGGCGAAACCCAGATCGAACTCGATCGCCGCATCATCGCCGAGCGCATCATCAAGCTGAAGCGCGAACTCGAAGACGTGCGCCGCACCCGCGGCCTGCAACGGCGGGCGCGGACGCGGGCGGGGCTGCCGGCCGTGGTGCTGGTGGGCTACACCAATGCAGGCAAGTCGACCCTGTTCAACCGCCTCACGGAAGCGGGGGTTTTGGCCAAGGACATGCTGTTCGCGACGCTCGACCCCGCCGCGCGGCAAGTGAAGCTGGCGAGCGGGCGCGCGGTGATCGTCAGCGACACGGTGGGCTTCATCTCGGATTTGCCGCACGAACTGGTCGAGGCGTTCCGCGCCACGCTGGAAGCGGTGACCGAGGCGGATTTGCTGCTGCACGTGCGCGACATCGCCCATCCCGAAAGCGACAAGCAGCGCGCCGACGTGCTCGCGGTGCTGGCGCAATTGGCGAAGGCCGCTGACGGAAAATCGCCGCCCGTGCTTGAGGTCTGGAACAAGATCGATCAGTTCGACGCGCCCACGCGCGAAGCGCGGCTGCGCCGCGCCGATGCAGCCGGCGAGGGGCAGGGGAGCGCCACAGGCGGCGCTTTGGCCCCCGTTGCGATCTCAGCTGTCACCGGCGAAGGCGTGCCGGCCCTGCTCGCAGCGATCGACCGCGCCGCCTTTTCCGCCACGCGCATCGTCACGCTCACGCTTTCGGCCTCCGAAGGCAAACTGCGCGCCCAGATCGCCGCTGCCGGCCGTATCCTTGAGGAAGCCAGCGACGAAGCGGGCAACATCACGCTGAAGGCGGAATTGCTGATAGCGGACGCAGCGCGCTTTGCGCCGATGGCGCCATTGCCGGAAGCGCCGAAGTTGGCGGCGGAGCGGCGGAGGAGCTCGAGGACGAGGCCGATGTTTTCCTTGAATTCGAAGCCGCTTTCGGAGTTGGAGCTCCAAACGAGCTTCACGGGGACTTTGATCGGAGAGGCG
>JAKFYF010000112.1 GCA_021731005.1 Hyphomonadaceae bacterium
GGAGCGCGTGAGACGCCGGCACGCCAGCCTTACTAGCCCAATGCGCGCGCGGCGTTTGCACGGCAAAAGATTGCGGCCATGCTCACTCGCATGACATCGCGTCAGCAGAGCCTGGCCCTTGTAATTGGCGTCGTGGCCATCGCGGCGATGGGCGCAGCGTCCATTCGATCCGGCGAATTCATTCTCTACAATCACAGCCCTTCCATTCCGGTTGGACTGTACACGCGCACGAACAGAGTGCTGTCGCGCGGCGCGGTCGTCACCGTGCGGGCCATAGACGTCGCGCCAGATTATGTCAGAGCGCGCGAGTTCACCGGCGAAGGCGATCGCTTCATCAAGCGGATTGCAGCCATGGAGGGCGATGTAGTTTGCGCTGAGAAACATGCGATCCAGATCAATAGCCGCACCGTGGCGCACCGTGCGGTGCGAGATTCTGCGGGACGTGCGCTGCCTACATGGTCGGGATGCCGCGTGCTCACGAGTGACGAGGTGTTTCTGCTCGGGGATACGCCAGACAGTTTTGACGGGCGCTATTTCGGTGTTGTTGAAACATCGGACATCGAAGGCGTGTGGAGTCGAGCGGGGTTTTGAAAGAGAAACGGTGGAAGGCTAGATAAAGGGAGAGTCGTGCCGCTCGCCAAGTGGTTGAATGCGCTGGCGCGAATGCACTGCGCGGATCATCATCACACTGTGCGTCGCACGGTGCGCGCACAGTGCCGGTGAAAACCGCAACATGATGTCGACATCGAGCACCGCACCCGCTTTCCGCTTCAGCACTTTGCTGCGCGATGCGATGCGCGGCGAGACGTTCTCGCCGGGATCGCGCTTGCGCATTGCACGCCCTATCGATGCAGAGAGTCTCGTCGGGCGTCACGAAGGACGCGGACGAAGGGGCGGCGGCGAGAAGCATGCGCTGTCTTCCCAGCTGCAGAAGCGCATCGGCTCCTCGCGCAAGGCGGCAAAGGGGTTCGGCAAGACCGGCAAGTTCAAGTTCGACCCGCGCCAACGCGCGATCGTGAAGGTGCATTATTTCAGCCACGGCGGCGGCGGCGCAGCGGCGCTTGGCGCGCATGCGCGCTATGTGGCGCGCGATGCGGCCGCCAGAGCGCAAGCGCCACCGCTACCCGGCGAGGAGGCGCACGCCGGCGACCAGGCTGAAGCACGGGCGCAGGCTCAGGCCCACACGCGCTATCTGGAGCGCGGCGCTGAGCGGTCGGTCTTCTATGATGCGCTGTCCGACCATTTGGACGGCGGAGCGCGGGCATCGCGCTGGGCACGCGAGGATCGGCGGCATTTTCGGATCATCCTCTCGGCCGAGAATGGCAGCCGTTTGCGAGATCTACGGAGCTACACGCGCGAACTCATGCGCCGGGCCGAGCTTGCCTTGGGCACACGACTCGAATGGATTGCGGTCGACCATTGGGATACGGACAACCCGCACACCCACATCATTCTGCGCGGCCGCCACGAGGACGGGCGCGATCTTGTCATCCCGCGCGACTATGTGAGCCATGGCTTGCGCTCGGCAGCCCAAGACATCGCCACCGAACGGCTCGGCCCCCGCGGGCGCGGCGACGCGCGCCTGGCGCTGGAGCGCCAGACCCGCACCCATGGTCCGACCCGCCTCGATCGCATCATCGCCAACCAGCTCGACGCGGAGGGCCGCATCCGCGTCGCCCATCTCCAAGCGCCAGATCGCTCACCCGAACTGACCGATGCGCTCAAAGCGCGCGCGCATGAACTCAAGCGCCTTGGTCTGGCCACCGAGATCGGCCGCAACATCTATCAGTTCGAGCCGGGCTGGCAGGACGGCTTGAAGGCGATGGAACTCCATCTCGATATCCGCAAGGCGCTGGTGCGCGCACGCACGCAGGACTTGGCGCGCGGCCTCGCCGATCCGGCGCGGCAATTGTCGAAGGCGCTAAAACTCGGATTGGATCGCTAGCCGCCCGCGAACAGGCTTGCGTCACCGGCCGTTTTGTGCTTGCTTTGTTCCGGGGACCGTTTGGCCCGTGTGACCTTCCGTTTTCGAAGGCCTCCGCTGACCAATCTGCCTGCGATGAAGAGCGCCCCGCTTTCCTGGTTTTGGGAAACGGCGCAATGCAGATGCAAACTCCGCCACCGATCCACGTTTACGCGACCGCGCTGCTTCAGCACAGGGAGCCCGGCTGATGCGCCGGCGCCGACGCTGGCTGACGCGAGCAGAGCGTGAGGCGCAGCGTGAAGCCATTGAGCGCGCGGGCGGCGTCCTGAACTGGATCCGCGAAGGGCGATCGCCAAAACCCATCACGGATGAGGAGCGCGCGCGAAGGGCAGCCGTCAATGCCCTCGCCAACCGGCATGGTTTTCCCCGCCCCTACCCCGATCTCGATCGCACTCCGCAGGCCGCGTCGTGAGCCGGCTCCACCTGACCGCGCGTGAATATGAGGCGCTGCTGAGAAAGCAGAACGGCGTCTGTTGTGTGAAGGGCTGCGGTTCAGGCAAGGACCTGATTGCGGAGCATTCGACACCCAATACCTGGAAGCACGCAAAGCCCGATCAGCTGATGTGCAGCGTTTGCCACAAGGCCAAAACGCTGCGCGACATCAAGGCGATCTGGAAAGCCAAGCGGCTGAACGGCGAGGCGCTTAGTCAATACGAGCGACGCCGGCGATACGGTCCCAAACTGCGCGGTCGTCCCTTCTGGAGCGGCCAATGATTCCCGACCATGTCGTCGCCCTCATCGTCGTGCTCGTTGTCGCGTGGTTCCTCTTTCGCTTTGGCACGCTGCTCTTTCTGTTGACGGCCTTTGTCTGTTTCTGGAACGGGGCGTTTTTGGAGGCCGCATGCGCCTTCGTAAGCGCCTGTGCGATCGAGGCGATCAAGACGGCGGTTACGTTCTGGCTGCGGGTAGTCGAGGGCTATCGCGGGCCTTGGATTTGAACCGCATCCCCAGTCCGCACCCGCAAGCCAGTGAAAAGTTGTTTCCCGCTTGTTTCCCGACGTTTCCCGTCTGACGCGTGGCGTTTCCCGGCGCCCCGATGCAGCTAGCATCTCCCCGCTGGAGCCTGAACGATCCCTGGAGGCTAGAAATGCCAGATGATGCAAACCTGCGAGCACCGGAGGAAGACGACATGCTGACCGACGAGGAGGTCTCGGCACGCTACCGAGGCCGCATCACAGTTGGCACGTTGCGCAATTGGCGCGCTCTCAGAATCGGCCCCGCCTATGTCAAGGTCGGCAAAGCCGTCCTCTACAAGCGCAGCGCGCTCATTGCCTGGGACAGGAAGAACACCGTGGTGTGCAGCGCGCTCCCGTAACACACTCGGGCGCCAGTCAGTTGCCGCCGCTCGGCGCGCCTGCATCGCGCAGCAATTCGCCGATGGAGCGACCGCCTAACCGGCAAACCGCGATCACCCGATCGTACACTACGACGCGGCCAGACCGTCCCCTCACGGCGGTGCATTGCGCGACCCGACCCATCGCCACGCTCTCCAAGATGCCTTTCGACCGGCGTCCGTCAGGCGCGTGCAATTCCGGCGCATTGAAGTCAGCGACGCGCACCTCGATCCACGTTGTGGGATCGTCGGTTTCGCCGACGCAAAGACTGTCGCCATCGCCGACATACCGCACCATGCCGCTGAACTCGGCTCCGGCGCGTCGAGGGAGTTCCGCGGTGCACGGATCGGCCAACGCAACGCTTGGCGCGAGCGCGCAAGCCGCCAAAGAAAACATCGACCAGCGCCACTTCATGTTGCATCCTTTGCTTTGCTTCGGAGCATTCTCCGATTCCATTCTCAGCGCGAATGTGCGTAGATATGATCGCGCGTGCTTGTCGTGTTCAATGCGTGATGTTGGTGAGTTGGCTTTGAATAACCACACCCAATCACCACACCTTGAAATTTTCTGAAAACGCGTTTACTAAAGTAAATCAAAGCGAACGACCCGGCGTGCGGAGCTGCACAATCACCCCTCCGGCGACCCCAAGCCTTCCGCGGCTGACATCGCCATCACCCGCGAGATCGCGGCGGCGGCAAACGCTGTGTCGGTCAAGGTGCACGATCATTTGGTGATTGGTCGCAACGGTGCGGCGAGCTTCAAGAGCTTGGGGTTGTTATAGGGCGCGACCCTGGAACCCTCTCCCTCCCGTTGAGGGAGGGAGAGGGCAGGGTGAGGGTGGGACACGGAGGGTTCGGCATTGGCGCCAGCGTCGCGATTGCTGCAAGCACGGCGTTGCCCCCTCACCCTGCCC
>JAKFYF010000331.1 GCA_021731005.1 Hyphomonadaceae bacterium
GGTCCGCGCCGAAGCGGGAAACTCCGGGATCGACGGCAGCATCAATGCGCCAGGCGTGGGCTCAGGCGTCGGCTGCAAGTCAGCCTTTGATCGGACTATTAGGTCCCCGGACTTGAGTGCGGCAAGCAGATCGGCCCCTGGGGCCGCTCCCGCTTCCACCAGCCCCAGCCGCAAATCCGCCTCTTCGGCCCGCTCCAGCGCCCGTCGAACCCCCTCCGCCTCGACAGCATCAGCCGCCTCGCGCAGCCCTGCCGTATCGGCGATCCAGACCGGGTAACCACCCAGCACCAGGCGCACCTCGACTACGTCGCGCGTGGTGCCTGGAAGCTCGGACACGATCGCCGCCTCCCGCCGCGCCAGCGCGTTCAGCAGGCTTGATTTCCCAGCATTGGGCGGGCCGATGATGGCGATGCGGTAGCCGTCACGAACGCGTTCGCCACGATGCGCATCGTCCAGGTGCGCATCCATTTCCGCCGCCAGCACCGCCAAAATCGGCCCCGCGCGCGCAGCCAGCGCCCCTGGCAAATCTTCGTCTGGAAAATCGATCTCGGCCTCGATCAGCGCAGCGGCTTCGATCAACTTGCTCCGCCAGCGCTCGTAGAGCGCGCTCAGTCCGCCCCGGGACTGGCGTAGCGCTTGACGGCGCTGTCCCTCGGTTTCGGCATCCACGAGGTCGGCCAAGCCCTCCGCCTCGGCTAGATCGAGCTTGCCGTTCTCAAAGGCGCGGCGCGTGAATTCGCCCGGCTCAGCCGGCCGTGCGCCAGCGCGAAGGCAGGCGCCGATAGCCGCCTCGATCACCGCCGGTCCGCCATGGACATGCGCTTCGGCGACATCTTCGCCGGTGAAGCTAGCCGGCCCGGGAAACCAGATCGCCAATCCCTGATCGAGTTCCTCGCCGCTTCCTGGATCGCGGAACTCGGTCAGCGTCGCCAGCCGCGCCGGCGGCAACGGCCGCGCCGTCATAGCTTCAAGAACCGCGCCCGCCTTCGGCCCAGAAAGCCGGATCACGGCCACTCCCGCGCGGCCCGCGCCTGAGGCCAAGGCGACGATCGTGCCCGGTTTCATGTGAAAAACTCTAAGCCGCTATTAGGGCTTGGCCATGCCCGCAGCGCTGGTCATCAGCTTGACGAAGGCGTCCTGCGCCTGCGTGCCGACGCTCATCCAGGAATTCATCATCGTCTCCGGGCTCATCAGCGACACGTTGGCCTCCAAACGCTTGCCCATCTCGGCGACCAATTGCTCATTGATCGGCGTGACATCCGGCAGTCCCATGAAACGGCGCGCTTCCTCCGGGCTGCACTCGACATTGACGGTGAACTTCATGGCCGCGAATCCCTCGCGCAAAACGCGCGTGGCCTGTCTATAACCCGCCCGGTCGGATCAAAACAGACGGAGCGCGAGATGGGCGATTGGATTCAAGTGCAGGGACCCGACGGCGCCTTCAGGGCCTATGTGGCCAGGCCCGCGGGTCAGCCGCGAGCGGCAGTGGTGGCGATCCAGGAGATTTTTGGTGTCAACGCGGTGATGCGCAAGAAGGCCGATTGGCTGGCGCGAGCGGGTTTTCTCGCCATCGCGCCGGATCTGTTCTGGCGGCTCGGCAAGGACATCGACATCACCGATCAAAGCGAGGCCGAATGGGCGCAAGCCTTCGATTACTTCAAGCGCTTCGATGTCGATGCCGGCGTGCGCGATGTGCAGGCGACGATTGCGCATGCGCGCGGCATAGGTTGTACAAAAGTCGGCGCTGTCGGTTATTGCCTTGGCGGATTGCTTGCGTATCTCACTGCCACACGCACCGACGCGGATGCCAGCGTCGGCTATTACGGCGTCAATATTCCCGCGTTTGTCGGCGAGGCGGCAAACATCAAGGCGCCGCTGATGCTGCACATCGCCGGCAAGGATGGTTTCGTCGACAAAGCCGCGCAGGATGCAATGGCCGCAGGACTTGGCGGCAATGCGAAGGTCACGCTCCACACATACGCGGAGCAGGATCACGCCTTCACGCGCGAGGGCGGCAAGCATTTCGATGCAGCGGCAGCGAAGATCGCCGACGACCGCACGATCGCATTCTTTCAGGGGCGCCTCGCATGATCCGCCTGATCGTGGCCGCAGCGCTGGCTTTGGCGGCATGCCAGCAACAGCCACGCTCCGGCGCGCCGGAAGGCCAGAGTGAAGCGCATAACTTGGCGCCGGTCGACCTCGGCGCTTTCTTTGATTGCCTCCGTGAGAGCTCACAAACGGCGCTCGCCGCCCATCGCGGGGGGCCTGAGGCTGGCTTCGCCGAGAACGCTATACCGACATTTGAGAACACGCTGCGCCAGGCGCCGGCGATGCTGGAGATTGACATCAGTGAAACGCGCGATGGCGTGCTGGTGTTGATGCATGACGATGAGTTGGATCGTACAACGACGGGCGCGGGCCTTGTGCGCGAGGCGGCTTTGGCGGAAATTCAGGCGCTTCAGCTCGAGGACGAAGACGGTCAGACGCTCGATGCGCGGGTTCCAACACTGCGCGAAGCGCTGGATTGGGCGGCGGGCAAAACGATCCTCGAACTCGATGTCAAGCGGGGCGTTTCGTATGAGGATGTCATCGCCGAGGTGCGCGCCGCAGGCGCAGCGGGTCGTGTCATTTTCATCACCTACAGTGCGTCCGCCGCGATCCGCGTGCATCGCTTAGCGCCGGAGCTAATGATCTCCACCAGCATCGAAAGCGAAGCCGATCTGGAGGAGCTTCAGCGTGCGCGCGTCGATCTCACGCGCATATTGGCCTGGACCGGAATCGAGGAACCAAACAGCGCGCTCAATGTGGCGCTGGCTGGACGCGGCGTGGAGGCCATGTTCGGCACACTGGGCGGGCGTGATTCGTGGGACAATCGCTTTGCGAAAAGCGGCGATGATCAATACGCTGAATTTGCAGAGGCCGGCCTGCAGCTGATCTCGACCGACCGCGTGGCGGCGGCTGCGCGCGCTCTGGATACGGCCGACGGCGTGGAGGGGTTCGGCGCGCTGCAGTGTGTGAGCGCGCGGTGAAGGCGATCCGTATCGCAGAACACGGCGGGCCAGAGACGATGGCGCTCGCCGATGTTGAGACGCCGCAACCAGGCGCGCACGAAATCCGCGTGCGCCATCACGCCATTGGCGTCAACTTCATCGACACCTATCACCGCAGCGGACTCTACAAGATCTCCATGCCGAGCGGGCTCGGCGTGGAGGCCGCTGGCGTGGTCGAGGCAGTCGGCGAAGGCGTGACACGCTTCAAGCCGGGCGACCGCGCAGCCTATTGCACTGCGCCGCTCGGAGCCTATTCGGAAGCGCATGTATTGCCGGAGACCCGGGCCGTCCAATTGCCCGCAGCGATCACATTCGATGTTGCGGCAGCTGTTTTGTTGAAGGGCGCCACAGCGCGTTATCTTCTGCGCAAGACGTTTCGCGTGGAACCGGGTCATTGGCTTTTGATCCATGCCGCCGCCGGTGGCGTGGGACAGGTTCTTGTACAATGGGCAAAACATCTTGGCGCGCATGTGATCGCCACCGTCGGAAGCGCAGCGAAGGCCGATATCGCTCGCGCGCTTGGCGCCGATCATGTGTTCATCCTCGATGGCAGTGATTTCGCGCCGCACGTGCGTGCAATCGTGAGTGGGGGCGTGCACGTGGTCTATGACGGAACCGGCAAGGATACTTGGGAGGGTTCGCTCGACAGCCTGCGTCCGCTCGGCATGATGGTGAGTTTCGGCAATGCGTCAGGCCCGCCGCCGGACATCAATCCCTTGCTGCTCTCACAGAAAGGCTCGCTGTTCCTCACCCGGCCGACGCTATTCCACTACACCGCAGCGACCGAACAGCTCGACGAAACAGCGGCGGATTTGTTTGATGTGCTGGCGCGAGGGGCGGTGCGAGGCGCACCGCCGACACGCTATACATTGGCCGACGCAGCACAGGCGCATCGCGATCTGGAAGCGCGGAAAACTACGGGGAGCTTGGTGTTGGTTCCCTAGGGGCAGCGCCCCTTGATCAGCTGTTCATTAACAACGAAACCGAAACATCCGCAGCCCTCACGTATTCATGCTGTTGAAGAAATCGTCGTTGTTCTTCGAGCCTTTGAGCTTGTCGAGCAGGAACTCGATCGCGTCTTGCGTCCCCATCGGCGAGAGGATGCGGCGGAGC
>JAKFYF010000186.1 GCA_021731005.1 Hyphomonadaceae bacterium
ATTCCAATGCAGTCGTGCCGCCGAAACAGAAACCGATGGCGCCAAGACGCCGCCGCGATTAAGGGTGCCGTGCTGGTGTGCCTGGGCGCCGACGATCCGATCGTCAACGCCGAGCAACGCGCCGCCTTCGTCGCGGAGATGAGCGCGGCCAAGGTCGATTGGCAGATGCACCTCTATGGCGGCGTCGGCCACAGCTTCACCAACCGTGAGATCGACGCGTTCGGGTATCCGGGATTTCGCTATGACGCGGAAGCCGACCGGCGCTCCTGGCGCGCCATGCGAGAATTGTTTGACGACGTATTCGGCGCGGCGTAACAGCCGCCCATGCTCGCAACCGCCGCCGTCACCGTCCTGGCCGGCGCCATGAAGCCAGACGCCGCCAAGGTTTTCTACCAGGACGTGCTCGGCTGACGGCCATGGGGTGTGCGGTTGGCTGCCCTGACCGGGCATTTGTGGGACGCCGTTAAATGTTTGATTCTGACGCTTTCGTCCTCGCCGACCTGCCCTACACTTACGGCTATTTCCATCAGATATCGCCTTCGTTTTTGCAACTCGCAGCGCTGAGCAAGGGCATTCGATTCGATCCTGGCGAGCGGCTTCGCTATCTGGAATTAGGATTTGGGCAAGGCGTTTCGCTCAATGTTCACGCGGCTGCGCGCGCTGGCGAGTATTGGGGAAACGATTTGTCTGCCGCGCATGTGGCGCACGCGCGAGATCTCGCCGCTGCGTCCGGCTCAGAGGTTCGTTTGAGTCAGGATTCGTTTGTAGAACTTGCTTCGCGCGATGACCTCCCGGATTTCCACGTCATAGCGCTGCACGGCATCTGGAGCTGGGTGAGAGACCAAGACCGTGCAGCCATCGTCGAGATCGCTAAGCGTAGATTGGCGCCAGGCGGCTTGCTCTACGTCAGCTACAATTGCTCCACTGCGTGGTCCGCGGCGGTAGCACTTCGACAATTGATTCAATTGCACGCGGGGAGCGCTCCGCATGACTTGCCAACGACGACTAAGATTATGAACGCGATTGCGTTTGCTCAATCACTGGCGGACGCCGGCGCGACATATTTTAACGCTCACCCTGGCGTCCTGTCTCAATTGAAACAGCTCTCGGGAAAGAACGCCACTTACTTGGCGCACGAATTTCTTGGGCAGGACTGGCGTTTGATGTCCTTCGCGGAGATCGCCGCTGCGCTTGAGCCGGCCGACCTCCATTATGCGGCCAGCACGTTCCTCCACCACCACAATAACGAGCTTTCATTGAGGCCGGCAGGGAGGGATGCGGTCGCGGCTTTGGCAGACCCGATCCTGAGGGAGACCGTGCGTGACTGTTTTCTCAACACGCAGTTTCGGCAGGACTTATTCGTGAAAGGAGCAGCGCCGTCGCTGTCGGCGACGGAGCGCCTAGCGCAGCTTCGCGCCCAGCGTTTTGCCCTCACCTCGACGGCGTCGGAAAGATCGCTTGAGGTTCGAGTCCCTATCGGAGTGCTGAGCTTCGAGCCGCGCACCTTCGCGCCAATCTTCGCGGCGCTTGCGGAGCATGACTACGCGCCAAAAACCGTGGGTTACCTTGAGTCCGCCATCGGTAAGGGGAAGCCAGTCGATAAGCTTTTTGATGAGCTTATTTTTCTGACAGGGGCGAGTTTTGTTCAACCCGCACAGAGCGATGTGCTGGCGATGCTGGCAATGCCCGCATGCAAGGCGCTCAACGATGTGCTCTGCTCGCGCGCGCGATATAGTAGCGACATCGGCGTCCTCGCATCGCCAATGTTGGGCGCCGGTGTGAGACTAGGGACGATCAAGCAGTTGTTCTTGCTCGCGAGAGCCGAGGGCAAGGAGACCCCCCATGACTGGGCGGCGTTTGCTTTGAAGTGTCTCGACGCAAGCAAGAGGGCGGTGGTCAGGCAGGGGAAGAAAATCGGATGCGAAGCGGAATGCCTTTCCGAATTGACCCGCCAGGCAAACCTCTTCGCAACTGAGAGCCTGCCCGTCCTCAAGGCGCTGGGAGTAGCGCAGTCTGGGTGACACGCGCCGGTGCGGCGAAGCCTATGAGATCGCCAAGGTGCTTTGGCCGCGTGTTTGCGGCGCCGAACAGACCTCCGTCGCCCAAGGACGCCGCAGCTGAACTCATTGTGATTGATCGTCGTGCAATTGCGTCGTAGGCCAATCGCTAAAGGGTTCCCATGCTCGCAAACGCCGCCATCACCGCCCTTGTCGGCACCATGAAGCCCGACGCCGCCAAGGCTTTCTACCAGGATGTGCTCGGGCTCAGATTCGTCGCCGATGATGCGTACGCGATGATCTTCGAGGGCAAGAACGCGCGCGTGCGCGTCTCGAGGGTTCCCGCGGTGGCGCCCGCGCAATATGCGGTGCTGGCGTTCACGGTCGATGACATCGAGAAGATCGTAGACGGCCTCGCCGCCAGGGGCGTTGTGTTCGCGCGCTACCCGTTCTTCGTGCAGGATGCCAAGGGCATATGGTCAGCGCCGGACGGCGCCAAGGTCGCCTGGTTCCACGATCCGGACTTGAACCTGCTCAGTGTGGTCCAGCACGTGTGACGCAACGCCACTTGGCCCGCGGCGGCGGTTCGGCTAAGGGGTCTGCGTGTCTAGGGGAATCGACCATGGTCTGGCTTGGTGTGTTTGTGCTCGCGATCCTGGCGCTGAATGTCATCGAGTTCGGCCGTCCCGACTGACGAGCGCGGCGACATAGCCAGCCGCGCTCAAGAGCGCTAACGCGGCCGCCATCCAAAGCAGGATGAGCGCGGCCCAGTTGAGTCCGAGCACGATTGCGGCTGACAATCCCAGCAGCGCCGCGGCCTGGAACGCCAGGAACGCCGCTGCGCCCGCCATTTCCGCCGCCGCCTTCCATTTGCCGAGCGCACCCACCGGCAGGCTCTTGCCCTGCGCGGCCGCACCCTCGCGCAGGCCGGCGATGGCGATGTCTCGGCCCAGAATAATCACGGAAGCCGCGACAAGATTTAGCGGCAGCGCCGCGTAGGCCAGCGCCAGCAGCACGCACGCGATCAGCACTTTGTCCGCCGTGTGATCGAGCGCGGCGCCGAGCGGGGTGACCGCGTTGAGCTTGCGCGCGAGCCAGCCGTCGAGCCAGTCGGTCGCCGCCGCCAGCACGAACAATGCCAGGGCGCCCGCGTACAACAATCCCGCCAGCGCGCGGTCGGAATAAGTCACTTGCGCGGCCCATAGCACCAGCGCGGCGATCCCCGGGCCCGCGGCGATGCGGAAGAGGGTGAGGAGCGTGGGGAGGTTCATCACGCGCTCTGATTCGCGAGGTGCGACGTCCAAATATGGACCGCTGGCGTCCTCGCCGGCATCCCGGCGTGGAAGCGCGCCGAGCTGGGTGTATTGAAAAACCTGCAGGCGAGGACGCCAGCGGTCCATATTTCATCTCTTATCATGGAAAAAATCATAAATCCGTTTCGCCAATTCCGTGTTCACGCCGTCGACCGCTTCTAACTCCGACAGCGCCGCGCGCGATACCCCGCGCGCCGAGCCGAAGCGATCCAATAGGGCGCGTTTGCGCGCTGGGCCTACGCCGTCGATTTCGTCGAGCGGGTTTTTCGCCGCTTCGGCTTTGCGCTTGCCGCGATGGGCGCCGATGGCGAAGCGATGGGCTTCGTCGCGCAGCCGCTGCAGATAGTAAAGCACTGGGCTTTTCTCATCGAGCCGGAACGGCGCGCGTCCGGGCAGAAAGAAGCGCTCGCGGCCGGCGTCGCGGTCAATCCCCTTGGCGATGCCGGCGACATTGATCTTGCCTTTGAGGCCGAGTTCGTCGAGCGCATCGAGCGCGGCGTGCAGCTGACCCTCGCCGCCATCGATCAGCACGAGATCGGGGATGGCGGCGAATTTGGAGTCGCCCGGATCAGCCTCTTTCTCTTTCGAAAAGTCGATGCCGCCATCGGCAACCGCGCCCCCGCCCCCTGGCGGAGCGGGGGCAGGGGGTGAGGGGCGCGCGACGTCGCCGCTTGCACCAAGCTCTTGGACCGCCGGCGTCTCGCCAGCGAGGACGCCGGCGGTCCAAGAAGAGGTTCCTTCTGTACGCCCCCCCTCGGGCTCGCGTTCGCTCGCCACCTCCCCCACAAGGGGGGAGGTCTCCGTATCCCGTTCCGCCAACATTCTTGCAAAC
>JAKFYF010000068.1 GCA_021731005.1 Hyphomonadaceae bacterium
CGCCTGCGCGCGGCTGGAAAACCAGCCAAGCTCGCCCTCATCGCCGTCGCCAGAAAACTCCTCGTCGCCCTCAACGCCATGCTCCGAGACAAGGTCGCCTTCCATGCCTAAACAATACAGTTGCCGGGTTCGGGGCCCCCGGAATGACACTAGAATTTTTGCAGCCCCACCAAGCCTTGGACCGCCATCCTTAGCCTTTGCGCCGACGGCGTTGGTGGCGCTATATGCGTCCCCATGAGCCTTGCTGAATCGAAGCCGGACCGGGCGCCCGCCCGCGCTTATAAGCGCGTGCTGCTGAAAATTTCAGGCGAAGCGCTGATGGGCGAGGGCCAATACGGCATCGACCAGGGCGTCTGCGAGCGGATCGCCCAGGAAGTGGTCGCGGCGGTGAAGGGGGGCACGGAAATGTGTCTCGTTATCGGCGGGGGCAACATCTTCCGCGGCATGCAGGGCGCGGCCAAGGGCATGGAGCGCGCCAGCGCCGACTACATGGGCATGCTGGCCACGGTGATGAACGCGCTCGCCATGCAGAACGCGATCGAGGCGCTGGGCGGCTACGCGCGCGTGCTCTCGGCCATTCCCATGGTGACGGTGTGCGAGCCCTATATCCGCCGCCGCGCCATGCGCCATATGGAGAAGGGCCGCATCGTCATTTTCGCGGCCGGCACCGGCAATCCGTTTTTCACCACCGACACCGCCGCCGCCCTGCGCGCGGCCGAGATGGGCTGCGATGCGTTGTTCAAGGGAACCCAAGTCGACGGCGTCTACACCGCCGATCCGAAAAAAGATCCCAACGCCACGCGCTATGAACGCCTCTCCTACCACGAAGTGCTGGCCCGTGACCTCAAGGTGATGGACCAATCCGCGATCAGCCTCATGCGCGAGAACGGCATTCCCATCGTCGTGTTCTCTATCCAAACCCGCGGCGGGCTTGCCGATGTGCTGGCCGGGCGCGGCATCTGCACCACCATCAGCGATTAGGGAGAAGCGCCATGGCCGCATCCGCGCCATTCAAGCTTGATGACATCAAGAAGCGCATGGACGGGGCGCTGACGGCGCTCAACCATGAATTCTCCGGCCTGCGCACCGGGCGCGCGTCGCCTGCGCTGCTTGATCCGATCACCGTGGAGGCTTATGGCGCGGTCTCCCCGCTCAATCAGGTGGCCAGCGTCACCGTGCCAGAGCCGCGCATGATTTCGGTGCAGGTGTGGGACAAGGCCGTCGTCAGCGCCGTCGACAAGGCGATCCGCGCCTCAAATCTCGGGCTCAATCCTATCGTTGACGGCCAGTCGCTGCGGATTCCTATTCCGCCCCTAACCGGCGAGCGGCGCACGGAGCTTTCCAAGATCGCCGGCAAATACGCCGAGCAGCAGCGCGTGGCTGTGCGCAACATCCGCCGTGACGCGATGGACCATCTGAAGAAGCTCGAAAAAGAACACGCAATGAGTGAAGACGAACACAAGAAGCAAGGCGCGGAAGTGCAGAAAGCGACTGACGATCACATCAAGAAGATCGACGAAGCGCTTCGCCACAAGGAAGAGGAGATCATGCAGGTTTAGGCGGCCGTGCTGGCGTCAGCGCGCCCGGCTTGCTAGTGTGAGTGGCGATGAGCGCTATCGACACCCTTGAAGTTGCGAAGGAAATGAAGGCGGCCGGCTTTACCGAGGGCCAGGCCGAAGCGCTCGCTCGCGCCGTCGGCAGGCTGCGGGACGAGGGCTTCGCCGACTTGGCCACCAAGGGCGACCTCAAGGCGCTGGATATCGCGTTGAAGACTGACCTCAAGGCGCTGGATATGGCGTTGAAGGCCGATCTGAAAAACCTGGAGATCAGGCTCCAAGCCGAACTACGGGAGGCCGAGTTGCGCCTTGAGGGCAAATTCGCGGACACCAAAGCCGAGCTTCTGAAATGGACCATGGGCGCCATCGGCGTTCAGACCGTGGTCATCGTCGGCGCCGTGGTGGCGCTAGCGCGGGCCTTGGGCGGCTGAGCGCGGAAGCTTAGCGCTTACACTTCGCCGCGCACTGCGTTACTGGCTTTCGCTGCGATGACCGCCCCCGCCCCCGCGCCGCCGCCCCAGCACGTCGCCATCATCATGGACGGCAATGGCCGCTGGGCCAAGCAGCGCGGGCGTCCGCGCACGTTCGGACATGCCGAAGGGGTCGAGGCGCTGCGCCGCACGGTGGAGGCCGCGGGCGAGTTGGGGGTGCGCTATCTGACGGTGTTCGGTTTCTCGACCGAGAATTGGCGCCGGCCCGCCGAAGAGGTGAGCGCCCTGTTCGACCTGCTCCGGCTCTACGTAGCGCGCGATCTGGACCGTCTTGTCGAGGATGGCGTGCGCGTGCGCGTGATCGGTTCGCGCGTCGGGCTGCAATCCGATATCGCGGCGATCATTGCAGATGCCGAGACGCGCACTGCAGCCAACAGCACGCTGCACCTCACCATAGCGTTCAATTATGGCGGCCAAGATGAGATCGCCCGCGCCGCGCGCAGACTCGCCGAGGACACGGCGGCAGGCAAACTCGATCCGGCCAGTATCGATGCGGCGTGCTTCGCCGCCTATCTCGACACCGCGGATTTGCCTGCGCCCGACTTGTTGATCAGGACTTCCGGCGAGCAGCGGCTTTCCAATTTCATGCTGTGGCAGGCGGCATATGCCGAACTCGTATTCGTCGACGTGCTGTGGCCCGATTTCGGCAAGCAGGCGCTCGCGCAGGCGATCGAGGAATATCGCGGTCGGGAGCGCCGTTTCGGCGGCCACGGCGCGTGAGCGAGCGTGCAAATCACGTCGCGCGCGATTGGTCCGATCTCGGCGCTCGCGCGGTCTCGGGGTTGGTGCTGGCGAGCGCGGGTGCGGCCGCCGCCTGGTTCGGGGGGCCGTGGCTTGCTGCGGCCTGCGGCGCCGCGGTCGTGGCCATGAGCTACGAATGGGCGCGCATGAGCGAGCCCGAGGCGATCGCGCCGGCCTTCGGGTTTGCGCTCGTGGGTTCGCTGGGCGCGGTGTTCGCGTCCAGCTGGGGCAGCCTTTGGATCGCGGCGGCTTGGATGACTCTATGCGCGGCGCTCTCGGCCCTGCGCAGACGCACGCTCGCCGGCTTGATCGAGACGGCAGGCGGGGCGCTCTACGTTGGCTTGCCACCGGCGGTTTTCTTGTGGCTGCGCGACCGTGCGCCGGAAGGCCGCGATACAATCCTCTCCATGTTCGCCATCATTTGGGCGACCGACATTTTTGCCTATTTCGGCGGCAAACTCATTGGCGGCCCCAGGGTCGCCAGCGGGCTCTCGCCCAACAAGACCTGGTCGGGCATTGTCGTCGGCGCTCTGGCTGGGGCGCTGGCGGGCTATGGGTGCAGTCGGTTGTTTGCGCCCGAGCTTTGGTGTGCTTGGAGCTTTGCTGGCGGCTTGGTTGGATTTTCCGGTCTTATGGGCGATTTGTTCGAGTCCTTTCTCAAGCGCCGTTTCGGCGTAAAAGACGCGAGCCGCATCATTCCCGGGCATGGCGGCGTGCTCGATCGTATCGACAGCTTGATCGCCGCAAGCCTCCTGGTGGGCGCCGCGTTCGCTTTCGCCCCAGGGCTTGCGCGGCTGTTGTTCAGAGCGTCGCCATGAACGGGCGTTCGGTTTCCATTCTCGGCGTGACCGGCTCGGTGGGGCGCTCCACGATCGAGGTCATCCAGGAATTGCGCGGGCAAGGCATCGACATCCCGGTGGAGGCGGTCACCGCGGGGGGGAATTTGCCGGCTCTGGTGGAGGCCTGCCGGGTGTTGCGGCCGCGATTCGCGGCGTTGGCCGATGAACGGCTGCTTGCGCGGGCCAAAGAAGCGCTCGCCGGCCTAGACCTTGAGATCGGGGTGGGTTCGGCGGCGCTGGAAGAAGCGGGCGCAAGGCCAGCTGATTGGGTGATGTCGGCCATCGTGGGGGCGGCGGGCTTGCGGCCAACCCTGGCGGCAGTGCGGCGGGGCGCCCTGGTGGCGCTGGCCAACAAGGAGTGCTTGGTGTGCGCCGGCCCGCTGTTTCTGGCCGAAGCCGCCGCTAGCGGAGCCAAGCTCCTACCTGTGGATAGTGAGCACAACGCCATTTTCCAGGTGCTAACCCACCCCGAAAGGGTCGAAAAACTGACACTG
>JAKFYF010000113.1 GCA_021731005.1 Hyphomonadaceae bacterium
GAAACGCACCGCGCCAACTGTGCTGGTCGGCGATCTCAACGTCGCGCCGGGGGAATTTGACGTCTGGAGCCACAAGCAATTGCTCGACGTCGTCAGCCACACGCCGGCGGAGACCAGCCGGCTCGACGCCGCCCTGGCGGCCGGACGCTTCATTGACCTGGCGCGTCTGCATCGCCCGGCGCCGGAAAAGCTCTTCACCTGGTGGAGCTACCGCAGCCCCGACTGGACTAAAAACAATCGCGGCCGCCGGCTCGATCACATCTGGGCCAGCGCCGACCTCGCGCCCGCCTCGCAAGCCGAAGCGTTCCAGATTCACATGCCCTGCCGTTCCTGGGAACGCCCCAGCGACCATGTGCCGGTGGTCGCGGGGCTGCAGCTGTAGTGGCGCAACGAATGGTATGGGCCGCTCGTCGCAAACTGGGCTTCCGGCCGCCTCCGCCTCCGCTAAGTCCATCGTCAGAAATCTTGGGGCATCCAATGACACCTTCCCGCCGCTCTCTCCTCGCGCTCGGCGCCGCCGGCTTGGGGCTACTCTCAGGCTGCGCGAACGCGCCAGCGACGCCGCCTCCGGTCATACCCGCGCCGCCGGACACAAGCGCGCTGCTCGCGTCGCGCCTTGACGAGGCCGCGACTGAAATCCTGCGCGAGTCACCGGAGCGCTGCACCGCGCTTGGCGTGAGCGAAGAACGCGCTGGCGGTCGTTACATCGACCGCCTGAGCGATTCTTCCAAAGAGGGCCAGCGCCGCTACCGCGCCATCCTACAACGCGCGCTCGACGATCTTGCGCGGTTCGATCTCGGCGCCCTCCCCCAACATGATCGCGTTACACTGGCGGTCGTGCGCACTTCGTTCGAGAATTCCGTGGCCAACACCGCGTTCGAATTCGGGGGCGGCGCGGGAGCACCCTACGTGGTCACGCAACTGACCGGCGCCTACTCTGACGCACCAGACTTCATGGACACCCAGCATCCGGTGCGCACGGCCGAGGAAGCCGACGCTTACCTCGCGCGTCTGGGAGAGTTCGTCCGCCAGCTCGACCAGGAAACAGCCATCCTTGGCGAAGACGCGCGCTTGGGCGTCGTTGCGCCTGACTTCGCTATTGACCGCGCGCTCGAGCAATTGAGCGCCTTCGTCGCAGTCGCGCCAAACCAGAATGTGCTGGTGCAATCGCTGCACCGGCGGCTGCCTTCGATTGCAGAACTCTCCGATTCCGCGCGCGCCACCTATGCGTCGCGTGCGGAATCGGCAGTGCGTGACGCCATATACCCGGCTTACCAGCGCCAAATCGCAGCGCTCCACGAGGTGCGGCGCGGCGCGGTCCATGACGCGGGCATCTGGCGGCTCCCACGAGGCGATGAAATGTACGCCGCCGCGCTGCGCAGCCGCACCACGACGGCAATGAGCCCCGATGAGATTCACGAACTCGGACTCACTCTGATCGCCCAGTTCAACGGCGAGATGGATGCCATTCTCAAGGCGCAAGGCCTGCGCCGCGGCAGCGTCGCGCAGCGTGTTCGCCAGCTCTCGCGTCGGCCCAACCAGCTCTTTCCCAACACCGATTCCGGCAGGGCGCAGATCCTGGCCGACCTCAACCAACAGACACGCGAAATCACGGCGTTGATGCCGCGCGCATTCAACACCCTGGCCAGAGCGCAAATGGAAATTCGCCGCGTGCCGCCAACGACCGAAGCGGGCGCGCCGGGCGGATATTATGAGCGCGCCACGCTCGATGGCTCGAGGCCGGGCGCCTATTACATAAATCTGCGCGACACCGGTGAGTGGCCGCGCTTCACGCTGCCGACGCTGAACTACCACGAGGGCGTACCCGGCCACCATTGGCAAATCTCGATCCAGCAGGAATCGGGCGCAATTCCGTTCATCCGCCGCGCTTTGCTCGGTTTCTCCGCGTTCAGCGAGGGCTGGGGACTCTACGCAGAGCAATTGGCTGACGAGCTTGGGGTGTATGCTGACAATCCGCTGGGTCGGCTCGGCTACCTGCAATCGGCGGCATTCCGCGCCTCGCGCCTGGTCTGCGACACGGGCATCCACCACAAACGCTGGAGCCGCGAGCAGGCGATCCAATCCATGCTCGAGGCCACCGGCGACCTGGAAAGCTCGGTCGCGACCGAAATAGAGCGCTATTGCGTCTGGCCCGGACAGGCATGCAGCTACATGGTGGGCCGCCAAGCGATCAATGCGCTGCGGGCCGAGGCAAGCACAACGCTGGGCGCGCGCTTCGACCTGAAGGCGTTCCACGACGCCCTGCTCGCGAACGGCGCAGTCCCGCTCTCCGTGCTTGGAGAGATCGTCCGGGCGTGGGCGCAGAGCCAGCGCTGAGGACCCCGCGAACTGGCGCAAGCCTGCCTTGCAGCATGCGGGTGGCGCGGGCGGCGCATTCTGCTAAGCCTAGGCGAAAGACGACGAGCGCCGCACGCTGCAGGCGCACGCCCGGGAGGATTGTTCCTTGAAAACAAATATATCCGGCCTGAGCCCGGCGCCAACTCGCCACCAGCGCTTGGTCCAATGGGTGGGTGAAATTGCCGCTCTGACTAAGCCCGAGCGGGTGGTGTGGTGTGATGGCTCGGAGCTGGAATGGGAGCGGCTGACGCGCGAACTGGTCGCGGCGGGCACGCTGAGAAAGCTCAATGAGCGGCGTCCCAATTCATTCTACGCCGCCTCCGATCCAAAGGACGTTGCGCGCGTCGAGAGCCGCACTTTCATCTGCAGCGAAAACAAGGATGACGCCGGGCCAACCAACAATTGGATCGCGCCGGCCCAGATGCGCGACAAGCTACACGGCCTGTTCGATGGCTGCATGCGCGGGCGGACCATGTATGTCGTGCCGTTCTCCATGGGCCCGATCGGCTCGCGCATCAGCCAGATCGGAATCGAGATCACCGACAGCGGCTACGTCGTCGCGTCGATGCGGATCATGACCCGAATAGGCAAGGCTGCGCTGGACCAGTTGGGCTCTGACGGATTCTTTGTTCCATGCGTGCACTCGCTCGGCGCGCCGTTGGCGCACGGCGAAAAAGACGTGCCGTGGCCGTGCAACGACGAAAAGTGGATCGTGCATTTCCCGGAGATGCGCGAGATCTGGTCCTACGGGTCGGGCTATGGCGGCAATGCCCTGCTCGGCAAGAAATGCTTCGCGCTGCGCATCGCCTCGGTGATGGCGCGCGACGAGGGCTGGCTTGCCGAGCACATGCTGATCCTGAAGCTCACTTCGCCCAAAGGCGCGGTGAAGTACGTGGCGGCGGCGTTCCCCAGCGCGTGCGGAAAAACCAATCTCGCCATGCTGGCGCCGACTATCCCCGGCTGGAAGGCTGAGACCATCGGCGATGACATCGCCTGGATGCGCTTCGGCGACGATGGGCGCCTCTATGCCATCAATCCCGAGGCGGGATTCTTCGGCGTTGCGCCCGGGACCGGCTCCAAAACCAATAAAAGCGCGCTGGAAACGCTGCATTCGAACACCGTCTTTACCAATGTCGCGCTGACCGCCGATGGCGACGTGTGGTGGGAGGGGCTGACAAAAGTTCCCCCGCCCGGGCTCACCGACTGGCAGGGCCAGCGTTACGTGGCTTCCGACACGCGCTTTCCTGCGGCCCATCCCAATTCGCGCTTCGCGGTGCCCGCGGGCCAATGCCCGGTGATTGCGCCAGAATGGGAAGACCCCAAAGGCGTGCCGATCGACGCGATCCTGTTCGGGGGCCGGCGGGCAAGCGCGGTGCCGCTGGTAACGGAAGCGTTCGACTGGGCGCACGGCGTGTTCCTCGCTTCGAACGTAGCCAGCGAAGGCACCGCGGCGGCGGAAAACAAGGTCGGCGAATTGCGCCGCGACCCGTTCGCGATGCTGCCGTTCTGCGGCTACAACATGGGCGATTACTTCAATCATTGGCTTCGCATCGGCGAGCGCGCCGGCGCGAAACTGCCGCGCATCTACTTCGTCAACTGGTTCCGCAAGGACGAAGACGGCAAGTTCATTTGGCCGGGCTTTGGCGACAATGCGCGGGTGCTGAAATGGGTGTGCGAGCGGCTCGATGGCGCGGCGGAAGCGCTGGAGACGCCGATCGGGCGCGTGCCGGCGCAG
>JAKFYF010000088.1 GCA_021731005.1 Hyphomonadaceae bacterium
AGCGTTGCCCCTTCTGTTCCAACGAAGACACCCAGGTGAAGGACAGCCGTCCCACCGAGGATGGCGCCGCCATTCGTCGCCGCCGCCAATGCGACAAGTGCGGCTCGCGTTTCACGACGTTTGAGCGGGTTCAGCTCCGTGATCTCGTGGTGCTGAAGCGTTCGGGCCGGCGGGTACCGTTCGATCGCGACAAGCTGGCGCGCTCGCTCGCCATCGCGCTGCGCAAGCGCCCGATCGAGCAGGACCAGATCGAGCAAATGATCTCAGGCATCGTCCGCAAGCTCGAAAGCCAGGGCGAAACCGAAATCACCTCCGAGATCATCGGCGGCATGGTGATGGAGGCGCTGGCCCAGCTCGATCCGGTGGCCTATGTGCGCTACGCCTCGGTGTATCAGGATTTCCAGGAAACTTCCGACTTCGCGAAGTTCATCGAAGAAGCGCGAAAGAAGAAGCGCGGCGGGACGGATTAGCACGGAGGGTTATGGACCGCCGGCGTCCCGCCGGCATCCTTGTTCGTGAACACGCCGCGCGTTGAAACAAAGTTGCCGGCGAGGACGCCGGCGGTCCATACTTGGCGCCATGCCCCGCCCCCACGTCACACTGAAACTGGCCACCAGCCTCGACGGGCGCATCGCGACTGCGTCTGGGGAGAGCCGCTGGATTACCGGCGAGGCGGCGCGCGCCGAGGTCCATCGCATGCGCGCAGGCGTGGATGCGGTGATGATTGGGGCGGGAACCGCGCGCGCGGACAATCCCTCGCTGCTGGCGCGCACCGAGCCCGCGCCCGCGCGCCAGCCCATGCGCGTCGTCGTCACCACGCGGCTGGAGATCGCGCCCGAGGGCCGCTTATTCGAGGCATTGCCGGGATCGCCCCTAGTCATTTTCGGCGCCGAGCGCGCCGGCCCGGCGCGCCACGCCATCCTCGAAGCAGTCGGCGCACGGATCGAGCAGGTCGCGCGCGCCGGTGATGGACTCGACATCGCTGCGGTGCTGACGCGCCTGGGTGCGCTTGGCGTCTCCACGCTCCTTGCCGAAGGCGGCGGCAAGCTGGCGGTGGCGCTGATCGCGGCGGGGGCGGTGGACCGGCTGGAATGGTTCCGCGCGCCGCTGCTGCTCGGCGCGGAGGGCAGGCCGGCGGTCGGAGCGCTTGCCATGGAAAGCTTGGCGCGAGCGCCAGTGTGGCGCAGGGTTGCGCTGGCCGAGCTTGGCCCCGATCTCTGGGAAAGCTACGAACGGGCCTGAATGTTCACCGGCATTGTAACAGCGTTGGGGAAAGTGGCCGCCGTCGAGCGCCGCGCGGGGCTGGTGAGTCTCACCGTCGAGAGCGCTTACGATCCCGAGCGCGTCGAGATCGGCGCTTCAATCGCCCACGACGGCTGCTGCCTGACTGTGGTGGAAACAGCCCCGCGCGCGGGCGGGGGCATGACCCATGTCGTGGAAGTCGCGGCGGAGAGCTTGGCGCTCACGACGCTGGGCGCGCTCAAGCTCGGCGACAAGGTGAATCTCGAACGCTCGCTTCGCGTGGGCGACGAACTGGGCGGCCATCTCGTGCAAGGCCATGTCGATGGGCTGGGCGAAGTGCTTTCGGTTGTTCAGGACGGCGAAGGCTGGCGCTTGCGCATCAAGCCGCCGGCGGAGATCAACAACCTTATCGCCGCCAAGGGATCGATCGCGGTGGCGGGCGTGTCGCTGACTGTGAACGAAGTCGACGCCGAGGGCTTCGGCGTGTTGATCATTCCCCACACTTGGAGCGTAACCACTTTGTGCGGCCTCAAGAAAGGCGATAGGGTGAACCTGGAAGCCGACATGATGGCGCGCTATGCGGCGCGCCTCGTCGAAGCGCGGAGCAATACCTGAATGGCGGCCAAGCCATCACCCATAGCGGACTTCAAGCGCGCGATTTCGCCGATCCCAGAGATCATCGAGGAAGCGCGCGAAGGGCGCATGTTCATTCTCGTCGACGAAGAGGATCGCGAGAACGAAGGCGACCTCGTCATCCCGGCGCAATTCGCCACGCCGGCGCAAGTGAACTTCATGGCCAAGCACGGGCGCGGGCTGATCTGCCTTGCGCTCACGTCGGAACGCACGCTCCAGCTTGGGCTGTCGCCGATGACGCCGCGCAATCAGACGCGCATGGGCACCGCCTTCACCGTCTCCATCGAAGCGCGCGAGGGCGTCTCCACCGGCATCTCCGCGCACGACCGCGCCCACACCATTGCCGTGGCGATCGACGCCGGCAAGGGCGCCAACGACATCGTGTCGCCCGGGCACGTGTTTCCGCTGACCGCGCGCGACGGGGGCGTGCTGATGCGCGCGGGGCACACCGAAGCGAGCGTCGATATCGCGCGCCAAGCCGGGCTCAACCCGTCGGCCGTTATCTGCGAAATCATGAATGACGACGGAACCATGGCGCGGCTGCCGGAATTGGTCGCCTTCGCGCAATTCCACAATCTGAAGATCGGCGCCATCGACGAGCTGATCGCCTATCGCCGCGTCACCGAGCATTATATCGAACGGGTGGCCGAAGCGCCGTTCGCGACCCGCGTCGGGTCGGGCTTCAGGATCGTGGTGTTCCGCAATCGGCTCGATAACGCCGAGCACGCGGCTTTGGTGAAGGGCGAGATTCAGCCTGACCAGCCGGCGCTGGTGCGGGTCCACCGCGTCGATTTCACCGCGGATGTCATCGGCGTTGGCGATGAGCGCTCCGGGCTGGTGGAGCGCTCGCTCGCGGAAATCGATAGCGCGGGGGTCGGCGTGTTGGTTTTGCTGCGGGCGTATGAGCAGGATGGGCTCTCGAAACAGATTTCCGGCGTATTGCCGACGCCGGAGCAAGCCGCTGACGACGCCAATCGCATGATCGGCGTGGGCGCCCAGATTTTGCGCGATCTCGGCGTGCGCCGCATGATCGTGCTGGCCAACACGCAGCGGCGTCTGGTCGCGCTCGAGGGATACGGCCTGCATGTCGATGGCTGGCGCGGGTTCGCCTCGTGAGGGACCAGGAGACACGAACCCTCTCCCTCGCGGAGAGGGTCGCCGCGAAGCGGCGGGGTGCGAGATGAAGGCGGCTGAGACATCCACGCGGCCCAAAGTACCTGGCGCGCGCCTGCTCCTGGTGGTCGCGCCCTATTACCGCGCCATTGCCGATCAGCTTGAGCGCGGCGCGGCCGCTGCCGCGGAGGCTGCCGGCGCGAAGCTTGAAAAAATTGACGTTCCCGGTGCGTTCGAGATTCCGGCCGCCATTCGCCACGCATCGCAAACCCGCGCTTACGACGGCTATGTCGCGCTCGGCTGCGTGGTGCGCGGGGAGACCAGTCACTACGATTATGTCTGCGGCGAGAGCGCGCGCGCGCTGATGGACCTCGCCGTCCGCGAAAGTCTCGCCATCGGCTACGGCATTCTCACCGTGGAGAACCTAGCCCAGGCCGAAGCGCGCGCCGATCCCGCACGCGGCGACAAGGGCGGAGAAGCTGTCGCCGCTGCTTTGGCGATGATCGCGCTGAAGCGGCGCTTCGCGGAAAGCGCGCGATGAACTCCGAACAGCAACAGGCGCGTCGCGCTGCGCGGCTCGCCGCGGTGCAGGCGCTTTACCAGATGGAATTGGGCGGCGCCACGAGCGCCGAGGTCATCGCCGAGTTCGACGCGGGGAAGCTGCCGCGCCACAGCGAAGCGGCGGCGACCGATTCCGAGGGCGACGCGGTGCTGTTCAAGGCTCTGATCGAGGCCGCGATCAGCCGGCAAACCACCATCGACCGCGCCATAGCGCGTCATTTGAGCAAGGGCTGGCGGCTGGAGCGGCTCGACGCGGTGGCGCGCGCCATTTTGCGCGCGGGCGCGGCGGAACTGGAACAACAGCGCGAAATTCCGGTCGCGGTGATCATCGACGAATATGTCGAGATCGCGAAGTCGTTCTTCGACGGCCCCGAACCCGGGTTCATCAACGCGACCTTGGACGCATGCGCCAAGGAGCTGCGGGCCGGGGAGGCGGTAGGATGAGAAACTATCGCACTGGCCTCCCCCTCCCCCGCCCGATCGCGAAGCGATCGGGAATCCAAACGAACGGGATCGCGGAGCGATCC
>JAKFYF010000146.1 GCA_021731005.1 Hyphomonadaceae bacterium
GGCCCAGCCCCTCGCTCACCAAAGCTTCCACAAAGCTCAGCTGACCCGTACGCTTCACCGACATCGAAAATCTCCCCGCAGGCAAACCACAGGGAATCACAATTCGCCAATTTCGCAATGGTCCCCTTGAGGGGAGAAGGTGGCCGAAGGCCGGATGCTTGAGGGGAGAGGGGACGGCTGCTTCAACGCGCGCGTCCGCTTCGGGCCACGAGCAGCCGCTGCCTATACCACCCTCGCCAGCGCCGCCAAGCAGCGTGGATAAAGCGCGTGTTCCAGCTCCAGCACGCGCGCGGCGAGCGTTTCCGGCGTGTCGCCCGGCAAAATCGTCAGCCGCGCTTGGCCCAGTATTTCGCCTGCGTCCACTTCATCTGCCACCAGGTGCACGCTGCAGCCGTGCTCGGCATCGCCAGCGGCGAGCACGCGTGCGTGCGTGTCCGTCCCTGGATATTTCGGCAGCAGCGAGGGGTGGATGTTGACGAGGCGGCCTTGCCAGGCGCGCACAAAGAACGGCGTCAGCACGCGCATGAAGCCGGCGAGGGCAACGATCTCGATGTTGCTGGCGCGTAGCGCGGCGTCAATTTCGCGCTCGAACGCCTCGCGGTCCTTGCCGTATTTCTTGTGATCGATAGCGATCGCTTCCACACCCGCCGCACGCGCGCGCTCGAGACCCGCCGCATCGGGGCGGTTGGAGATCACGAGCACGACCTCATAGGCGTCCTGCTTTGCATCAAGCAGCGCGGCCATGTTCGAGCCGCGACCGGAAATGAGGACGGCGACGCGCTTTTTCATGGCGCGCTCTCCCCCTCTCCCCTGCGGAGAGGGGGTTGGGGAGCGAGGGGCGTGCAAGCACGTAGGCGCCTGATTGTCGGCCCGCCCCTCACCCGGCCGCTGCGCGGCGACCTTCTCCGCGAGGGAGAGGGTGGCACCGCGTCACGCGCCTGCTCAAGCATTGCGCAGCAACCCGACCATGAACGCACGTTCACCGCCGGCTTCCAGCGTGGTGATGACATCTCCCGCCGCGTTCGCGTCCACGATCAGCACCATGCCGATGCCTAGATTGAAGGTGCGGCGCATGTCGTCTTCAGGGACCCCGCCCACTTCCTGGAGCCATTGGAATACGGCGGGCCGCGTCCACGCGCTCCAATCGAACTCGCCAGCCAGCGCATTCGGCAGCGCGCGCGGGGTGTTTTCGACCAAGCCCCCGCCAGTAACATGGGCCGCGCCCTTGGCGAGCTTTGCGTCGAACACCGGCTTCAGCGCGCGCGCATAGATGCGGGTCGGCGCCAGCAAAGCTTCGGCGAGGGATTTCCCCGGCGCAAACGGCGCGGGCGCCTCCCAGCCAAGGCCGGAGACTTCCACAATTTTGCGCACCAATGAGTAGCCGTTTGAATGCGGTCCGCTGGAAGCGATCCCGACGATGGCGTCGCCGGCGCGCATCTCGTCGACGCGCGGCAACAGCGTCCCGCGCTCCGCCGCGCCGATGGCGAAGCCGGCGAGATCGTAGTCGCCCTTGGCATACATCCCCGGCATCTCCGCGGTTTCCCCGCCAGCGAGCGCGGCGCCGGCCTGCCGGCAGCCCTCGGCTATGCCGGCGACGACTCTGGCGGCTTCTTCCGCATTGAGTTTGCCGGTGGCGTAATAATCGAGGAACATCAGCGGCTCGGCGCCCTGGGCGGAGAGGTCGTTCACGCACATGGCGACCAGATCGATACCCACAGTTTCGTGTCGTCCGCTTTCGATGGCGATTTTGAGCTTAGTGCCCACCCCATCCGTGGTGGCCAGGAAGATCGGATCCTTGAAACCAGCGGCCTTGGGGTCGAAAACGGCGGCAAATCCACCCAAGGCAGCCTCAGCTCCCGGCCTGGCGGTGGATTTGGCGGCGGGCTTGATCAATTCGACAAGCCGCTCGCCTTCGTCGATATCGACGCCGGAATCGCGGTAGGTGAGGCCGGTGGCGCCTTTGGATTTGGTCAAGGCCGCAGAGTCCTGAAGAGAGTCCCGAAGCCGCCACATTGATAGGCGATTCCGCGCCGGATAGGGTGCGGGCCCAAGAGGTTTCCAAGCATGACACGCAAGCCAAGGAACGGCCTGACGGCCCTGATTCTCGCCGCTTTGTGCGCGTTCGCGCCGGTCCCGGCAAGCGCCCAAGGCGCAGCCGGCGGCGTCGGGCGCGACACCGTCTATGCGGTTTCCGGGGTCAGCGTCGAACAGACCGCCGCCAACGCCGCCGCCGCACAGGAGGCGGCGTTCGCACTGGCGCGCCGGGTCGGCTTCGACCGGTTGGTGCGGCGGCTGACGTTGCCTCAGGAACTGGTGGGCCGGGCCGCGCCAGCCCCGGACGCCGCCGCCTTGGAACGGCTGGTTCTTTCCGTGGATGTCGCCGACGAACGGCGCTCCTCGACCCGCTACATTGGGCGCCTCACGGTGCGGTTCGATCCCTCCGGTGTGCGCACGCTGCTGCGCGGGCAGGGCTTCACGGTGATCGACACGCGCACCAGTCCCGTGCTGGTCGTGCCGCTTTCCACGGTGGTTTGGACTGGCGAGGACCAGAGCGCTTTGTGGCGCCAGGCTTGGGAGCAGGGCGGCTTCCAGGGCGAACTCGCCCCGCTCGCGGTTGCGTCCGCGGCGCTTGGCGGACCGCCAGATTGGCGCGCAGCCTCGCCATACGCCAACGCCGAAGGCGCCACCACCGCGCTCTACGCCACCCTCTCCATCCAGGGTTCAACCGCGAGCGCCGGCCTGGTCGAGGTTGGCGCCAGCGGCGTACGCCGCGATCGCGGCGCGGTTTCAACGCAAATCGCGGGGCTGGAGCTACCCGCACTGCGCGCTGCGCTTGCGTCACTGGCTGACCAAGCCAGCGCACGGATCCAAAGCGAATGGAAAGCCAGCATCGCCGCCGGCGCTGGCCAGCGCGCGCGGCTTTCCGCATCCGCGCTTTACCGCGACCAGCGTCAATGGGAGAGCATCAAACAGGCGCTCGAGGGCGCGGCACAGACGCTGATCTCGGAGATTCGCATCGAGGCGGTGGGCCGCGAGGGCGCGCTGGTGTCATTCTCGTTTGTAGGAGACCGCACCCAGCTTGCCGCCGAACTCAACCGTCGCGGCGTGCGCCTCGACGATACCGCCATGGGGCCAGTGCTCAGGGTTGCTGGGAATTGAGGTGAGCGATCAACCGCGCCTGTTCGAGTTCCGCATGGGCGAGCGGTCGCCGGACACCCTGGTGCTGAGCGAGGCCAACCGCGACGCCGCCACGCTGATGACGGGGTGGCGTCAATGGCCCGGGGGGGCGATGGCGCTTATCGGCCCGCCCGGCTCGGGCAAGACCCATCTGGCGCTGGCCTGGGCGCTGGAAGCGGGGGCCCGCCAGGCCGCGCCCACCGCTGCCCCGGAGGACGCCGCGGCCATTTTCCGGGAGTCCGGGGGGCGGGTTTTCATCGACGACGCGGACGGGCCCCATGACGAAGCCATGTTGTGGCGGACGCTCGATCTTGCCCGCCAGGAGGGGGGAGCGGTGCTGCTTGCCGGGAATGCGGCCCCCGGGCTTTGGCCCGTCGGCCTACCCGATCTGCGCTCCAGGCTGGCGGCGCTCCCGGTGGCGCGCCTGCAAGAGCCCGATGAAGCACTTATGGAAGTGCTTTTGCGCCGGGTTTGTCGCGAACAATTCATTCGTTTGAGCGATGATGCCGCAAAATACTTGGCGCTCCGGCTGCCGCGCACCTATGCGGCGGCCCGCGCCTGGGCGGCCGCACTCGACCTCGATCTGGTTAAGGGCGCGCGGCCTGTAACATTGGCCACGGCTCGCCTGACGCTAAGAAAAACAAGCGCCGGCGGAGGGTATGGAGAGAGTTAAGCAATGGCCAAGCGCCAGCGCACGCGCACGCATCTGGAAGCGCCGCCGATAGCGGGCAATCCGCGGCGCTTCATCAACCGCGAGCTTTCGTGGTTGGCCTTCAACACGCGCGTCCTCGACGAGGCGGAAAATCCCAACCATCCGCTGCTAGAGCGGCTGCGCTTCCTCTCCATCTCGGCCAACAATCTCGACGAATTCTACATCTGT
>JAKFYF010000258.1 GCA_021731005.1 Hyphomonadaceae bacterium
GGGGATGGGCTTGCCAAGGCGTGGTTCAGATATTCGCCAAGGCTCATGCCCTGGCGCGCGGCCGCTTCGCGCGCGGCCTCCCGCACCTTTGGGTCGATGCCCTTCCAGCTTTGCGCGCCGCTCATGTTTCAGCCCTCGCGTCGAAGCGGCGCTGTCAACGCCGCTCACGCCCAACCTAAGCGAAGCCTCAGCCCGAGAATCGCTTAGAGTTTTGCAGTTTCGATCAAAGTGGGGGCCGTGTTAATGGCGAGTAAAGCGAAGTACGGGGAGAACCATGCCCGACACACCACGTCTTTTCGGCCCCGAAATACAAGCGGCGATCTATTTGCGCGGGTTGAGCGGCGCCAAGCCGGACTTGCCAACGAGTTTCGCCGAACTCGAAACCAGGGCGAAAGCCGAACTGACGCACGAGGCGTTCGCATATATTGCGGGCGGGGCCGGTCTCGAAACGACAATGGACGCGAACCGGGCCGCGTTTCTCCGGTTCGAGTTATCGCCGCACATGCTCGCCGGCGCCGGCGTTCGCGACCTTACCGCCAAGATATTTGGCGTTTCGGCGGGCGCGCCGATCATGACATCTCCAATCGGTGTGTTGGAAATGGCGCACCCCGAGGGCGACCTTGCCGTCGCGCGCGCCATGCGCGCTCTTGGTCTGCCCATGATCATTTCAAGTCAGGCTTCCTTCCCGATGGAGCAGATCGCTAAGGAAAACGGCGAGGGCGCACGTTTTTTCCAACTGTACTGGGGCAAATCCGACGCGCTGGCGGAGAGTTTCGTCAAGCGCGCCGAGGCCTGCGGGTGCAAGGCGATTTTCATTACGCTCGACACCACCATTCTCGGATGGCGCCCGCGCGACCTCGATCTCGGCCATCTGCCGTTCCTGCGGAGCAAGGGCATCGCCCAATATACATCCGATCCAGTGTTCCGGGCGATGCTGCCGGCGCCGCCGGAAGAGAACGCGCTCGCGGTGGCGGCGTACTTCACACAGATATTCTCAGACCCCAGCCTCGATTGGGCCCGCATCGCCAAGATCAGATCGTGGACGAAACTGCCGGTGGTTTTGAAAGGGATCATGCGCGGCGACGATGCCGCGAAAGCAGTCAGCGAAGGCTACGACGCCATCATGGTGTCCAACCACGGCGGCCGCCAGGTCGATGGCGGGGCTGGCGCGCTTGCCGCGCTGGGGCCGGTGGTTGCCGCCGTCGCCGGCAAGGTCCCGGTTTTCTTCGATAGCGGCATTCGCTGCGGCGCCGACATCTTCAAGGCTCTGGCGCTGGGCGCTAGCGCGGTCGGTATCGGCCGGCCCTACGTCTATGGCCTGGGGCTGGGCGGCGAGGCAGGCGTCAAGGCGGTACTTGAATGCCTCCTGGCTGAGATCGACCTCACCATGGCGCTCTGCGGCTGCCGCACGCTCGGCGATGTCGGTCCCGGCCTGCTCGCAAACTCTTGACGCACCCGTCATTTTTAATTGACGCGAACGTAAACGGAAAGCTATGGGGGGAGCCAGCATGGCGTCCGAGGGAGTTTCCATGGCGATAGAGCGGACCTTTGGCATCTCGCAACTGGCGCGCGAGTTCGAAATCACCCCGCGCGCACTTCGCTTCTATGAGGACAAGGGTTTGCTGTCGCCGCGGCGAGACGGTCTGAACCGGGTCTATTCGCACAAGGACCGCGCCAAGCTGCAGCTGATTGTGCGCGGTAAGCGGGTCGGGCTTTCGCTCATTGAGATCAAAGAGCTTCTCGATCTCTACAAGGTTGACCAGCGGGCGCAGGCGCAAGTCGCACTGAAGCGCTTCAAGGCGCGCATTGTCGCGCTCGAGCAGCAGCGCCGGCACGTCGAGGAGGCCATCGACGCGCTGCACAAAGGCGTGCTTGAGCTTGAGGCTTATCTGTCAAAACCCGCTTCACCGGCTGCCATGGGCGCTGCGCGGGCGTTTGAAAAAGAGGCCAAGAAGCGTTTGGAAGAGGCGCACTGAAGGGAGTAGTCAGTAGTGAGTAGTCAGTAGAATGATCGACCTACCTACTGGCTACTCACTACTGACTACTGACCGGAGCTAGCGATGCCGTCATACAAAGCCCCGCTGCGCGAGTACCGTTTCCTACTCGACGACGTGCTCGACATCGGGCGCTATTCAAATCTTCCCAGCTTCTCCGACGCGCCGCTCGATTTGATCGAGCAGGTGCTGGAGGAGGGCGCGAAATTTTGCGAAGGCGTGCTGGCGCCGCTCAACAAGGTCGGCGACGAGCATGGCTGCACGCGCGCCGCTGACGGCTCGGTGACGACGCCGCCGGGCTTCAAGGAGGCCTACCAGCAATTGGTCGACGCCGGTTGGCCTTCTCTCTCCAGCGATCCGGCTTATGGCGGCCAAGGCATGCCCCATATCGTGGCGCTGGCGTGGAGCGAGATGGTGGCGTCCTCGAACATGGCGTTCGGGATGTATCCGGGGCTCTCCCACGGCGCCTACGAAGCCATCCACCAGCACGGCAGCGATGCGCAGAAGCAAGTGTACTTGCCCAAGCTGGTCACCGGCGAGTGGACCGGGACGATGAATCTGACCGAGCCGCACTGTGGCACCGATCTGGGGCTCTTGCGCAGTAAGGCGATCCCGCAGGCCGACGGCAGCTATCGCATCAGCGGCCAGAAAATTTTCATCTCCGCGGGCGAGCATGACCTTGCCTCCAACATCATCCACCTGGTGATCGCGCGCATCGAAGGCGCACCCGCCGGCACCAAAGGCATTTCACTCTTCATCGTGCCGAAATTCCTGGTCAATGCCGACGGCTCGCTAGGCGCGCGCAATGGTGTTGTCTGCGGCAAGATCGAAGAAAAGATGGGGATTCACGGCAATTCCACCTGTGTGCTCAACTACGATGACGCTGTTGGCTATCTTTGCGGCGTCGAGAACAAGGGCCTCGCGGCCATGTTCACGATGATGAATGTGGCCCGCCTTGGCGTGGGCCTTCAGGGGCTCTCACAATCGGAGGTCGCCTACCAGAACGGGCTTGCCTACGCGAAGGATCGGCTGCAGATGCGCGCGCTCACCGGCGCGAAAAATCCCGACGGACCGGCCGATCCGATCATCGTCCATCCCGACATTCGCCGCATGCTGATGGACGCAAAGAGCTTCAACGAAGGCGCGCGCGCGTTTGCGTTCTGGACCGCGCTCCACGGCGATCTCTTGCACGTCTCGCCGGACGAAAAAATGCGCGAGAAGGCCGGCGATTACATGGCGCTGCTGACTCCGGTGATCAAAAGCTATTTGACCGACAAAGGCTACGCCAACGCCACCAATTGCCAGCAGATTTTCGGCGGCCACGGCTATATCGAAGAACACGGCATGAGCCAGTTCGTGCGCGATGCCCGCATCACCATGATCTACGAAGGCGCCAATGGCATCCAGTCGCTGGACCTGGTGGGCCGCAAGCTGGCGGCCAATGGCGGGCGGGCGATCTTCGCTTTCTTCAAGGAGATCGACGAATTTGCCGAGGCGCACGAAAACGACGCTGAGTTGAAGGCTTTCGTCGACGGGCTGAAGAGCGCAAAGGCGCAATTGCAGGAAGGCACGATGTGGCTGATGCAGAACGGCATGAGCAATTTCGACAATGCGGGCGCCGCGGGCCACGATTATCTCAACCTGTTCGGCATCACCGCCTTGGCTTATATGTGGGCGCTGATGGCGGAGGCGGCGCTGGCGGGCAAGCGCAACGGCGCCGATCCTTATTACGACGCCAAACTCGCCACCGGCCGCTATTTTCTCGCCCGCGTGCTTCCCGACACGGGCGCGCATCTGGCGAAACTGAAGAGCGGCGCGGCGCCGGTAATGGCGTTAAGCGCGGAGGCGTTCTAATGGCGAAGAAGCCTGACAAGAAGGCGGCTGCGAAGCAGCCAGCGAAAGCCGAACCGGCGAAACCGGCGTCGCCTGTGCCGAAAGCAGCCAAGTCGGCGCCCGATCCCAAGCTTGCGGTGCGCGCGGTCCTGGAAACCGAGATCGCAACGTTGCAGGCGCAATTGGCGGCGCTGAAGAAACGCTTGCCCGC
>JAKFYF010000033.1 GCA_021731005.1 Hyphomonadaceae bacterium
CCTCCCCCGCAAGGGGGGAGGTTCGCTGACCCTTCAAATCCCGCGCAACTTCAGGGCTCGCCAGCAATTCGTCGATGTGGCGCGCTTCGTCGTAGGAGATGTCGGGCTGGAAGTGCAGATCGGGGGTGAAGCGCAGATCGATCATGCGCGCGAGCCGTCCGCGCAGGAAGCCCTTGCAGCGCGTCAACGCTGCTGCAATCACGCGGCCATCGCTGGGGCCGAGCGCGGAGACGAACGCTGTCATGTGCTTCAGGTCGGGCGAGGCGCGCACTTCGCCGATCGTCACCGACACGCCTTGCAGCTCGGGATCGCGCAAATCCTCGCGCGCCAGGATCTCCACCAGCGCATGACGTACAAGCTCGCCCGCCCGCAATTGGCGCTGCGAGGGGCCAGCGCCCCCGCCTCCAGGCTTCTTGTGCTTCATTTCAGTCGGCCGTGTAGGAAAAAGCTTTGCACAACACCGGATCGGCGCCCGAAGGCGGTGCGGCTTCGCCGCTGAAAGCAGCGAGCTTGAACACCCAGCGGCCGCTGCCGTCCACGAACTCGCTTGCCGCCATGTGGCGGGTCAGAATCTCGCCGCACAGGCCGCCGTCCCTGGCGGTGCGCGCTACGTTCTCGCTGATGACCCGGTAGAGGTGGGTATCCACTCGGGGGTCGCCGCCAAGAACCGCCGCGAAACTCTGCCCGCCGACGCCGGAGCGGGAATCGGCCGGCGCCACGTCGTAAGGCTGCGCCTCGATGGTGATGCCGTTGGCGAAGGCGAAAATCAGCGGCCCGCCGCGCACTCCGCTCGCCAAGCTGACCCGCAGATTGCCGGTTCGGATTCGCGCGTTCTCGTTCACCGCCTCCCATTGCGAACGGGCCACGGCGGGCTCTTCCTGCGGCACGGCGTCAACGCGGGTTTCCGGCACCACCACGGTTGATGCGCGCACGTCCGGCGCCTCCGCTTCGTTGTCAGCCGCTTCGCATCCCGCAAGCAGCATGGCCGCGAGCGCGGCTGCTATCGCCGATCTCCGCATCTTCAACCCCTCAGAGCGTGCGCTGCACCACTTCCACGTTGAAGCACTCGATCACGTCGCCCTGCTTGATGTCCTGGAATTGGCCAAAGCTCATGCCGCATTCCTGCCCGCTCAGAACCTCGTTCACTTCGTCCTTGAAGCGTTTCAAGGTGTTGAGCACGCCCATCTCCTGGATCACCACATTTTCCCGCAGAATGCGCACTTTCGCGCCCTTGCGCACGACGCCGTCGCTGACGCGGCAGCCGGCGACCTTGCCGACCTTGGAGATGTTGAACACTTCCAGCACTTCGGCGTTGCCCAGGAAGGTTTCGCGCATGTGCGGCGCCAGCATCCCCGACATGACGCCTTTGATGTCATCGATCAAATCGTAGATGATCGCGTAATAGCGGATCTCCACGCCTTCGCGTTCGGCCAGATCGCGGGCTTCCTTGGACGCGCGCACATTAAAGCCGATGACCGGCGCGCCGGAAGTCTTGGCCAATTGCACGTCCGATTCGTTGATGGCGCCGACGCCGGAAAGCACCACGCGCGCGCGCACTTCGTCGTGCGCCAGCTTGTCGAGCGAGCCGACGATGGCTTCAGCGGAGCCTTGCACATCCGCTTTCACCAGCACCGGCAATTCCTTGGCCGTGGAATCCTTGAACTTGGCCATCATCGACTCGAGCGAGGTGCGAACCTGGCTTCCGCCGCCGCCGGCAGTGCGTTGGCGGCGCGCACGCTGGCGATAATCGGCGACCTCGCGCGCGCGGGTTTCGCTTTCCACCACGTTCAGCGTGTCGCCCGGCTCGGGAACCCCTTCGAGCCCCATGATCTCCACCGGCTCGGAGGGGCCGGCCGATTGCAGCACCTGGCCGCGCTCGTTGGTGATCGCGCGGATACGGCCCCATTGCCCGCCGGCAACGACAATATCGCCGCGCTTCAGCGTGCCTTTTTGCACCAACACCGTTGCTACCGTGCCGCGGCCGCGATCGAGCTTGGATTCGATCACCGCCGCCTCGGCGGGCCGATCCGGGTTGGCCTTGAGGTCGAGCAATTCGGCTTGCAGCAGGATGGTCTCGACCAGCTTGTCGAGTCCGGTCTTCTTCAGCGCCGAGACTTCAACCGAAAGCGTGTCGCCGCCATGGGTTTCAGTGACGATTTCGTGCTGCAGCAGGTCGGTCAAAACCCGCGTCGGGTTGGCGTCTGGCTTGTCGATCTTGTTGATAGCAACAATGATCGGCGCCCCCGACGCGCGCGCGTGCTGCACCGCCTCGATTGTCTGGGGCATCACCCCGTCATCGGCGGCGACAACCAGCACGACAATGTCGGTGACCTGCGCGCCGCGTGCGCGCATGGCGGAAAATGCGGCGTGGCCCGGTGTATCGAGGAAAGTGACGCGCTGGCCTTCCTTCAAGCGCACCTGATAGGCGCCGATATGCTGGGTGATGCCGCCGGCTTCACCCGAGGCGACGTCGGTCTGGCGCAGCGCGTCCAGGAGCGAGGTCTTGCCGTGGTCGACGTGGCCCATCACGGTCACGACCGGGGGCCGCGGCTGCAGGTTCTCGTCGGTGTCCTCGATAATGCCCGCGAGGCCCTCTTCAATGTCGGATTCGGCGACGCGGCGCACGGCGTGGCCGTGCTCGGTGGCGATCAGCTCGGCGGTGTCGGCGTCGAGCGCGTCGGTCATCTTCAGCATCTGGCCTTGGCGCATCATGAACTTGATGATGTCGGCCCCGCGCATGGCCATACGATTGGCCAGCTCCTGCACGGTGATGGTTTCCGGGATCGTCACTTCGCGGGCGACGCGTTCGCGCTCGGCGCCGGCGCCCATGAGCTTGGCGCGGCGTTCCTTTTCCTTCTGCTGTGCGCGCCGATAGGCGGCCAGCGACCGCACGCGGTCGTCATCGCCGGCGACTTCGCGTTCGACCATGTCGAGCGTGAGCTTGCCTTCGCGCCGTTTCGGTTCGCCCTTCTTCGCCGGCTTCACCGGAACCGGCGCGGCCGGACGGCGCGCGGTCTTGATACGGCCGCCGAGATCACCCAGCAGGTCGTTTTCTTCCTTCATCGGCTGGGCTGGCGCGCGCAGCGTCGGCTTCGCGGACGCTTCCGGCGCTGCCTCGGCAATTTCGGGTTCGCCGGCTTCCGCGCGCCGCCGCGCTTCGGCCTCGGATTCAAGCTGGGCCTGTTCGGCGGCCATTTTGCGCTGCGCGTCATCGAGTGCGCGGCGCTGTTCTTCTTCCGCGCGCGAACGCTGCTCGCGCGCTTCCCGCTCGGCCATCGAGCGGCGGACGGCCTCCTCGCGCCGACGCGTTTCGATGTCGCTGATCGCGCCCGGGTGCGTCTTGGCTTCTTGCGTCGGGGCCGCTGGCGCGGGCGTCGCGCGCGGACGCAGCGGCGGGGGAACCCCCGGCCCAGGAGCAGCGGGCGCGCCCGGTCCGGCCGCGCCTGGGCGCGTGAGCGAGCGCTTTTCGCGCACCTCGACCGCAACATGCTTGGTGCGGCCGTGGCTGAAGCTTTGCTTCACCGTGCCGGTGGCATGGGTGCGCGTCAGCGTAAGCGGCTTGCGACCGCTGGCTGGTTGTTCTTTCTGTTCGTTCCCGTCCGACATGCAATCCTTTGTCGTCAATCTCTAACACTGGCCGCCAATACCGCGGCCTTCAAACGTCGATGCGCCCGCCGCGAGCGCGAGCCTGGTGAGGCTCGGCGAGCGCGCCGCCCAGCGCCGCGCATGACCGGCCCCATCCGAGGGAGCGCCAGGAATCGGGCCAAGAGCTCGGAACGACGGCGCGGAAACCCGCGAGGCGGGAGATTTCCCCCGCCCAGCCCGAAGCCAAGCGCTCTTGAAGCAGGCAAGCGTGTATCACACGTTCGCGTCCCAGCGCCACGCCCAATTCCTCACTGGAAAAGCAGCCCACCGCCGCGGGAGGGCCTCCCCACAGCCCAATATGCAGGCTCATCAGCTTTTCGCGGCCGTCGGCTGCGCCATCGCC
>JAKFYF010000314.1 GCA_021731005.1 Hyphomonadaceae bacterium
AGCTTGCGCGTCAGCTCGCCTACGCGCGCCGACTGGGCCCAAAGCAGGGCGCCGAGGGCCAAGATGGCCAGCCATTCCATGTCTACGTACCCTGTTCGAGGCCCAGCATTCCGCGCCTCTCGCCTGGAGACAAGCCGATGCCTGCAGGCTGGGGACTTCTCGCCAGGATTTGCGCGCGCCCCGCCAAGGTGGCGAATGAGGCGATGCGCACCGTATTCGACCCGCCCCCTCCCGCTTCGCTCGCCATTGTGGGCAGCACCGCGCGTTTTCCGCGCCGGAAATCATCGCTGCGTTTTTCCATCGTCGCGCGCCGAAGCCTCTTGCCGGGCGCCGGTGTTTCCAGATTGGAGCGCGCACCTCCCGGTGCGCCAACCCTTGCGGAGAGGGTGGCCGCGAAGCGGCCGGATGAGGGGCGGGCCGACGCGCAAGGGAGAAGGGACGCGCCAATCCCCGGACAACGCGCTTCGCGTTTCCGGGTTCGCTTGCATTCCAATACCCAACGCAAAGTCGGGAGAGCGGGGCGCGCATCGCGCGTGAGCTCAAAAATATAGTCCGGTGGCAGCGCAAAGCGCGCCCCGCATGGTTTGTTGTACAACCGGCCAAAGCCAGAGGCGTTGAACAGAACCCGGAGGGCCATACGGGGAAAGTCAGTAGGGCTTGGTCAGTAGTCAGTAGGATCGGCCACTGGGTAGTGTCCGGAATCTTCTGCAAATTGGAATCAGGCGGTCATGGCAGGCTGGCGGTGTTCGAAAACCTCCAATCCCCGAAGGGACCCCGCCATGACCAGCTTGCAGATTACGCCCTCTCTCAGCGTCGCCAAGCACCTTCTCAACGACAATCCCGACGGCTTGAAAGAGCTGGTGCGGGCTGTGTTGCAGGAGGTGCTGGAGGCCGAAATGACCGAGACGATCGGCGCGGCCAAGGGCGAAAGAAACGCCGAGCGCCGCGGCTACCGGGCGGGCTCTTATGCGCGCACCATCGTCACCCGGGTCGGCAAGATCGAGCTGCGCGTGCCCCAAGACCGCGACGGGCGTTTCTCGACCGAATTGTTCCAGCGCTACCAGCGCTCCGAGCAAGCCTTGGTGTCGAGTCTCGCGGAAATGTACGTGCAGGGCGTCTCCACCCGCAAAGTCAAAGCCATCACCGAAGAGCTGTGCGGTCACGCCTTCTCGGCTTCGGCCATCTCCGAGATCAACAAGGGCCTCGATGAAAGCCTGGAGGCGTTTGCGCGCCGGCGTCTCGATGAGCCGTTCGCCTACCTCATTATCGATGCGAAATATGAAAGAGTGCGCGAAGCTGGCGTGGTGCGCCCGAACGCGGTCTTGATCGCCATCGGCGTCGATTGGGATGGCCGGCGCCAAATCCTTGCGGTGGAGCTGGCCAATCGCGAAAGCCGCTCCAGTTGGAAGGATTTTTTGCTGAGCTTGAAAGAGCGCGGGCTTCACGGCGTCGAATACATTGTCGCCGACGACCACGCGGGACTACGCAAAGCGGTGCGCGAAGTCTTGCCGGACGCCTATTTTCAGCGCTGCTACGTGCACTTCCTCAGAAACGCGCTCGATCATTTGCCGCGCAAGGCCAACGACGATTGCCTGCAGGAATTGCGCTGGATCTACGACCGGCGCGATCTCGCCGGCGCCAAGGCCGATCTGGCGGCTTGGCTGAAGAAATGGGCCCCGCGCTATCCGAAGCTCACCAACTGGGTCGAAGAGAACATCGAGGAAACCTTCACCTATTATCGGCTGCCGCGTCAGCATCACAAGCACATGAAAAGCACCAACATGCTCGAACGCTTCAACGAGGAGATCAAACGCCGCACCTACGTGCTGCGCATCTTCCCCAATGCTCAGAGCTGCTTGCGCCTGGTGCGGGCGCTGGCCGTCGAGACCCACGAGAACTGGCTCGAAGCCAACCGCTACCTCAACATGGACGACCTCAAGGAACTCAAGAAGATCGAGTTGCGAAAGGCCGCGTGAACCCATGTCCGTCAGCCCCATGCTCCCAACCAATTTGCAGAACTTGACGCACACGACCCCGATTTCGCTGCGCGGGCGTGGCTTTTTTGCGGGGATAGATTCCGGTGCAACGTCGGCCCCTCCAAGCTGGAGCGCGCGCCTCCCTGCGCGCATTTTCTTGGCGTCGATGAAGCGAGCCTACCGGCTCGCGGGAAAATCGCTCTCCGTCATTCCGGACGCGCGGGACGCGCGGTCCGAAACTCAGGGGCCACAGACACTGCTCTACGATCCCCTGGGTTCCGGGTTCTCGCTTCGCGAGCCCCGGAATGACGGAGATGGCATCTTTGCGTCCTCATCGCCCAAACTTCTGGAACTTGATCCTACTCGGAATGATCTCGCTCACGCCGAGGCGGCGCATCTTGTCTTCTTCGTAGCTATCGAAATCGCCTTCGAACCACTCGACGTGGCTGTCACCCTCGAACGCCAGGATGTGTGTTGCCAGACGGTTCAGGAACCAACGATCGTGGCTGATCACAACGGCGCAGCCGGCGAAATCCTCCAAAGCGGCTTCGAGCGATTGCAGTGTTTCCACATCGAGGTCGTTGGTCGGTTCGTCGAGCAGCAGCACATTGGCGCCGGTGAGCAGCGTCTTCGCCAGATGCACGCGGTTACGTTCGCCGCCTGAAAGTTGCCCGACTTTCTTTTGCTGATCGGCGCCCTTGAAATTGAAGCTCGACACGTAGGCTCGGCTCGGCACCTCGCGCGAGCCGACACTCAGAATATCGAGCCCGCCGGAAACTTCTTCCCAGATGTTCTTCTTATCGTCGAGGCTGTCGCGCGATTGATCGACGAAGCCGAGCTTCACGCTCTCGCCGATACTGATCTTGCCGGAATCTGGCTTCTCATGCCCGGTGATCATGCGGAACAAAGTCGATTTGCCCGCGCCGTTGGGGCCGATAATGCCGACAATGCCGCCAGGCGGCAGCTTGAATGTCAGCCCGTCAATCAAGAGCTTATCGCCAAACCCCTTCTTCAGCCCCTCGAACTCGATCACGTTCTGCCCAAGCCGCGGTCCGGGAGGAATTTGGATCGTTGCGAAAGTCTGCTTTTCGCGCTCGGCGGCGCTAGCCATTTCCTCATAGCGCGTCAGCCGCGCTTTCGATTTGGCTTGGCGCGCTTTTGGAGATTGCCGCACCCATTCGAGTTCGCGGCTCATCACCTTCTTGCGTGCATCGCTCTCGGAGGCTTCTTGCGCGGTGCGCTTGGCTTTCGCTTCCAGCCAGGCGCTGTAATTGCCCTCGTAGGGAATGCCCTTGCCGCGATCGAGTTCGAGCGTCCATTTGGTGACTTGATCGAGAAAGTAGCGATCGTGGGTGACCAGGATCACGCAGCCGGGGAAGTTCTCGAGATGATGCTGCAGCCAGGCCACGCTTTCGGCGTCGAGATGGTTGGTGGGTTCGTCGAGCAGCAGCATATCGGGCTTCGACAGCAGCAAACGGCACAAAGCCACGCGCCGGCGCTCGCCGCCGGAGAGTTTGGTCACTTCCGCATCGTCGGGCGGGCAGCGCAGCGCGTCCATCGCCATCTCGATCTTGCTGTCGATGTCCCAGGCTTCGGCCGCGTCGATCTTTTCCTGTAGCGCCGTCATCTCTTCCATCAGCGCATCGGAATAATCCTCGCCGAGCTGCATGCTCACTTCATTGAAGCGCGCAACCAGCTGCTTTTCTTCGCACCAGGCCTCGACATTCTCGCGCACCGAGAGCGCCATATCGATGTGCGGCTCCTGTTCGAGATAGCCCATCTTGGTGTTGGCCATGGGCATGGCTTCGCCGGTGAAATCCTTGTCGAGCCCGGCCATGATTTTCATCAGCGTCGACTTGCCCGAGCCGTTGACGCCGACAACGCCGATCTTGGCGTCCGGGAAGAACGACAGCCAGATGTTCTCGAACACCTTCTTGCGTGCATCGCTCTCGGAGGCTTCTTGCGCGGTGCGCTTGGCTTTCGCTTCCAGCCAGGCGCTGTAA
>JAKFYF010000077.1 GCA_021731005.1 Hyphomonadaceae bacterium
ACTGCGCACGGTGACTGAGGGTGGTGTCGCGTAGTCCCGTGCCTGGTAGGGCGCTACAAAAGCCTCGAAGTCGCGCTTGGCGATGATGTGCGGAACGACGGCGAGCAGCAGGGCGGGGATCAGTGCAACGGGAGCAATCCATGACGCGCGCTTCAACTCTGGCGCCGCCACATAGAGAGGAAGGAGCGCCAAGCCGTAAGCGAAAACTGTATTCGAAGCCAACAGAACAAGGCCGGGGATGATCGCGGCAAACAGGCCAAGGACGAGCACCAGTGGAAACTGACTGAGCAGCGCTAAAGCGCCGGTTATGGTAAAGAAAGTGATCGGCGCTAGAAAGCGTTTCATCGCAGTGCTCGCAGTGCACGCGTGTCTATCAGATCAAGGTTAAGCCTCTGGCCCATATCGCCTGGCGCATTTGCCCCAGAATGCACTCAAGGCAACGGTCCCGTGTTTCGCCGCACGACTCACGCTCCTTTGAAACGCGCCTGCAATTATGTTGTTATACTCTCCTGGCATGCGGATTTTAGGTGGCGCGGTCGCCTTGGCGTTTACCATTCTCGTGGCGGGGTGCGAACCCGCCCCGGCGGATCCGCCGCGTGTTCACGCACCACGCCGTGACGATCCAGCTTTAGTCTCTTTGATGGACCAAGGGGTTGTCCGAGCGGCGACTGAGGAGGACGTGGATGCTTGGCGTCAGGCTGTCGTGAGGCACGCACCGAGCTTGCGTGACTTCCGTATCGAGCGGCTACGCGCTGAATACGCTTATGTTGTTCTCGCGCCGCTTGTGGTCCCGCCAGACATGTACGGTGGCAATTCACGTGGCTTTATTGTCTCCGCTGGCGTACCGGCGCCGGAAGACGGCGGCAGCCACAACGCCTATTATTTCCTTGCGGATGGCTCTTGCGCAGGGGTTGATCCTGCGTGCGAGGAAATCGCGGCGGCGAAGCTTCCGGCGCAGGCGGGTGTGCGGTTTCACTGCGATGTCGACCATAGGACGCGGCGATCGCTGCGCCCGGTAGGAAATGGGCCTGCGCGCTTAGCAGAGGTATTGTGTCATCAACCGCCGGGCTCACACTTCAGCGAGAGCGCACTCTTAGTTTCGCCAAACGGGAACCGGGTGGCGCGGGTTTATTACCCTGGAACGGTCAGAGTTTCGGATCCGAGCGCTCAAGGTTCATGGCGACCGTGGGCGGATGACCTGGCGCAGGGTGATTTACTGTTCGCTGGCGGCGACAGCGTGCGGTGGGGTCGGTCCGGCATGATGTGGGCGGCGCTACAGCGACGCGCTGACAGCGGCGGTTTCGCGAGTGAGCCCGTACGCGTGGCGCGCTTGCGTGGCGTGATCGCGGAAGAGATCGGATTGCGCGACGCACCAGGCCGCTTGGATCAGGTGCAGTGGATCGGCGACGGCATGGCGATCGGGTACTACGACACAAATGGGGGCGGCTATCGACCCGTACGATCCGATTCGAGTCCGACACTTGCGATGATCGACGCCCGCCGGGGGCGCGTGCTCGATCGTTTGCCGTTGGGACGCATTGGCGAACTTGTCGAGGGAGCGAGGCCTGGACCGGCGCGCGCGAGATTGTTGCTAGGGACCGTGCTTCAAGATGGGCGAATGCGTGTGGTAATCCCGCGGCAAGATTGGATCGTTTGGACTCAAGGCGAAACACCGCGTGTCGTGCGCAATCCACATGAGACACGCGGATTTGCGGCGCTCACGCCGGATGGCACGGCGGTGCTGATGACAAACATGATCAGGGCCAATGGCGTGATTTGCGAGCACAATCCAAATTGTCCAGCGCCAACGCCGGTTGAGGGTGTCTGGTCCGCGCTGTATGATCTGGAAAGCGGCCGAGCGCGCTGGGAAATGCGTGGTCGTGCTGAGAATTTCGGAAGCGCCGATCCTCCCGCCATCTCACCGGACGGGCGTTACGCGCTCATGCAATTGCCGCCAACAAATGAAATTCAGGCGCTGGCGCTTGTCTCAATGCGCGACGGGGCAGTGCTTCAGAGGTTTCCGATTTGGCTGAAGAGCTACGGTTTTACGCGCGACGGGCGTGTCGCTTGGCTCGAATATGGCGGCTTGCTGGCGTTCTATCGGTTGAATTGATCGGCGTCCTACCGTGGAATGTCTGTTCTGCGCCGGTCGGCGGGAAGTGACCGTTGTGGGGATCGAGCGCCCGCGTGCGCCTGAATGGCAAAGCTCGTTTTCGAGCTCTGAATGAAGACCGTCGCAGTTCTTGCTGCTTCGGCACATGCTTGCATAAAATTTTCGGCAGGCGGGATTTTGCCTTGACCTCGCCGTGATCGCGGACCATACACCCGGCCCTTCGCGTGCGACGTGTTGCGCGCGAGCGATGAGAAAGACGATGAGAAGCACAGAGCTATCCATGCAGCCGATCGCCGACGCGCCAAAACTGGACGCGTCGTGCGATGAGGCGCGCGCGCGTTCTTACGGAGGTGGAATGGACTGAAGCTCCATTCATGTTCGATGTTTCGAACCCCTCCCGAGCCAATGCTCCGGAGGGGTTTTTTGTTTCCAGCCTCTCCGAAGCCGTTGTCATGCGGAAACAAAGGAGAGTTTTGAAATTCCAGGTGGTGAAGGCGCGGAATCCTTCGTCTGAAAACCAAAGGCCGCGCCGGCCGTTCCCCTGGATACAAGTTTGTCGGTGGTGAGGAGTTCGGATACTTCGCACTGGATAAGTTGGTTCGAATCCAACCGGTACATGCATCGTAGCGTGGAGGCGGCCTCGCGAGGGCCGCCGTGTCGCGTGTTCAAGCAGAGATGCTTTGCGATGGCGTGGCTTGGCCTGTGCTCACCCGTTCCCCGACAAAACGAATGCCACACCGGTGGTGAAGAGATCTGTTACTTCGCTCCTAACGACGGGGTCGCGGGTTCGAATCCCGCCAGCGTCACGCAAGTGTAGCTGTAGCTCAGTGGTAGAGCACGTGCGGCAACGCCGAGAGGTCGCGCGGCGTCTCAGATTTCGCCTGTTCCCCGGTGCGGCTTGCCAGGTTTGGCATTGGTGAAGAGATCGCGTTCTTCGGGACCGTGGTCGGGCGAAAGCCCGCACGGACCTCCGAAAGGAGGGTTCGCGTTTTCGGTCGTTCCCTGCCATCCGAGGTCAACTGGTGGTGAAGATGTGCGCTACTTCTTCAGGTGAAGCCTGCCCCATGGGCGGACCGCGGACATCGAAGCGTTCCCCAGTTGACGCCTCGGATTGACGAAGTTTGGCGGTGGTGACCGCTAAGCCACGTCAGCCGGTGGTGAAGAGATCCGTTACTTCGACTTTTAATCGCGTGGTCGCGGGTTCGAGTCCCGCCGGGCCTTCTTATGGGCCTGTAGCTCAGTTGGTAGAGCACGAACGGTCTCGCAGGTTCCCCGGGCTGATGTATCCTCCGGCGATTGTCGCCGGTTAACAATGATGATGGAGTGGGAAGTGTAGGTGAATGTGATGGTGAAGCTGAACAAATCCAAGGCCGCGCGCACGCATGAAGGCGCGAAGGGGCGTGCGTTCACGCCGGAAGCGCAATTGCGCCGGGCGCTGATGAACTGCATGCTCTGGGAAGATCAGTTCTACGAAGATGGCGTCTCCATCGCTCAACGCATCGGTACGCTGGTGCCGAAGGTGAAGGCGGAGGCTGTCGCCGCGATGGCGATCGAAGCGCGCGAAGGCATGAAGCTGCGTCATGCGCCGCTTCTGGTCGTGCGCGAGATGGCGCGTCACGAAACTCACCGTGGTCTCGTGGCCGACACGCTAGAGCGGGTCATCCAGCGTCCGGACGAACTGACCGAGTTCCTCGCCATCTACTGGGCCGACGCGCTTGGGCCGATACAGCAACGCAAGAAAGCTGCGGTCTCGGCGCAAGCCAAGAAGGGTTTGGCGCGGGCGTTCGGGAAGTTCGACGCCTACCAACTCGCCAAGTACGATCGCGACGGTGCCGTGCGTCTACGCGACGTG
>JAKFYF010000064.1 GCA_021731005.1 Hyphomonadaceae bacterium
GTGCAACTGTTCAGGTGGTTCAAAGCGGGCGGGGACCAGTGCCGGATTTCGGTCTCGCGACCAGGAACCCAACGGTCTCCCGCCCGCGACCTTCATGCCAGAGTCGCAACACACAGGAACCCAGGAGCAACACGCGATTCTGTCACCCCCTGGGTTCCGGGTTCCGCCTTCGGCGGCCCCGGAATGACGGAGCTGTGCATTTCCAAAGCTCGAGTCATTGCATTCAATCATACCCCTTCGCCAACTGCGCCGGATCGGCGCCCAGCAGATAGCGCGTGAGCAGCACCAAATTGCGCGACGAACGCCGCAGAAATCCGTCGCGGCGATATTTTTCGGCGCTGGTAATGGCGCGACTGCGCAATATCGAGAGCCGCCCCGCACCAATGCGGCGGACGATGTCGACATCCTCCATCAACGGCAAGTCGCGATAGCCCCCGAGCGCATCGTAGAGCGCGTGCGAAATCAGCAGGCCCTGATCGCCGTAAGGCAATTTCAGCAGGCGCGCGCGCATGCCCGCCCAGAACGCCACCCAATGCGCGCTGGCGCTTTCGTCGTCGAACGCCAGAGTGAACGCCGCCGCTCGCTGGGCGTCGGCGCCGATGAAGCGCGCTGCCTCCTCGAACCATGCATCGCCAAGAACGGTGTCAGCGTGCAGGAACAAGAGCCAATCAGCCCTGGCCAAGCTTGCGCCGGTGCGCATCTGCGCGCCGCGTCCGCGCGCGCATGCTATCACCTCGCAGCCTGCCGCTTCGGCGATGGCAATGGTGTCGTCATCGGAGCCGCCATCGGCGACAATGGCCTGCTTCACCAACCCAAACGCAACCGCGCCCACCAAGGGCGCGAGCGCGCGCGCCAGGAAGGGCGCGGCGTTCAGAGTTGGGATGACCACCGAGATCATGCGCGACGCGCGCGATAGCACGGAACAGGCGTGATGGCGAACTTACACTACGATGAAATCCCTCGCCCCGAGAGGGGCCCTATCGGGGGAGGACGGGCCAATGTCCTGCTCAACCTGGTCACTCAAATGCGACTGCCCTCCCCAAGGAGGGAGAGGGTTCGCGCCCATGCTGTACAAGCCGCCTCACGCTCCGGCGGGGACCGGATTCTGCCGTTGCTGCGGCGGCGCGGGAAGCGCGGCTTGCGGAGGCGGCTGCGTTGGGGCCGGTCGCCCTGGCCCAGGCGCGGGCGCGTTCGGCCGAGGCGCATTCGCCGCCTGCTCGGTCATGCGCGCACGCAAGCCCTGCATGAAGCGGTCCAGCAATTCGGTGCGCGCCACCGCGCGGGCGACGTCGCGGATAGCCGCGCCATCGGCGTGCACGCCGGCGGCGACGATTTCGAAGGCATCGGCCTCGGCGGTGTTGGCGAGATCGCCGGCATACTCGCGGTAGAGCGCGCTGACGCCAGCCTCGTTGCCGGCGAGTGTCAGCGCCACGCCGGCGCGCAGCACCGCTTGGCGGCCGGCCTCGTCGAGCGGATCGGCGCGGTTGCGCAGACCCAGCAGCGTTCGCGTTTCCACCGCCGCGCGTTCCCAGTCGCGCGCACGCCACGCCGCATCGGCGCGGACACGCTGCGCATTCTCGCCGCGGTCGCGTTCGACCAACTCCACCGCCGCATCGAGCCGGCCAAGGTCCAGGAGCGCGCGCGCCTCCAGAATACGCCGATCGGCCAGCAAGAGTGGCGGCATGTTGGGCTGGCGCGAGCCCGCGAGCGCCACCAGCGCCCGGTCAGGCTTGTGATCCATCAGGTATATGGCGGCCAAATCGCCCGCAACCTGCGCCTTGGAGACGCCTTCGAGGCGCTCGTCGACCTGATGCCGCAGCAATTGCGCCGCCTGCTCCAGCAGATCGACATGAACCAGCCGCCCCGCCAGCAAACGCACAATGCGATCGCCGTTGGGCCCAACAGGGGTCAGATCGCTGAATTCGTAGAACAGGCCCAAGGCCTGGATCGGCTCGAGTTTGTCGGCTTCGCCATCGAGAAACAAACGCTCAAACAGAATCGCCATGTCGGCGCGCAGCCGGCGCACGGCGGGATCCTGGGGATAGCGATCGGCCATGGTGCGCATGACGCTGAGCGCGTCGCGCCAGCGGTCGAGTTCGGAATAGGTCTCTCCCAGCATCTCCACGGTGGCGATCTCGGTTGCATCGCCGCGCCAGCGAAAACGCAGCGCCTCCAGCGGCTCGATGGAATCGACGGCGCGCATGGCGCCGGAAGCGCGCCGCAAGCGCAGCGCTTCGATGGTTGCGCGAACCGCGACCTCTTCGTCGCGAACGCGCGACAATTCGTCGAGCATAGCGAGCGCGCGAACGCCATCGCCGCGCGCCGCTGTGAGCCGTGCTTCGATCAGGCGCGCGTTCAGGCGGGTGGCTTGGTCGGGCGCTTCCCCCATGGCGGCGCGCGCGGCGGCCTCGGCGGCGGCGCGGTCGTTGAGTTCGAGCGCCGATGCAGCCAGTGCGAACTGAAAGCGCGCGCGCCAGGAAGCAGGGTGTTCCTCGAGCGCGCCGGCGCCGCGCTCGAGCTGCACGCGCGCCTCGCTCCAGTCCTTGCGCAGAAAAGCAGAATAGCCGCGCCACAGCGCCGCGGAAGCATTGTTAGCAAGCGCTGACGCACTGAGATCGGCCTGCGCCGCCGCGCTGCGGCCCATCATCAGATTGGCGGCGGCCCGCATCAACCTGTATTCTGGATCGAGTTCGATCAGCTCGCCTTGGTTGATCGCCGCGACGCGCAGCGCCCCAAGCGCTTCCGCTGCCAGTTCATGACGCAACAAGAAGCGTGCGAGTTCCATGCGCGCGACAACCGGCGCGCCTTCGCGAACGCCTTCCGCGGCGGCGGCGCGGGTGAGCGCCTCGATGCGCGCGCGCACGTCGGCGAGATCCAACTCGCGTTGCAGCGGCGTTGCATTGGCGTCGGCGAGCGTCTCCTCCAGCATCGCGGCATTGACGCTGGCTTCGACTTCGGAGGGCTGCGTAGCGATCAGGCCCGCGCCGCGGGTGACGACAAGATCGCCGTTCTCAAACGTCGCCGCCACATTGTCGGCGTGAAGCTCAAACACCGCGCCATGCGCCGAGGGCAGGATCGCCGCCTCAATCGTGCCGCGCCGGGTATCGATGCCGCGTGTGGGTCCGCCGATCAGGGCGACGCCGATGCGGTCGCCAATCTCCGGATCGGTGAGCCAGCGCACAGCCCCGTCGCGGGCAAAGCGCACCTGCAGGCGGGCGTGACCATCGGCCGTCACCTCGCGCGACAAGCGGGCAGGTGCGGCGGCTTCGGCGCGCGCGCCGAGCATGATAGTCCAGTTGTTGTCTTCGGCGAAAGCTGAGATCTGCACGTCCGCGGGCGCGGCGATACGCAAGCCTACGACGCCCTCGCCCCTTACGATTTCAATGTTCTGGTGGCGGCGCCCGGCGCGGGCGATGCCGCTCAAATCTATATTTCCGCTGGCGTCGAACACAATCCAGGCTGCCTCGCCACGCCGGAACGCGGCCGCGCGCGTCGGCGCGGGCCAAGTCACCGACAGCCGCGTGGCGGCGGCCTCTTCGTGCAACTGAACGCGCGCCGTTCCGGTGACGGTCGCGCGCCCCGGGGTCGGCGCGGGCGCTTCCCCGCGCGCGGCGGCCGCGTCGGCGTTCGCGACTCCGCCTTCCGGCGGCAGCAAATCGACGACCACCCGATTGCCGTCGACGAAATTCCGCAGCCGCACGCCCGGCTCAAGCGTTAGCAGCAACCGCACCGGCGCGCCGGCCGCGCTTGCCCGCCGGACCTCGCGAACGAAACGCGGCGGCGTGGCGCCGAGATCGGAAACGTCGATATCCGCCGCGCGCGAGAAACGCAGCTCCAAGCGGTTTGCCTGTAGAACCGGCGTCACGCTGGTTGGGCCAGCGAAGCGGAAGGCAAGGCGGGTAAAATCCTGCTGCGCGCCGACGGTGACGGTAGCGGTCGGCGTCG
>JAKFYF010000005.1 GCA_021731005.1 Hyphomonadaceae bacterium
GGTAATGGCGTTAAGCGCGGAGGCGTTCTAATGGCGAAGAAGCCTGACAAGAAGGCGGCTGCGAAGCAGCCAGCGAAAGCCGAACCGGCGAAACTGGCGTCGCCTGTGCCGAAAGCAGCCAAGTCGGCGCCCGATCCCAAGCTTGCGGTGCGCGCGGTCCTGGAAACCGAGATCGCAACGTTGCAGGCGCAATTGGCGGCGCTGAAGAAACGCTTGCCCGCCAACGATCCGCGCTTGGAAGTCGTGAAGAACCGGCTGCGCGCGCGCCAGATCCAGCGTGTGAAATTGGGGTGAAGCGATGAGCGTTCGCACCACCGGCGCCGACTCCTTCTTCCCCCGCCTGCGGGGGAAGTGGCCCGAAGGGCCGAAGGGGGCGGACGCGCCATGAGGCTGGGTGAGGAGCGTTCACGCCGGTTCGCCCGACGACTCCGCAAGGAAATGACGGAAGCGGAAGTGGTCCTGTGGACGATGTTGCGCAGAAGAAGCCTGAACGGGTTCAAGTTTCGCCGGCAACACCCAATTGGCCCGTTCATCGCGGATTTCGCGTGCGTGAGCGAGCGATTAGTCGTTGAAGTAGATGGCGCCACGCACTGGACCGACGAGGAACTGGCCCATGATGCGCGACGAATGGATTTCTTGGAACGCAACGATTGGCGGGTCGTGCGCGTGACGAACTTGGATGTGTTTGAGAATCTGGATGGGGTTTGGCTGGCAATTATGCACTGGCTGCCCCCTCCGGCGGCTTCGCCGCCTGCCTCCCCCGCAAGCGGGGGAAGAAACCGGAGCGAGCGATGAGCACCTACACAGCGTCCCTTACCTGGCGCCGCGGCGAGCAGCCTTTTGCCGATGGCAAGTACTCGCGCGGACACGACATCGCCTTCGATGGCGGTTTCAAGATTGTGGGTTCTGCTTCCCCGCACGTGGTGCGCCCGCCGCTCTCGCGCGAGGACGCGGCGGACCCGGAGGAACTGTTCGTCGCCGCGTTGGCTTCGTGCCACATGCTGTTCTTCCTGGATTTCGCGCGCCGCGGCGGGTTTGTGGTCGATAGCTACGTCGATGGCCCGGAAGGCGCGCTGGCCAAGCGCGCCGACGGCAAAATGGCGATGACCAAGATCACGCTGAAGCCCCGCGTCGAATGGTCCGGCGCCAAACGCCCGAGCGCGGCTGAAATCCACGACCTGCACCACAGGTCACACGAAGCCTGCTTCATCGCCAATTCGTTCAATGGCGAAGTGGCGGTCGAGGGCGAGGCGAATAGGACATGAGAGTGCTTGGCGCTTCTGCCGTCCTCCTCCTTGCTGCGGCGTCTGCCGCGCGCGCGGAACCGCTGTCGGTTTGCGCTGAGAACAAGACCGACTTCGTCGCCCAAATACGGGTCCGCGCACTCTCTGAGGATGGTGAGTTCGGCCATCAACTCTCCGAATTTCATGTTGAGGCTCGGACTGTTGAGTGTCGTGAGTGGCCGGAGCCGCTGGCCGTGTTCGGCGTTACCGCGCGGTTGTTGAACGCACCAGTCGGAACGCGGTCGTTGCCAAACGGCGAGTGGGTGTGTTTTCAGGACAGCACTGAGGCGGTTTTGGATCGCCTAGTGTGGGCGCTTGTCTACGATCATCGCGCGCACGGTTACGAGTTTGGTTGCGCCAACACACACCGAATTGAAGAGAATATCGTAGTATTCGATCACGCACCTTGAATTTGCCGCGCTGGCGCCGGCCCGGCGTCAGCGGTCAGCGGAGTAGGCGCGTATCGCGCCAGGGACGACTCCGGTCCCGTTCAGGGCGTTGCGCGGCGCGGCCGCGACAGGAGTGAAGAACATGGCTGAAGCTTACATCTATGACGCGGTCCGCACGCCGCGCGGCAAGGGCAAGGCGAACGGCGCGCTGCACGAGCAGACCGCGCTGGCGCTGGCGACGCAGGTGCTCGAAGCCGTGCGCGACCGCAACAATCTGGACACCTCCAAAGTGGATGACGTCTACATGGGCTGCCTCTCGCCCATTGGCGAGCAGGGCGGCAATATCGCCCGCATTGCCGTGCTTAACGCCGGTTATGCGGAAACGGTTGCTGGCGTGCAGGTCGAGCGCTTCTGCGCGAGCGGCCTGGAAGCGTGCAACATCGCCGCCGCGAAGGTGAAGTCCGGCGAGGCCGACCTGGCTATTGGCGGGGGCGTCGAGAGCATGAGCCGGGTGCCGATGGGATCCACCGGCGGCTCGTGGGCCACCGATCCCTCGATCGCATTGAAATCCTATTTCGTGCCGCAAGGCGTCGCCGCCGACATGGTCGCCACCAAGTACGGCTTCACGCGCACCGATCTGGATACGTACGCGGTGCAGAGCCAGCAGCGCGCGGCGAAGTCCTGGAAGGAAGGCCGCTTCAAGAGATCCATCGTGCCGGTGAAAGATCAACTCGGCGCCACGCTGCTTGATCGCGACGAATTCATGCGCCCCGAAACCACGCTGCAATCGCTCGGCGCGCTTGAACCCAGCTTCAAGATGCAAGGCGAGATGATGCCGGGCTTCGATGCGGTGATCCAGCAACGCTATCCCGAAGTGGAGAAGGTCGATCACGTCCACCATGCGGGCAATTCCTCAGGCATAGTCGACGGCGCCGCCGCGGTGCTGATCGGCACCAAGGAGATGGGCCAGGCGCTGGGCTTGAAGCCGCGCGCGCGCATCATGGGCGGCGCTTCCGTGGGTTCGGAGCCCTCGATCATGCTGACCGGGCCTGAATTCGCGACGCAGAAGCTGATGAAGAAGCTTGGCCTCAAAAAGCAGGATATCGATCTTTGGGAACTGAACGAAGCCTTCGCCGCCGTCGTGCTGCGCTGGGTGCAGGCTCTCGACCTCGACATGGAGAAGGTCAACGTCAATGGCGGCGCTATCGCTATGGGCCACCCGATCGGCGCTACCGGCGCGATGATCCTCGGCACGATGGTCGATGAACTGGAGCGCGCCGACAAGCAGCGCGCGCTGGTCACGCTCTGCATCGGCGCCGGCATGGGCACCGCGATGGTGATTGAGCGGGTGTGATGAGGGCGCGCGGCGGCGACACACTTTCCTCCTCTGTTCACGGGGGAGGTGTCCCCGCGAAAGCGGGGACGGAGGTCGTGGAAGTCGATGGCGCGACGCATGCGACGGAGGTTGAGCGAGCCCACGATGCGCGCCGCGAATTTCTGCTGACGCGGGAGGGATCGTCCGCATTCAGAATAACGACGTCTACGAAAATCTTGACGCAACGCTCGATCTTATTAGGCGTAGCGTGCGTTGCGCCCCCTCCGTCCCGGACTGTGTCCGGGACACATCCCCCGTGAACGGGGGAGGAAAGCCGAACCGCGAGGACTGAATATGGAAAACTTCAAGATCGACGTCGACAGCGACGGCATCGCGCTCATCACTTTCGATGTACCCGGGCGTTCGATGAACACGATCACGGGCGGGGTGGTCCGCGACTTGTTCGAGATCACGGCGCGACTCAAAAGCGACGCCGCCATCAAGGGCGCGGTGATCGCCTCAGGCAAGCAAAGCGGCTTCTGCGCCGGCGCCGATCTTGGCGAAATGAACCAGCGCGGGGCGGGTCAAGCTGCGCCAAAGTCGGAAGATGAGAAGCTCAAGGGCCAATTCGAGCAGGGCTTTTCGCTTAACCGCGTCTACCGCGACCTCGAAACTTGCGGCAAGCCAGTCGCGGCCGCGATCGAGGGCTTGGCGCTTGGCGGCGGTTTGGAGATGACGCTGGCGTGCCATTACCGCGTGGTCGCCGACAATCCGAAACTCAAGCTGGGGCTGCCGGAATCCAAGGTCGGGCTGCTTCCCGGCGCTGGCGGCACGCAGCGTCTGCCGCGCCTCATCGGCGTGCAGAACGCGGCGATGATGATCTTGCAAGGCCAGGACAAGTCGCCGCAAGAAGCCAAGTCGCTCGGCTTCATCAATGAAGTGGTTGCACCGGGCTGT
>JAKFYF010000316.1 GCA_021731005.1 Hyphomonadaceae bacterium
ACCATGGCGGCGTTCGAACGCGCGGTCGCACTCTGCCGCGAAGTGCAGGACTGCCATCTGATGACCGGGGAAAGCGATTATCTGTTGCGCATCGTGCTCGCCGACGACGACCGCTACGAACGCGTGCACCGGGAGACGCTGTCAAAGCTGCCGGGCGTGCGGCGCCTCGTCTCAAACTTTACGATACGTACGGTGTTCCGTCGCGCGGCGAGCGTGGGGCATTGAGGCTGGCAGGCACAGCACCCTCTCCCCCTTGCGGGAGGGGGTAGGGGGTGAGGGGCGTGCAAACACACAGGCGCCTGCGTGTCGGCTCGCCCCTCATCCGGCCGCTCCGCGGCAACCTTCTCCGAAAGGGAGAAGGAGCGCGCCGGCGCGTGGGCGCTGCCTATTGCGGCATCGGCGCCATCCTCACCACGCACATGTTGCGCCCGCCGTCGGTGGCTGCTTCCACGGCGCCGACATGATCGGGCGACGAGCGGCACGCGCACGCCTCCCCCACCGCTTTTCGCGTGCGGCACGAATGTGACATGGCGTTGGAAGCTTGTTCGCTCGGCGGCGCAGCTGCATGTGGGGGAGAGCTTGGCGGGATCGGCGCCGGCTCGGAACGCGCGGCCGGTGCTGGGTTAGGCGCGGGTGTTTGCCCAAGAGCAGGCGGGGTGGCGAACAAGAGAGTTGCGACGGCGGCAACAACGAAGTTCTTCATTGCAGTCTCCTCGAACCCGCCCAGCGCTCTGCTTCTGCCCTGCACAAGCGCAGCACGTCTCCTGAAACATCGGCAAACAGCAGAAACCTTTAGCCCGCGTCATGAAGCCTCGCACAAAGGCCTTGTTTTCGCCCGTTGCGGCTTTTCCTTCCGCAGTTTCCTGTGCTTCAAGTAACATGAAGAGGCTCACCATGTCCGAACCGCAAATATTCCCCGTCCCCGCCGATTGGGCAGCGCGCGCCCACGCCGACGATGTGCGCTACCGCGCCATGTACGCTTCCTCTCTCGCCGATCCCGAAGCGTTCTGGGGGGTGCAGGGGCAGCGGCTGGATTGGATCAAGCCTTACACCAAGGTGAAGGATTGCTCGTTCGACGAGGCCGATTTCCGCATCCGCTGGTACGAGGATGGCGTGCTCAATGCGTCGGTTAATTGTCTCGACCGGCATCTGGAGAAGCGCGGCAATCAGGCGGCCATCATCTGGGAGGGCGACAATCCGGAAGACTCGCTCACCATTACCTACAAGGAATTGCACGAGGAAGTCTGCCGCTTCGCCAACGTTCTCAAGCGCCGCGGCGTGAGGAAGGGCGACCGCGTCACCATCTATATGCCGATGATCCCCGAAGCAGCGTGCGCGACGCTGGCGTGCGCGCGCATCGGCGCGATTCACTCCGTGGTGTTCGGCGGGTTTTCGCCCGAGAGCCTGGCCAACCGCATCAAGGATTGCGATTCCACCTGCGTGATCACTGCCGACGAAGGCGTGCGCGGCGGCAAGATCATTCCGCTAAAACTGAACGTCGACGCGGCGCTGGAGCATGCGCCGGGCGTAACCACAGTGCTGGTCGTCTCGCGCACTGGCTCCAACGTGCCGATGAGCGAAGGCCGCGACGTGATGTACGAGGCGGAGGCTGAACACGTCTCCGCCGATTGCCCGCCCGAGCCGATGGGCGCGGAGGATCCGCTCTTTATCCTGTACACATCCGGCTCGACTGGAAAACCCAAGGGCGTGCTGCACACCACCGGCGGTTACATGGTCTACGCCGCGATGACCCACCAATACGTGTTCGACTATCACGATGGCGACATTTACTGGTGCACCGCCGATGTCGGCTGGGTGACGGGGCATACTTACATCGTTTACGGGCCACTGGCGAATGGCGCGACCACGCTCATGTTCGAGGGCGTGCCGAACTACCCTTCCTCCTCGCGCTTCTGGGAGGTAATCGACAAGCACAAGGTCAACATCTTCTACACCGCGCCGACAGCGCTGCGCGCTTTGATGCGCGAAGGAGATGGGCCGGTGCAACGCACCTCGCGTGCGAGTTTGCGCCTGCTCGGCAGTGTGGGCGAGCCGATCAATCCGGAAGCGTGGCTCTGGTATCACCGAATCGTCGGCGAGGGCCGCTGCCCGATCGTCGACACCTGGTGGCAGACCGAAACCGGCGGCGCGCTGATCACGCCGCTGCCCGGCGCAACCGCGCTGAAGCCCGGTTCGGCGACGCGGCCGTTCTTTGGCGTAAGGCCGGCGCTGGTTGATGAAAAAGGCGCGCTGCTCGAAGGCGCGGCCAGCGGCAATCTTGTGCTGCTTGACTCATGGCCCGGGCAGATGCGCACCGTCTATGGCGATCATCGCCGCTTCTTCGAGACGTATTTTTCCACCTATCCCGGCACGTATTTCACCGGCGACGGCTGCCGCCGCGACGAGGACGGCTATTACTGGATCACTGGGCGCGTCGACGATGTGCTCAATGTGAGCGGCCATCGCCTGGGCACGGCTGAGATCGAGAGCGCGCTGGTGGCGCACGCCAAGGTGGCCGAGGCCGCGGTGGTGGGCATGCCGCACGATATCAAAGGCACGGGGATTTATGCGTATGTGACGCTGAATGTCGGCGAGACTGGCGACGAAACGCTGGCGAGCGAACTCAAAGCATGGGTGTCGCGCGAAATCAGCCCGATCGCCCGCCCCGACGCGATCCAGTTCGCGCCGGGTTTGCCAAAGACGCGGAGCGGGAAGATTATGCGGCGGATATTGCGTAAGATCGCGGAGAATGAGCTGGGAAATTTGGGGGATACGTCCACGCTGGCCGACCCTGGTGTGGTGGAGGATTTGGTGCGGAACCGGGTCGGGTAGCCGTGCGCCCCCTCAACATCGCCGCAGCACTCAGCGGCCTTCTCGCGCTCGGCTTTCTCGTCGCCGCCGCGCATCCGTTGCGCGACGCGCTCGCCGCCGCTGATTTGGAGCGCATCAAGTTGGCCGCGTTCGTCCAGATGGGCGCGGCGTGCGCGGGGCTTGCGATTGCCAATCGCAGCGGCCGGCTCAATCTGATCGCCGGCGCGCTGATCGTGGGCGGCGCGGCGCTGTTCGCCGGCGCGCTTTACGCCATCTCACTCACTGGCTCGCGCGCATTCGCTGCGCTCGCGCCGATTGGCGGCTCGGCGCTGATCCTCGGCTGGGCCGTGCTGGCGTTCGCCAAGCCCACTCAGCACTGAACCGATGGCGCAACGCGGGCTCAGAACGGCATGGAGACATGGACTTGAGTGCGGCTTCCTACTATGGAACCGAGGGTCCCACCAACCAACCCCCTGGGGGCGACTCATGCCAGACGAAAAGCCTCGGTGGCTTTATCGTTTCGACAACTACAAACGCGCGTTTGCCCTGCTGCGCGAGGCGATCGAGTTGGCCGAGACACGCAAGCTCAGCTCGCTTGAGGAAGAGGGCGTCATCCAGCGCTTCGAGTACACTTGGGAGCTGGCTTGGAAGCTGCTGGCGGATCTGCTTGCCGCCGACGGCGTCACTCTCGACACGGTCACACCCCGCTCGGTCATTCGCGGAGCGTTCATGGCAAGGTTGATCCATGACGGCGAAGCCTGGATGGGCGCGCTCGATGCACGCAACCGGATGGCTCACACTTACAATCTCTCGGAGTTCGAAATGGTGATCGCCGAGATTCAGTCCAGCTATCTCTCCTTGTTCAACACGCTGCACGTGCTCGTGCTCGCGCGCGAGGAGAGCCAGCTATGAACGGCCCTGCCCTCAGCGAGCGTGAGCGCGAGACGCTCGCGCGCGTGCTCGCGCCGTTCGCAGATCGGATCGAACGTGTCGGAGTTTTTGGATCGCGCGCCAGCGGTCAGGCCAGGCCCAATTCCGACATTGACCTTGTCCTCTATGGCGATATCGACGAAGCGTTGGAGCGCCGCGTGTGGACGCTGCTGGAG
>JAKFYF010000269.1 GCA_021731005.1 Hyphomonadaceae bacterium
CCCTTGAGGGGAGGGGGCAGGTGGTGGGGTGAGACTCCGATGTTTGTGGTTCGGAGCGCGGGCCTTCAGGCCCGCATCTTCGACAAGGCGCCTGCACCCACGAAGTTTGCGCGCCTGAAGGCGCGCGGTCCAACCTGCAAACATCGGCGTTTCACCCAATCGGCAGTCGGCAGTCGATGGCGGCCCGAATCCGATTGCCGACTGCCGACTGCCGATTGCCGAGCGCAGCGATGATCCCGATCACTGAATACAAGGGCCGCGATGTGGCGGTGTTCGGCTTGGCCCGCACCGGGCTTGCGGCGGCGCGCGCGCTCGCCGCCGGCGGCGCGCGCGTGCATGCTTGGGACGACAGCGACGTCGCGCGCGCGGCCGCGGAAGCCGCGGGCGTGCCTACCTCCGACATCAACGCACGCGACTGGCGCTCCTTCGCCGCGCTCATCCTCTCGCCTGGCGTGCCGCTGACATTTCCGGAGCCCCATCGTGTCGTGACGCTTGCGGATGCCGTCGGCGTGCCGGTGATGGGCGATATCGAATTGTTCGCGCGCGCGGTGAACGCGCTGCCGGCGACGCAGCGCCCGAAGCTGGTCGGCGTCACCGGCACCAACGGCAAGTCGACTACCTCGGCGCTGATCGCGCATATTCTGCGCGAAGCGGGCAAGGACGTGCGCCTTGGCGGCAATATCGGCGAAGCCATACTCGATCTGGCGCCGCTGCACGCGGGCGCCTATTACGTCATCGAGCTGTCGTCGTTTCAGCTCGATCTCACGCATTCGTTGCGGCTCGACGTCGCGGTTTGGCTCAACACCACGCCCGACCATATCGACCGTCACGGCGACATGGCCAATTATGTCGCCGCCAAGAAACGCATCTTCGCCAACCAGGGCGCGGGCGATTGGGCAATCATCGGGGTCGATGACGCGCATGGCGCGGCCGCCTGCACGGAGCTGATGCGCGCCGCCGCCCAGAATGTCGCGCCGATTTCAGCGGGCCAGGCGCTTGGGCGCGGGGTGGCGGCTCTGGGGCCGAACCTGATCGATGCGCTGGGCGGACGTGCGGAAACGGTCGCCGATCTCACCCGCGCGCCAGCTCTTGCCGGCAAACACAACGCCCAGAACGCCGCCGCCGCCTACGCCGCGGCGCGTGCGCTGGGCGTCGACACGCGTACGATCGAGAATGCGCTCACGACATTCGCCGGGCTGCCGCACCGGCTCGAGCGCGTCGGTGTGATCGAGGGCGTGCGCTTCATCAACGATTCCAAGGCTACCAATTCCAACGCCGCCGCCCAGGCGCTGGCGGTTTATCCGCGAATCTACTGGATCGCGGGCGGCGTCGCCAAGGATGGCGGCATCGACGATCTGGCGCAGTTTTTCCCGCGCATTGCGCGCGCCTATCTCATCGGCCAAGCGGCAGGGGAGTTCGCGGACGCGCTCAAGGGCAGGGCGCAGGTGGTCATGGCGGGAAACCTGGAAACGGCGGTGAAGCTCGCCTTCGGCGACGCTCGCGGCTCGGGCGATCCCCATCCCGTCGTGCTGCTCTCGCCGGCGTGCGCGTCCTACGATCAGTTCAAGAGCTATGAGGATCGCGGCGACAGGTTTCGCGCTTGTGTCGCCGCCATCGCCGCCTCCGGCGGGGAAGGGATCGCGCCGCCGCCGATGCGCGCCAAGCCGCTGAGCAAAAAGTCGTGAACGCCATCGGCGCGCGCTTCGAAGCAGCTTTTGAGCGCGCGCGCAGCTATGACCGCCCGCTCCTGGTCATCGCGCTGATCTTGTTCGCGCTCGGCATTCTGTTTTCGATGGCCGCCAGCCCCGCGGCGACCGCGCGCATCCGCATCGAAGAGGCGTTCTATTTCGCGGCGCGGCAGGCCGCTTATGCCGGCCTCGGCGTCATCGTGATGCTGACCGCGGCGGCGCTGGAGCCACGCGCTCTGAGACGCGCGGCGAGCTTTATCGTTGTGTTCGCCTTGCCGCTGTGCGCGCTCGCCGCCTGGATCGGCCCGGAAGTGAAGGGCGCGCAACGCTGGTTCGATTTTGGTTTCCTGTCGCTGCAGCCCTCGGAAATCTTGAAACCTGCCTTGGTGGTGGTTTGGGCCTGGATGCTGAGCGAAAGCATGAAGCAACCCCGCTTCCCAGGCCGCGCGGTTTCGCTCGTCTTGTATGGGCTTGCCGCCGCCGCGCTGCTGGCGCAGCCCGACATTGGCCAGACCGCGTTGTTGGCTTTAGTGCTGGGCGCGATGCTGATCCTTTCGGGCGTGGCGCTGCGCTGGCTTGCAGCTGGCGCGGCGGCGGCGGCGGGCAGCGCGTGGGCAATCTATCGCTTCTATCCACACGCGCGCGAACGCATCGACGCTTTTTTCAACCCAGCGGGCGAGCAGGGCTATCAGGTGAGCCGCGCGCTCGACGCCATCGGAGCCGGCGGCGTCTTCGGCAGGGGCCCGGGCGAAGGCGTGATCAAGCGCGCGCTGCCCGATGCTCACGCCGACTTCGTGTTCGCGGTAGCGGCCGAGGAATTCGGCTTGCTGGCTTCGCTGGGTTTGATTGGCTTGTTCGGCGCGCTGGCGTTTCGCGGGCTCTCGCGCGCGAGCCGGCTCAATGATGCTTTCGAGCAACTGGCAGCCGCGGGCCTTGTTTCGCTCTTGGTGGTGCAGGCGGGCATCCACATCGCCGTGAATTTGAGTCTGCTGCCGGCCAAGGGCATGACGTTGCCATTTATCTCGTTCGGCGGCTCGTCCATGACCGGCTCGGCGCTGGCGCTTGGCTTTTGTCTTTCCTTGTTGCGCGACAGGCCGGGCGCTTTCCTGTTTCGGGGCAGGACGCGGCCATGAGCAAACGCTTCATCGTCATCGCCGCTGGCGGCACCGGCGGGCACATGTTCCCCGCCGCTGCTTTCGCTGAGGAAATGAAGAGCCGCGGCTGGCGCACCGTGCTCATGACCGACGCGCGCGGGCGCCGCTACGCCGAGAATTTTCCCGCCGAACGCATTGAAGATGTCGCCGCCGCGTCGCCCACGCTGCATCCCCTGAAAGCGCTGCCGGCGGCGCTGAAAATCTGGCGCGGGATCAATCAGGCCAAACGGCGATTTGGGGAATTGCAGCCGGCGCTGGTGGCCGGCTTTGGCGGCTATCCGTCGTTTCCCGCCTTGATGGCCGCGCGCGCGCGCGCGATACCCATTATCATCCACGAACAGAATTCAGTGCTCGGCCGCGTCAACCGCGCGATGGCGGCAAGTGCCGCGATCGTCGCGTGCGGGTTCGAGCGTTTGGACAAGCTGCCGGCGGCGGTGCTGGCGCGCAAGCGCGTCGTCGGCAATCCGGTGCGTGCGCCGATCGTGGCCGTGCGCGCGCGGCCCTATCCCGCGGCGCCGGCGGGCGGGCGTCTTAATCTTCTGATCATTGGTGGCAGCCAGGGCGCGCGGCTCTTTGGCGAGGTGATCCCGGCAGCGGTCGCCATGCTGCCGGTGGAATTGCGCGCACGCCTTGACGTCGTCCATCAGGTCCGCGACGAGCAGATCGAGGCGGCGCGCGAGGTCTACGCGGCGGCCGGCGTGAGCGCGGAGGTCGCGCCGTTTTTCTCCGATATGGCCGAGCGCCTGGGCGCGGCGCAGCTGGTGATCGCGCGCGCGGGCGCTTCGACAGTGACGGAATTGCAAGTGACCGGGCGGCCAGCGATCCTGATCCCGTTCGCCGCCGCCGCCGACGATCACCAGACCGCCAATGCTGCCGCGCTCGCCTCGGTGGGCGCGGCCGACATCGTCGCCGAAGCTGCGTTCGAACCGGAGACGCTGGCCGCGCTCTTGCGCGCGCGGCTCTCCGATGCCCACGGGCTCTCGGTCCGCGCCGCCGCCGCACGCGCTTCGGCCAGGCCGGAAGCAGCGAAAGCGCTCGCCGATCTTGCTGAAGCGACGGCGACC
>JAKFYF010000365.1 GCA_021731005.1 Hyphomonadaceae bacterium
TGAGGAATTTCTTGCGCCAATTGCTCGCCGCGCTCGCAGCGCCCGCGGAGTCACACTTGGCTCACGCCACAGCCTGATCGCCGTTCTTCACGCTCGACTAAAGAAGGAGGAATAGTCACACGCTGAGGTCGAAACCAAGCGCAAATTCGCTTCACGCCCGGCGGTTCATTGGTGGAAAGTGGCGATCATAGCTCGCCACGAGACTTCTCGTTCCTATAGCCGGTCGTAGTACCTCCGAAAATAGGCAATGTCGCCCTCAGACAATCGATTCGCGAAGCGTGCGCCGTCGCGGAACCGTCCGTCTCCCGTTCCAATGCACATCGAATGCGCGCCCGACGCGAGAAGCGCAGGATCGAGCGCATACATCATCACTGAACGGCGATCGATCGCTGTGGACTGCTGAATCGACGAAGGCGCGTTGAGTTCTGTTGCGATGTTCTGACGCGTAGCTTCGAAGTAGGCGGTTGCGCTGAGATTGAAGCGGGCGTTGGTTGGGCTCCAGAAGTTTGGAAAGCCCTGGAAGACGCGGAGCGCTCCAGGTTGGCGCCCGGCCGCATCGGCGATGTAGGCGCGGCGTGCGTCTTGACCCGGTAGATAGTCCGCGTCGTCTTCGAGTTTCAGATCGCGCTGACAATCGGGATGGAAGTGCTCGTGCGCGAGAGCTAGCGCATGGCCGAACTCGTGTAGTACGACAGAATGCAGATAGCTGCCAAGCCACGCGTTGCGGTTTTCCGCGCCAGCGTATGGCTGCAGCTTCGTGTCGAACCCGGCGAAGTTCATGGTCGGCCGCCTGAGTGGCGAAAAGTCCCGATCTGTCGCCAAGAGCCCCAAGCGCGACCAATAGCCGTCAGGGCGCCCATCGGACCGAGTGGTGGCGAAGCCGATCCGTATGTCCGCAGCGGCTATTTCGTCGTTAGGTCGCCATTGCCGGAAACGTCTTTGCGCGTCGCGAAAGGAGAACCGAAAGGTGCGGCTGTGGGCGGTCCACTCCGCTGCCGCAGATTCGATGAGTTCGCGAACTTCCGTGCTGCCCCCATGGAAGGCGACTGTGACCACGTTCGCTGTCCACTGGACGTTAGTCGGATTTACCTGCTGCACCGCCCCAGCGAATTCCGGGTATTGTTCTTGCAATTCCGGAAACAGGTCGACGAGCATCTCATCTGGAGTGCTGTCGAGGCCGATGCGTAACGCAGCGTCCTCCGCCATTGCCGCCTGCTCGGTTTGCGCGGCGCCCTCCGCCGCAGCCTCGGTTTGAGCGGCGACCCCGGCCATCTCGGGCGGCTCAGTTTGAGCGGCCGCGATGACGGTTAATCCACCAAGCGCCGCAGCAACCAGCGCGCGCAACATGCCTCGCGTCATGACCCCGTCCCTCTTGCAGCGTGGAGTTTACGCTCGAGGCGCCCATTGCAGCAAGCCGCATTCGATAGCGAACAGGTGGACGCTCTTTGAGGCTGATGTTAATAGTGTGTGCGAAGTTCTCGGCGGCAAGGCTCCGGTCGGGTGGTGGGTGAGCCAGATGGCAGGCAATATTCCTAGAGTCTCGGCGTTGGTGCTCTTGGCGCTCGCGCTGGCTGCAACCTCAGCGTCAAGCCAGGCACCGCCGCGAGGTGTTTACCTGCGCTCGACCGGAGAAGAGGCGCCACACGTAGACCAGTACATTGCCGAGCATGCGCTTCCCGTCGAGCTGAGCGCTCAGATCCGTGAATCGATGGCGGAAATGACGCCGGCGGGCGTTATTGGAAGCCTGTGCGGATCCGTTCGAGACGCCTACTACGAGGCCTTCGAAAGCAGGCCAGAGAACGCCGGCCTTCGCCGGGGAGAACCTATGGGCGAGCGGTCCCAGGCAATAGTTATTCCAGCGTGTCTATATGTTGGCCTTGCGTCTTCGGAAGATCTAAAGACCGCTGCTGGCGGCGAAGCGCCTCCTGTGGAAATCGTAAGAGGCGAGCGGCCCGATCGCGGGTTCAATCCTTTTCGGGCAGTCCTGAACCCTCTTCGCTCGACGCGCGCGTCCATCCGTTATGTGAGCTTGCGCCTGACTGGCCAGCAAACCTTGACCATCCCCACGTTCTTTGAGCCGGTCGGCATGACGGTCGAAGAATTCGTCGCGGGGGTGGAGACCGCGGCGCGGCGCGAGGGCGTTGTCCGCGAGGCGACGCCTGGAGAGGGCGAGATTGTTCTTGGCATCGGCGAGACCGCCGAAGGTGCGGCGTGCGAAGCCGGCCCGCCCTCGTTCTCCGCGCAAGCGGTGCTTGCCTTCTATCGCTTCGCGCGCGCGCGGGGGGCGGAGCGAGCGGAGGGTCCGGCCCGCACAGGCGATGTCGAAGTGGTGATCGTCGACAATGGCTTCTATGGCGCCAGGCGCAGCGCGACCTGGGACGAGGCGTGGGCGGGAAGTCCGTTTCCGAAGACCTTATTCAGACCCTCTACCGAGGGCGTATTGGCGAGCAGGCTTACTTCGCGACGCGGCGACCCGCTCAATGAGGGCGAGCCAAACACGACGAGCGGGCACGGCACGCACGTCACAGGGCTCGCCATCGGCGGACCGGAACTCGCGCCGGTGAGCCGCGAAATATTTGATCCGCACGACGCGGGCCGGTCATGGCTTACAATCACCATCTACAATGTCGGCAACGGCAGTCGCTTAATCGATCCCGACACGCAGCGTGATTTGGCGACCGCTTTGCGGTTCGGTGCGAACCATCGCCGCGTTGTGAACATGAGTATCGCCTTTGCGGGCCTCGACGAGCTTGCCCCAATCTACACGCTCATGACCAGCGACAATGAACGCCCACAGGACCTGTTCGTCGTGGCCGCCGGCAACACATTATCGAGCACTGTGGACCGTGATGTCCAGGCTCGGCAGATTTATCCCGCCTCGTTCGGCGGCATGAGGCTGCCCAACGTCATGACAGTGGCGGCGCACGATGCCGCGTTCCAGCTCGCGGGCTTCAGCAATTATTCCAACCACAGCGTCGATATCGCTGCGCCCGGCTGCGCGCTCCGCTCTTGGATCGGCGCCGGCGACACGGTTGTGCCGTTGAGCGGCACATCGATGGCAACACCGTTGGTGACCTACACCGCAGCATTGGTGGCCTCACTTGTCGAAGAGATGCCGCCAGGCGAGATCAAGCGGCGCATCGTCGTTAGCGGCGATCTGCTTGAGCCTCCCGCAGCCGACAACATTGCCTTTCGCGTCCGGTTGAACACATTGCGCTCGGTATTGCTTTTCGATGATATTGTCGAATTGGTCGAGGCGCCCGGGGTGTTCGTTGGTGGCGACATCGAGACGCTATCGGGGGTTCGCTGCTTGCGCGCGGGGTTCGATGTGCGGCGCGAGGATTTGTGGTCGTTAAAGCGTGGCGCTAACAGCGTCTATCTTTATCGCGGCCGTTCCACGGACGCCCTCAACCAGCCGTGTCAGGCTGTCTTGGCGGCGAACGCCGTGGTCTCTTTCCGCGAGCGATTCCGCATCGCTCGTGATGGAACGATACAGATAACCACGCATGATCCGCGACCCATTCCGCTCAGCGGTGTCACCAGTATCGTTCAGCGCACGCGTATTCGCTAGCATGCGAAATTGCGACGCTAAAATCTCGGAACGAAAACAAGGTTCGATTGTAGAGCGCGCCGCCCCCGGCGTTTCGTTGACCGTCAAGCGAATGTTGAATGAGACTACAACCATCGGGAACGCCGCGCTGACGCATCGTCAAGTAGGGCGGTGAACCGCGGCCCCCACTTTCTCTGGTCGTCCGTGAAGAATTCCAAATCTGCTGATTGATTGCGGGTTTAGGTGCGAGCGTCGGATTTATTTTTGCCGGTTTTCGCCGCGCCCGCCGTGGTTTTCTTGCAATTGTTGCGCGCCCCCGCGAAG
>JAKFYF010000014.1 GCA_021731005.1 Hyphomonadaceae bacterium
GCTGAACTTTACCCCGACAACGCCGCGCGCAGCGGGGTCGGTGGGCGCGTGGTTCTGGACTGCGTCGTGCAGCCAGCGCTCAATGTCGCCTGCACGGTAGTGTCCTCGACGCCGGCGACCGCGGGCTTTGACCGCGCCGCGCTGCGTCTCGTGAGCACCAATCGCGCCCGCGCCACCCGCTCGGACGGCTCCAACGCCATCGGCGCCCATACGCGCGTAGCGGTGAATTTCCAGCCGCCCGCGCGCTGAGGCGGGGCGGACCCCCCCTATTTCTCGCGCACATCCACGCCCGCCTCGCGCCCCAGGATCACGGTGCCGGCGAGGCCGATGAAGAGCCCGTGCTCGACTACGCCGGCAATCTGGTTCAGCGCCGATGCGAGCGCATCGGGGTCGGCGATGGCTTTGGCGTGCGCATCGAGAATGTAATTGCCGCCGTCAGTGATGACCGGTTCGTTGGCCTTGCCGCTTGTGCGCAGACTCACCTCATCGCCGGCGCAATTCGTGGCGAGCAGCGCCTCGCGCACGCGTGCCGCCGTCAACGCAAAACCGAAGCGCGTCACCTCCACTGGCAGTGGAAACGCGCCGAGACGCTCCACCCATTTGCCTGCGTCGGCGATCACCACCATGCGCGCGCTCGCCGCCGCCACGATCTTCTCGCGCAACAGCGCGCCGCCGCCGCCCTTGATCAGGCGGAACGCCGGATCGATCTCGTCGGCGCCGTCGACATCGACATCGATGCGGCTCACCTGGCTGATCTCAACCAGCGGAACGCCCACCTGCTCGGCCAGCGTGCGGGTCGCCTCCGACGTCGGCACGCCCTTGACCTTGAGGCCGGCGTGCACGCGTTCGCCCAGCGCACGCACAAAATGCGCCGAGGTCGAGCCGGTGCCGAGACCGACGACCATGCCATCCTCGATGTAATCGAGCGCGGCGATGGCGGCGTTTTGTTTGGCGATGTCGGGGTTCATGCCGAGAACCGCGACAGAAGGAACCGCGACGGCGCCGCTGGCTGTGCCTTCTGCACGCCTCCTCCCCCTACCCCCGCGCCCAGGGGCGGGGGCGCGTTTGATCCTGCAACTCTACTCATTCTTGCCCGCCTGCTTCTTCGCGCGAAACTTCTTCACCCAGCCCTCGAGATTGTGCTGCCTCCCCCGCGCCACCGCCAGCGCGTCGTCGGGCACATCCTTGGTAATCACCGAGCCGGAGCCGGTGTAAGCGCGCGCGCCCACCGTAACAGGCGCGACCAAAGCGGTGTCAGAACCAATAAACGCATCCTCGCCGATTGTGGTGCGATACTTGTCGAAACCATCATAATTGCAGGTGATGGCGCCGCAGCCGAGATTGGCGCGCGCGCCGATGTCGGCATCGCCGACATAGGACAGGTGCTTCGCCTGGGCCTTCGGCCCGAAAGTGGCGTTCTTGATCTCGACGAAATTGCCGATCTTGACGTTTGCGCCCAGCCTGGTTCCCGGCCGAAGCCGCGCGCTCGGCCCTACATTGGCGCCCTCGCCGATCTCAGCGCCCTCGATATGGCAGAACGCCTTGATGCGCGCGCCCCGGGCGATCCTCACGCCAGGACCGAAAAACACCCCCGGCTCAATCACCACATCGCTGGCGATCTCGGTATCGTGGCTGAAAAACACGCTTGCCGGATCGATCAGCGTCACGCCCGCTTCCATCGCCGCGGCGCGCGCGCGATCCTGAAACACAGCCTCCGCCGCCGCCAGTTCGGCGCGCGAATTCACGCCCAGCGCATCCGCTTCTGCGCCGACAACGACCTGCGAGGCGAAACCCGCAGAGCGCCCGAGCGCGACAATGTCAGTGAGATAATATTCGCCCTTGGCGTTCTCGTTTTTCACCAGCGAAAGCAATTGAAACAGCACGCGCGCGTCCGCGCACAGCACGCCGGAATTGCACAACTTCACCGTGCGCTCGGCCTCGCCTGCATCCTTGTGTTCGACAATGCGCTCAAGCGCGCCATCGCCGTCGGCGATCAGGCGACCGTAGCCTGTCGGGTCGCGCGCCTCGAAGCCCAGCACGGCGATCCCGCCCTTGGCCGCGCGCAACGCGAAAATTTCCTCGATGCGCTCGCGGGGAACAAATGGCGCATCGCCATAAAGCACAATAACGTCACCGTCGAAGCCGGCCAGCGCGGCTTCCGCCGCACGGACGGCGTGGGCGGTGCCGAGCGGGGGATCCTGGATAGCGAGCGAGCCTGCGCCCAGCGCCTTGATCGCGTGCTCGCCGACCTGGGGCGCATGCGCTCCTGTGACCACGACGACACGTTGTGCGCCCGCGCCCTGGGCGGCGGCGATCGTCCAGTCCAGCATCGCCCGGCCGCCGACTTTGTGCAGCACCTTGGGCAGGTCTGACTTCATCCGCGTGCCCTGCCCCGCCGCCAGGACGATCGCGGCCCTTGCTCGGCTCATCTGCGCTCCCTGCTTGTCCGAATCCGGAGCTCGTTCTAGCCGAAGCGGACGCAAAGCGCGAACCTCCCCTGGAGCCCATAATGATCAGCGGCGAACTCGCCGACGCCACCATCGTGTTCGACCTCGACGGCACTCTTGTGGACACCGCTCCCGACCTGGTGCGGGCGCTCAACCAGACGCTGGACCTCGAAGGCCTGCCGCGCATGAAGCTCGAGACCGTGCGCACCCTGGTCGGGCGCGGCGCGCGCACGCTGATTGAGCGGGCTGCCGAGTACTCCGGGGTCGCATTCGCCGAAGAACGGCTGCAGGCGCTCACCCGCGAGTTCATCGGCTTCTACCGCGAAGACATCGCCCGCGATTCTACGCCGTTCCCAGGCGCCGAGGATGCGCTTACCGCGCTCGCGGGCCTCGGCGCCAAGCTGGCGATCTGCACCAACAAGCGCACCGACCTCTCGGTGCAATTGCTCGAGGCGCTCGGGCTGGCGCAGCGTTTCTCAGCCATCGTCGGCGCCGACGCGGTAGCCGAGCGCAAGCCCCATCCCGATCATTACAACGCCGCGGTGGCGCGCGCGGGGGGAACGGTGCAGCGCTCGCTCATGGTAGGCGACACCGCCGCCGACGTGGCTGCCGCGCGTGGCGCCGGCGCTCCGGTGATCGTAGTCGCGTTCGGCTATAGCGACGTCGGCGCCGAAACCCTCGGCGCCGACGCGCTGTTACGCCAATTTTCAGATCTTGCGCCGGTCAGCCGCCGCCTTCTGGCGGCGCGCCCCTGAAAAACCTGTGCGCTTACGCGGCGCCCACCAGACCGCGCATGCTAGGGCGCGAGCGCTCATTGGCGTCCTCGCGTCTTGTCGGAAAGCCGTTCACCATGTCGCTGCGCACGTCTGTCCGCGCTGACCGCATCGCCGCGACAAACCCCGCCTCGATCAGCTTCACGTCGACGTTGTAGCCGCGTTCGCGCCAAAATTCCTCGATCCGCTGCTTCAAGCGCTTGGCGCCGTCGACATTGCAGAAGTCATAATCCATATAAATCCACCTTGAAGTGCCGGCCCGGCGGCTCAAACCCGGACCTTCATCGGCCGCGCGAAACCGCTTCGCGCTTGCGCCAGCCCCGCTTTCGCTCTCGCTTGACCACCATCTGCGCCAAGCGAGGCGCAGATGTGGCGGGTTCGGGGTGGCCCCGCCACGAAGCCCACGCCCCCTCTTAGGCGGAGCGCCGCCCGGCGTCGCGGCGGAACAACCCAAAACCGTGTTGCGCCAAGAGCTTATTGCCCGCCGAGCGAAATCGGAGCGAGGGCTAGGCGCAAAAAAGCGCGGCGCCCATCCAAAACAGCAATGCTAGCGACTGGTGGGCCGTGGCAGGGATTGAACCTATCTTCACCCCTCCACTGC
>JAKFYF010000157.1 GCA_021731005.1 Hyphomonadaceae bacterium
GACGTAGACCGACCCGCGCGGTGGATTCGGCCTTAATCCCCCGCCTCACCCCAACACCTCCCCCGGCGCGACCGCAAACGGGTCGATAATCTTCACCCCCTCAATCACCGGCGCGCCTTGCCCGTCTTCCGTCAGCAGATGCGTGCAGCCCGCGCCGATGGCGGACGCCAGGATCAGCGCGTCCCACCATGACATGGCCCGCGTCTCGACCAGTTCGAGCGCGCGGCGCACTTCTTCTGCTGTCATGGGCGCGGTGCACCACGGCAAGAGCCGCTCGATGGCTTCTCGGACGAACTTAGGCTTTAGGCCTAGTTTTCGCACCGCCACGCTTCGGCTTTCCGCGCACACCTGGGCGCTGATCGTGAACGAACTCCGCGCCGCCGCCCGGCTCAGCCACTGCAAACATCGCTCCTGCTTGGCGGGGTCGCGCGGGTCGAGGCTGTAGATCACGACGTTCGAATCGAGAAACAGCTTCGTCATAAATCTCCTCGCGATCGAACCGATAGGGCGCGCCTTCGAGCTTCACCGACCGGGCAAGAGCGACGAAATCCCCCATCGCCGCCGCTCGCTCCCCCCGCACGCGCGCCTCCTCGGCGGCGACGAGTCCGGCGATCCAGCGCGAGAGGCTCTTGCCAGCTGCTTCCGCCTCGGCGCGGGCGCGGGCGAGCACGTCGTCATCGAGGGCGATGGTCACATTGGCCATGGCGCCTAAATGGCACAAGAGCAGCCTGTGGTCAAGTGATTAAGTGAAACACTGACCAGTGTAAAAGTGTAGCTGCCATCACCGCCCCAGAGCCGTCGCCGCCATGTCGCGCCAGATGCGCGCTTCCCCGCGCAACGGCCCCGCGATCTTGCTCAGCCGCCGTTCGATCTCCGCCAACCCGATCGCCGCGTCCTCGCGCCGGCCGGTCTTGGCCATGAAAGCGACGTATCGAGAGCCTGCCTCGAGCCCCGGCACGCGGTCAGCGGCGAAGCGGTACGCTTCGTCGGCTTCGCTGTTGCGCCCCAATCCCTCGTAAGCGCGCGCGAAAGCAAGCGCGACGCTCGGCGCTTCGCCCTCGCGCCCGAGCGCCTTGACCTGCTCCAGCCGCTTCAGCGCCTCCGCCCAGCGTCCCAGCTCCAGCAGCGCATTGGCGTGGCCCATGAGGATCACCGGATCCTCTGCCCAATGACCTTCGACGCACTGCGCCCATTGCGTCTCCGAATCGTCCCACCGTCCGAGCGCGGCAGCCGCTTGCGCCAGCTTCATGCGATTGCCCACGGTCGGCGTATCATCGAGCGCACGCATGGCGTTGCGATAATCGCGTTCGGGATCGAGCGCCTGGCGCGCCGCTTTGCCGACGCCGCGCGCGGTGCGGCCGCCCAGCATTTCCGGCAGCAGCACCGCGAAGAAGTAGAAGGCCGGCGCCAGCATTGGCGCGACCGCGAACAGCCAAAGCCAGTACATCTCCCGCCCGGTGCGAACCACATGGATGCCGCACAGCAGCGACGGCAGATAGGACAGAATAAGAAGCGGCATCGGCGAGCCTCAATTGTTTCGCAAGCGGAGCATTGTAGCGGCGCGCTTGGCGAATGTCGCGAACACATGTACCCGAATCGTTGGTCCTATTCACATGGCGGGGGCGTCATGGCGCGGTCACGTTTGGTTCGTCACGGCGATTGGCGCGATGAGCCGCCGGACAACCTCTATTTCTTCGAGCCGGCGCTCGCCCGCCGCCGCCGCTTAGCGCGAGAGGCCAAGGACGGCAAGAAGGCCGAGGTGACGGACCGCACCGGCTCGGTCAAGCACCTGGAGCGCGCCGCCAAGAGCTTGCGCCATGCCAAGGCGGTTGATCGCATTCTCTATGTGCCGCAATGGGATATGGAGAAAGCCGAGGAGGCGATGCGCCGCGCCGGCGTGCGCGGGGCGGTCAGCAATCTCTGCGGCTCCCAGCGCAAGCGGGTGAACGCGCGCGAGCCCTGAGCTGGCGCTGGACTTCCGCGGCGACGCAGGCTCGAATGCGCGCGAACGGAGTTCGCCATGCGCGCACGCGATTGCAAGATTGTCGCCACCATGGGCCCGGCGAGCGACCCGCCCGAACGGCTCGCGATGCTGGTGGAGGCCGGCGTCAATTGCTTCCGGTTGAATTTCAGCCACGGCGCGCGCGAGGACCATGCCCGCCGCTTTGCCGCTATCCGCGAAGTGGAGCGCCGACTCGGAAAACCGATCGGCGTGTTCGCCGATTTGCAGGGCCCCAAGATTCGCGTCGGCATGATCGCGGGCGGCGAGATCAAGCTCGGATACGGGCAAATGGTCACGCTCGAGGCGTCCCCCGAACAGGGCGAAGGCGACGTGATCCGGCTGCCGCACCCGGAATTGGTGGCCGCACTCGAAGCGGGCGACATCTTGAAGCTCGACGACGGCAAGCTGCAGCTCACGGTCATCGAACGCGGCGCCAGGCAAGTGAAGGCGCGCGTCGATTTCGGCGGCGTGCTCAAGAGCCAGAAGGGCGTCAACGTGCCGACCCGGCGCATCCCCATTTCGGCGCTGACCGACAAGGACAAGCTCGATCTCGCCTACGCGCTCGAACTCGGCGTTGATTACATCGCGCTGTCTTTTGTGCAGCACCCAGACGACATTCGCGAGGCGCGCGCGCTGGTAGGCGACCGCGCCGGGATAATCGCCAAGATCGAAAAGCCTTCCGCGCTGGAGCTGATCGATGAGATCGTCGAGCTTGCCGACGCGGTGATGGTGGCGCGCGGCGATCTCGGCGTGGAATTGCCGCCCGAGCAGGTGCCGATCGCGCAGCGCAAGATCATCCGCGCCGCGCGCGCCGCCGGGCGGCCGGTGATAGTCGCCACCCACATGCTCGAAAGCATGGTGGAGGCGGCGACCCCCACGCGCGCGGAAGCCTCCGATGTCGCGACCGCTGTGTACCAGGGCGCCGATGCGGTGATGCTTTCCGCCGAGAGCGCGGTGGGCCGCCACCCCCAGTCCGCTGTCGCCATCATGGACCGCATCATTCGCGCCGTGGAAGCCGACAGCGAATATTGGGCCGGGCTGCCGCGCGACATGACGCCGCCGCAAGCCACCACCGCCGACGCCATCGCGCTCTCGGCGCGCCACATCACCGATGTGCTCGATTGCGCCGCGGTTGTCGCTTACACCGCGACCGGCTCCACGGCGCTGCGCGTGGCGCGGGAACGCCCGCGCTGCGGGGTGGTGGGGCTGACGCCGGTGACCGAGACCGCGCGGCGGCTCACGCTTGTATGGGGCGTGAAGAGTATGGTCAGCCCCGATGTGTCCAACGTCGAGGAAATGGTGGCCAGCGCCGAAGAAGCCGTGCGCGCGCTCGGCGTGGTTGAAACCGGCGACCGCGTCGTCGTCATCGCCGGCATTCCGTTCGGGCGCGCGGGCAAGACGAATACGATCCGGATTTTCCGGGTGGAGTAATTGCCTTGGACCGTCCGCTTTTCCTCCCCCGCAAGCAGGGGAGGCGCCGAGCATAGCGAAGCGGGGGCAAGCGCGGCCCCGCCGCGGACACAACTCCCTCCGGTTGGAGCGCGCGCCTCCTGGCGCGCCCGCGAGCCGAGGCTCGCTTCGCCAACCAAAGAAAGCGCGCCGGGAGGCGCGCGCTCCAACCGGAGAGGCCGGCGTTCCAAGAATCTATCCCCGCATTTTTTCCGCCACTATCCCCGCAAAAAAACCACACCCGCTCGGCAAAAGCCGGCTTTGTACAAAAATCTATCCCACAGCAAAAAAGCCGATGGATACTCATGCCCATCTCCTGTCGGGAGGCTACGGTCGAC